>DASVFS010000269.1:0-2211 GCA_036379915.1 Conexibacter sp. | reverse complement strand
TGCAGGCGGGCCCAGATGCGCGCCTTCCAGCTGTCGACGATCGTATAGCGCAGCAGGCCGGCCGCGGCCATGTCCATCAGGTCCTCGTCCTCGAGCGCCTCGGGCACCGCCACGATCTTCGCGGGCGCCTTGCCTTCGGCCTTCAGCCGCGCGTTGAGCGCCTCCAGGCTCGCGTAGTAGCTGCTCGAAGCCCTGGCATGGACCTCCTTGTCCCCGAGATCGTCCAGGGAGGCGAGCTTCGGCGAGCGGGGGCCGCCGACCACGATCTCCGCGACGTCCTCGGCGATCGGCCTGGAGAAATCGAACTGGCGATCGCGCTCGGAGCTGATCGTGAGGTTGCCCGCGGCGAGGTCGCCCCTGCCCTCGGCGAGGCCCGGGAACAGGCGCTCGCGCGTCGTCGGGATCGCCACGACGACTATCGGGCGGTTCTTCCGGGCGTACTTCTTGTTGAGGTGGATCTCGAAGTCGCGCAGCGTGTCCGCCGTCAGGCCGCGCTGCGCGCCGCGGTCGTTGAAATAGAGCGTGCGGCTGTACGGCACCAGCACGCGCACCACGCGCCGCTCGAGCATGGCGTCGAAGTCGCCGAACAGGCCGTGCGGCTCGGGCGCAAGCCCGGTCGCCGCGGCGGCGAGGGCGACGACGGCGAGCGCGTCCACGGCGGCTACTTCTGCAGCTGCAGCGTGCCGGGGCCGGCCGCGCCCCACGTCGAGGGTTCCCACGTCTTGCCGACGAGCCGGTCCTTCTCGAGCTGGAACACGATCCGCTCGATCGGCGCCGTCGGCAGCTCGATCGTCACGAGGTCGCCGTCGTTGTCCCAGCGCCCGCGCACGAGGAAGCGGCTGGGCCGGCCGGAAAACGCGCTCGTCACGATCGCCGTGCCGTCGGGGCGCAGGTTGACGCCGACGATGCGCTCCGGCTCGCCGCTCGCCGCGGCCTGGATGCCTTCGTAGTACCCGGCCATGTCGATCGACGCGCAAGCCGCGACCAGCAGCGGCGCGAGGAGCAGGAGCTTCTTCATATCCCGGGATTCTATTGGGACTGCCGGCGATTGGACCAAGGTCCTATATCGCTGCGCATCGGCGCGGCCGATCATGGCGCCATGCGAACCCTCGTCGTGCTGCTCTCCGCCTGCCTGACCGCTGCGCTCGGCTTGCCCGCCGGCGCCCAGACCCTCGAGAAGATCCGCAAGACCGGGACCATCAAGCTGGGCTACATCGAGGCCGCGGCCCCGTTTTCCTTCGTCTCGGAGAACGGCGGGCCGCAGGGCTATTCGGTGGACTTGTGCAAGGCGGTCGCCGACAGCATCGCCGGGCAGCTGAACCGCGGCGACCTCAAGGTGCAGTGGGTGAAGCTGACCGTCGCCGGCCGCCTGGACGCGGTGCGGAAGAAACAGGTAGACCTCGAGTGCAGCACGACGACGCGCACGCTCGGGCGCCAGCGCCGCGTCGACTTCAGCCTCATCACGTTCGTCGACGG
This sequence comes from Conexibacter sp., assembly GCA_036379915.1. Taxonomy (GTDB): domain Bacteria; phylum Actinomycetota; class Thermoleophilia; order Solirubrobacterales; family Solirubrobacteraceae; genus Conexibacter. Next base: position 735 of record DASVFS010000269.1, on the reverse strand, counting down.
CGGCAGCGTGCTCGCCCGGATCGACTCGAATATCCGCCGCCTGCCGGACCTTGCCGGCAAGCGCGTCGCGGTGCTGCGCGGGACGACGACGGAAACGGCGCTGCGCGAGGCGCTCGGCCGCTCGCAGGTGATCGCCGAGCTGGTCCTCGTCGGCAACCGCGACGAAGGACTGGAGCTGCTGCGCGCCGGCAAGGTCGACGGCCTCGCTTCGGACCGCACGACGCTGATCGGCATCGCGGTGCAGCGCGCCTCCGGCGACGCATACCGGCTGCTCGACGAGGATTTCTCGATCGAGCAGTACGCGCTCGCCATGCCGCGCGGCGACGCGGATTTCCGGCTCGCAGTCGACCGGGCGCTCGCGCGCCTCTACCGCAGCGGCGACATCCGGCGCGTCTACGACCGCTGGCTCGGGGCGCTCGGCCCGCCGAGCGCGCTGCTGTCCGCGACGTACTTCATCCAGAGCCTGGCGGACTAGCGTGCGCGCGCGCCTTTTCGGCGTGCTCTTCGCGTGCCTTGCCGCGAGCAGCCTCGCGCAGACCGCCCGCACGCTCGACCTCAAGTACCGCTCCGTCACCGAGGGGACCGTCGCGTCGGTGCGCGCGGTGCGAACCGGCCCCGGCGGCCCGACCATCGGCCCGCAAGCCGTAGGCACCGCCTCGGACCTCGATCAAGGACCGCTCGTCGGCGCCGTCGTCTACCTGCCGATCGACCAGGGAAAGGCCGGCGACTGGCGCT
>DASVFS010000268.1:0-2152 GCA_036379915.1 Conexibacter sp. | reverse complement strand
GACCGTCGCGCGCGTCGCCGCCCGCGCGACCGCGCGCCGCACCACGCAGGCGGAGCGCTGCCTGTTCGTCGGCGATGAGCGGACCGCGAGCTCGCTGGACGCCAAGCTCGACGGCAACCCGCACCTCCACGCCGAGGTCGTCGGCGTCGTCGCGCTGCACGGGGACCAGGCCGCCGCCTCCGTGCTCGGGACGATCCGCGCACAGGTCGCCGACCTCGACGTCGACCGCGTGATCCTCGCCCTGCAGGGCGGGAGCGAGGCCGACTCGGCGCTCGAGCTGATCACGGCGATCAAGGGCTACGGCTGCAAGGTCAGTCTGATGCCGCGGATGCTGGAGGTCGTGGGCTCCGCGGTCGAGTTCGAGGACCTCGACGGCGTGCCGATGCTCGGCGTGCGCCGCTTCGGACTCTCTCGCTCCTCGCGCGCCGTCAAGCGCGGCTTCGACCTGGCGCTCGCGGCGATCGGCCTGCTGGCCGTCGCGCCGCTGCTCGCGCTGATCGCGCTCGCGATCCGGATCGACTCGCGCGGGCCGATCCTGTTCCGGCAGACCCGCGTCGGCCGCGACGGCAGGCGCTTCGAGATCGTCAAGTTCCGCAGCATGGTCGACGGCGCCGACGAGCAGAAGGCCGAACTGCGGCACCTCAACGAAGCCTGCGGGCTGTTCAAGATCGCCAAGGACCCGCGCGTCACGCGCGTCGGGGCCCTGCTGCGCGCAACCTCGCTCGACGAGCTGCCGCAGCTGCTCAACGTCCTGCGGGGCGAGATGAGCCTCGTCGGCCCGCGCCCGCTCGTGATCGAGGACGACTGCCTGATCCAGGGCTGGCACCGGCGCCGCCTGCACCTCAAGCCCGGCATGACCGGCCCGTGGCAGATCCTCGGCTCGACGCGCATCCCGCTCGAGGAGATGGTGACGATCGACTACCTGTACGTCGCCAACTGGACGCTGTGGGCGGACTTCAAGATCCTGCTGCGCACCGTCGCCCACGTGCTGGGGCGACGCGGCTGCTAGATGGTCATCTAACGCTCCGCCGCCTTCGCGGCCGGCACCAGCATGCGCACGAACGCGTCGAACGAGTCGGTGCCGGCGACGTTCATGCGCGGCAGCGTGAGCATCGGCATCCAGCCCGGCGCGGCGAAGCCGGCGGTCGTCACGGCGAACTCGAACCCGCAGCCGCCGACCGCGCGCGCGACCGCGGCGTCCACGTCCCCGTAGGGGTAGGCGAAGGTGCGCACCGGATGGCCGAGCTGGCGCGTCAGCTCCGCGCGGCAGCGGCTCGCCTCCCGCACGACCTCGTCGAGCGAGAGCGCGGCCATCATCGGGTGCGTCGCGCTGTGCCCGCCGTAGCGCACGTGGTCGCCGTCGAGCCGGCGCAGCGTCTCCCAGTCCATCAGCGGCAGCGTCTCGCCGTATGCGCGGTCCCACTCGTTCGTGCCGCCGACGCGCTCGCTGACGAGGAAGACGGTCGCGTCGAGTTCGTACTGGCGCAGCAGCGGATGCGCGTGCTCGGCGAAGTCCTCGTAGCCGTCGTCGAACGTCAGCATCACGCGGCGACCGGGCAGCGGCCGGTGCCCTTCGGCCGCCTCCCACCACTCCTCGAACGTCGCCGTCTGGAACCCGGCGGTGCGCAGGTAGTGCAGCTGCTGCTCGAACTGGCCCGGCGTGACGCGCCACTCGTGCAGCCGCTCGCTGCCCTCCGGCGCGACGCGGTGGTACATCAGGATCGGCAGCTCCCAGGTGACCGGCTCGCGCTCCTCCGGCTCCGGGACGGCGCCGCCGTGCCAGCGGAACTGGCGCTCGACGTCCGGCGGCAGCGAGTCCGGCAGCGCCGCTCCCTCGCGCCGCGGCTCCGGGCGGCGCAGGCGCACGCGGCGACGCGGCCTGCGCCACGCCTGCACGCGGTAGAGCGGGTTCGCGAGCTCGTGCACGAGGTCGAGCCCCGCCGACGCGAGCGCCTCCCCGATCGTGCGCGCGCCGAACGGGACGCCCCAGTCGAACCCGCCGCCGTCCGGCTCGTCGGCGACGACGTTGGCGTGGGCGGTGACGAGCGTGCCGCCGGGCTCGAGCGCCGCGGCGATCAGCCCCGCGGCGCGGTCGAGCCGCGCGCGGTCGCCCGCGTAGTAGAGGACCTCGCTGCTGACGACGACGTCGTAG
>DASVFS010000267.1:0-4821 GCA_036379915.1 Conexibacter sp. | reverse complement strand
CGTGTTCTGCCGCCTTCGTCGTTCCCGCCGGCGCCGCTCCCTCCGCTCGGCTCGCGAGAGCGAGACCGAGACTCAGAAGCTGCGACATCAGCGGCGTCGCCGACAGACTCGGCCCCACGGAGGTCACGTCGCTCAAGGTCGCGGGCCTCAGATGCGGCAGAGGCATCAGAGTCGTCAGGGCGTTCCACGTCTGCCGCCTCAAGAACGGGCCGAGCGGCCGTTGCGTGAGACTCGTCCAGGGCTACGCCTGCATGGAGCAGCGCCTCACCGGGCCGACCGAGTTCACCGCCGCCGTGACGTGCCGCAAGAGAAGCGCGACGGTGACGCACCGCTACCGGCAGGTGCTCTAGTAGCGCCGCCAGGGGAAGGGGTTCGCCCCCCACAGCAGCACGTCGTCCTGCAGGTAGCGCAGCAGGTTGGTGCGCGTCACCTCACCGTCGCGCTCGAGGAACAACAGATCGCCGGCGCGGTCGCTCTGTGCGGCGTAGTGGTGTCTGCGGCCGTCGCTGTAGAGGCCGAGGCGTCCGGGAGGCGGCGCCTCGGCGGGCGAGGCGAGCACGACGGCGTGCAGGTAACGGGCGGCGCGCCGCACGGTGAATCTCCTCGGCTCCGGGATGAGCTCGAGGTAGAACCAGCCCACGATCACGCGGAAGGCAGCTTCGCGCTCGTCGGCGAACGCCGCGCCCGCCGGCGTCAGCGGGATCGTCGCGAAAGGCCGGTCCGAGGTGGTGCGGCTGCGGACGCTTCGGACGACTCTTCGCACGACGATGCCGCACCAGTCCCAGCCCGGCGCGATCGGCGTGAGGATGGGCCCCCGCCGCCGCGGGACGCGCACGCGCGCGCTGTCGCCCTCGCGCGGACGCGGCGGGCTGCGGTACGTGCGCGGCGGACGCCCCGGCACGCCGCCGCCGAGCGTGACCTCGGGCACGGGCGCGCAGATGATGAGCAGCTGTCGACCCGCGACGGCGCGGTGGCGCCTCGGCGAGAGGACGATCGCGAGGCGCGCCGGCCGGCCGTGCTGCACGAGTCGGACGCCGTCTCCGTCGGTCCCGAGCGCGAGCGGGGCCGGCGCGGCGTGCGCGAGGTCGGCGGCGCCGGCGGCGATCGTCAGCGCGAGCACGACGGCGAGCGGTCGGGGGCGTCGCGTCATTCGATCCCGAGCGGGTCGCGATCGAACAGGTAGTCGGCGACGTTGGTGCGCGTCACGCCGCCGTCCAGGTCGACGAACAGCAGCTTCCCGGCGCGCGTGACCTGGGCGGCGTAGGCGTGCTGCGCGCCGTCGCTCCAGACGCCGAGCGTTCCGGGCGGCGGCGTCTGTGCCGGCGCGTCGAGCACGACGCCGTGACGGAGCGCGGCGACCGACGCCGCACTCGGGCGCGCCGGCCGCGCGAGCAGCCGCGCGGCCGTCACGACCGCCTCGGAGACGTAGAACTCGTCGAGTCTCTCGGCGCCCAGCGGGGTGAGCGGGATGCGCCCGAGCGTCGTCACGCCCCGGCCGTGCCGGACGTCGACCTTGCACACGTCGTAGCGGCGGCCGATCAGGACCGCGATCGGCTGCGGACCGCGGGGCGCTCGCTGCTCGCTCGCGGCGCCGGCGTTGAACTGGAACACGCGGGGATGCCGGTCGAAGCGGACACAGCTGACGAGGAGCATCCTGCCGGCGATCTCGCGGTAGCGCTCGGCGGCGCTCGCGTCGAACGTCAGGAACAGGTCCTTGTGCCGGTGCGGCGGGTACCCGACCGGCTTCGCCGTGAGGCGCATGCCCTGCCCGTCGGTCCCGAGCGGGAACACCGGCTCTGCGGCGGACGCCGTCGCGCCGAGCAACAGGCCGGCGATCCCGAGCAGGCACAGCAAACCGGTCAGTCGGCGCTCCACGCGCCGGAGTGTTCCAGGGCGCACAGTGCGAGGCGCCGGCAGGCAGCACGGCAACACGCCAACCGTCGAATACGGCAATTTCGCGGATGTGCGGCCGCGTTCGCGGGCGTACGGTCGATGCCATCGAATCGACTCGCGAAAGGAGCACCACCATGCAGCTCTACGGAATCCTCCGCCGCAACGGCTGGGCCAGCCCGCAGGATCTCCAGGTCGCCGGCGAGCGCTCGGCGCAAGTGGGCGACACGCCCGGGTCGGGCGTGCGCTGGATCCGCAGCTATGTGATCGCCGAGGAGAGCGGCGAGGTCGGCACGTTCTGCGTCTACGAGGGCGACAGCAAGGAGGCGGTCCGCAAGCACGCCGAGAACGCGGACCTGCCGTGCGACGAGGTCGTCACGATCGCCGACACGGTCGTCGTCCGCCCCGATCCGGTTCCGGCCGGCGGCTGAGGCGACCGGCCTAGACTGACCGCACGATGGGGACGCGCACCCCGCTGGTCGGTCGAGAGGACGAGCAGGCGCAGCTCGCGCAGGCGATCGAGCGCGCACGGGAGGGCGGCGGCGGACTGCTGCTGCTCAGCGGCGAGGCCGGCGTCGGCAAGAGCCGGCTCGCCGCCGAGGCGCTCGCCGACGCCGGCGCCCTCGCGCTGCACGGCGCGGCGGCGAGCGGCTCGACCGCTCCCTACGGCCCGATCGTCGCCGCGCTGCGCTCGCGCCTGCGCGACGACCCGGGCGCGCTCGACGGCTGCGGGCCGCTGCGCGAGCAGCTCGCGCTGCTGCTGCCCGAGCTCGGCGCGCCGAGCGCCGCGAGCGACCGCGCGACGCTGTTCGAGGCCGTGCGCTGCGCCTTCGCGCACCTCGCGGCCGGACAGCCGGCGGTCGTCGTGCTGGACGACCTGCAGTGGTCCGACGAGGCGACCGTCGAGCTGCTCGCGGCGCTCGCCGCGCCGCTGCGCGCGATGCCCGTCCTCGTGGTCGTCGTGTATCGCTCCGACGGCCTCCCGCGCGACCACCGCCTGCGCTGGCTGCGCAACGAGCTGCGGCGCGGCGGCGACCTCGAGGAGCTCGCGCTCGAGCCGCTCGACCGCGAGCAGACCGCCGCGCTGCTGACCGCCCTCCTGCCCGAGCCGCCCTCGCCCGCGCTCGTGCGCGCGCTGCACGAGCGCACGCTCGGCTCGCCGTTCTTCGTCGAGGAGCTGGTCGCCGCGCTGCGGGTCACCGGCGCGCTGCAGTCCGGTCGCCGCGGGCTCGAGCTGGCCGAGCGCGACGAGGTGCCGGTCCCCGACACGATCCGCGAGGCGGTCGTGATCGCGGCCTCCGAGCGCTCGCCGGCGGCGCGCGAGGCGGCCGAGGCGGCCGCCGTCGCGGGCCGCTCGTTCGAGCTGTCGCTCGTCGCGGAGCTGACCGGCGAGGCCGGACTGACGGAGCTGCTCGAGGCCGGCGTGCTCGTGGAGGAGCGCGACGGCGGTCGCGCCGCCTTCCGCCACGCGCTCGCGCGCGAGGCGCTGTACGCGGAGGTGCCGTGGCTGCGGCGCCGCGCCCTCCACCGGCAGCTGGCGGAGGCGCTCGAGCGGCGCGGCGGGCCGAGCGCCGAGCTCGCCGCCCACTGGCTCGGCGCGGCCGAGCGCGCGCGGGCGCGCGAGGCGCTCGTGCGGGCGGTCGCCGAGTCGGAGGCGCTGCACGCCTACCGCGACGCGACGCGCGCCGGCCGCGAGGCGCTGGAGCTGTTCGAGGAGGAGGACGCGGACGAGCGGCAGCTCGCGACGCTCGAGCGCTACGCGCGCTGCGCCGAGCTGGCCGGCGAACTGGGCGAGGCGGCGAAGGCGTGGCGCGAGCTGGTCGCGATCCGCGACGCACACGGCGACGTGCTCGCCGCCGGCGCCGCCCAGCGCCGGCTCGCGGCGGTCTGCGACCTGAACGGCGAGCGCGAGGCGGCGTTCGCCGCGCACCGGCTCGCGGCCGAGGCGTTCGCCGCCGGCGGCCGGTCCGCCGACGCCGCCGTCGAGCGCTTGGCGATGGCCGACCACCACCGCCGCGGCGCCCGCTACGGCGAGGCGGTCGAGCTGGCGCAGGCGGCCGAGCGCGACGCCGCGGCGGCGCAGCGGATCGACCTGCGCGCGCGGGCGCTCGGGCTGCTCGGCGTCGTGGAGGCGAAGGGCGGCGACTACGCGACGGGGCTGGCGACCGTCCGCGGCGGACTCGCGCTCGCGCTCGAGCACGACCTCACGCCGATCGCGGCCGAGCTGTACCAGCGGCTCAGCCTCGTGCTCTACGACGCGGCCGACTACCGCCAGGCCGAGGAGGCGCTCGATACGGCGCTCGCGCTGTGCCGCACCGGCGAGGACGCCGGCACGGAGGTCGCGTGCGTGACGTGCCTCGTGTACGTGCTGCGCGAGCGCGGCGAGTGGGCGCGCGCGTGCGCGCTCGGGCGCGAGCTGATCGAGACCGACACGGCGGTGTGGGTCGCGGAGGGGCTCGTCGGCGCGATCCACGCCTTCCAGGGCAAGTTCAGCGCGGCGCGGCGCCTGCTGACGGCGTCGCGCGCCGTCTCGTCCTCCGTCGGCCACTACAACATGTCGATGGACTCCACCACGGCGCTGGCGTACGTCGCCGCGGCGGAGGGGCTGGAGGACGAGGTCGCCGCGCACTGCCGCGCGCTGCTCGCGCGCTGGGAGCGCAGCGAGGACCACCACTACGCGGTGTGGGGGATCCGTTGGGCGGCGACGTGGTTCGCCATGCGCGGCGACCGCGGCGGCGCGAACGCGTGCGCGGACGCGCTCGCGCGGATGGCGGCGGACGCCGGTCACCCCGACGCGCTGGCGGCGCTCGCGCAGGCGATCGGCGAGCTGGCGCTGCTCGACGGCGACGCGGACGGCGCGGCCGCGCACGTCGCGCGCGCGGTCGAGCTGCATCGGACGCTCGCGATCCCGTTCGAGCGCGCGCAGATCGA
>DASVFS010000266.1:0-5406 GCA_036379915.1 Conexibacter sp. | reverse complement strand
AGCGCGCGGGCGGCGTGGTCGTCCTGCGGCAACGGGGCGCCGAAGACGGCCATGACGCCGTCGCCCTGATAGGAGACGACCGTCCCGCCGTGCGCGAAGACCGCGCTCGAGACGGCCTCGAGGTAGTGGTTGAGGACGGCGATCACCTGCTCGGCGTCGAGCCGCTCGGACAGCGTCGTGAAGCCGCGCAGGTCGCAGAACAGGACGGTCGCCTCCAGCCGTCTGCTCTCCAGCCGCGGCGCCTCGTCGCCGTCCGGCAGCAGCGCGGCCGCGACGTCCGGCGCGACGAAGCGCTCGAACGTCGCGCGCAGCCGGCGACGGGCGCGCACCTCGAACAGGTACGTCAGCGCCACCGCGCCGAGCGTCCCGAGCGCGAGCGCGAGCAGCGGCGCGGCGACCGGGACGATCGCGCCGGCGTCGAACGCGAGCTGCGCGCCGCCGAGCAGCGCGAGCGTGCCGAGCAGGCCGGCGCCGAGCGCCTGCGCGAGCGCGCGGCCGGGCGAGCCGGCGAGCGTCGCGAGCGGCGCGAACAGGCCGGCCGCCAGCACGAGCAGGATCGCGGCGAATGCGGGCGCGTCGTCGAGCGGGTAGCCGTCGAGGACCGTCTGGATCGCGTTCGCGTGGATCTCCGCGCCCGGCATCAGGTCCCCGCCGACCGGCACCGGATGCAGGTCCTGCAGCGACGGGACGGTCGCGCCGACGACGACGATCCGCCCGCGGACCGCGTCCGCGTCGAACCGGCCCGACGCCGCCCGCCAGAACGAGAGGGTGCGTGCGGTGCCCGCCGGTCCGGCGAAGTCGATCGGCCGCGAGGGTGTCGTCGGGTCGCCGCCGGCGGCCAGCGTCGCGAGCGCCGGGACGCCCGCCACCCGTCCCTCGAGCCGTCGCCACACCCCGTCGTCGTCGACGGGGACGAGCGCCGTGCCGATCCGGCCGCCGCGGGCCGCGAGTCGCCGGGCCCCGCCGATCACCGCCGGCCGGCCCTCGGCGTCGAGCTCGGTCGTGCTGAGGATCACGCGTCGGTCGCCGGCCGCGGCGAGCAGCTGCCGGTCGTCGCGGCGATTCGACGGCTCGGAGAACTGCACGTCGTAGACGACCGTGCGGGCGCCTGCTCTCAGCAGCCGGTCGATCGCCTCGGCGTGGATCCAGCGGGGATACGGCCAGCGGTACGGGAGGCGGCCGAACGTCGGCTGGTCGATCGCGACGACCGCGACGTCCGGCAGCGCGTGTTCGCCCCGCAGCTCGTAGCGCGCGTCCACGAGCGACTGCTCGGCGCGCTCGAGCGGGCCGCCGGCGAGCGCCAGCCCGCCGGCGACCGCCGCCGCGGCCAGTCCCACCGCGAGCGCGCGCAGGAGGCGGGCTGGGGGACGCCGCGGCATGCGCGGGAGTGTCGCGCATCCGACACGCCGTGCGTCGACTCTGCGACAGTGCCGTGGCGCGCGACGCGCGAGAGTCCCCCCGATGCCCCGACCGCTCCGCAGCCTCGTCCTCCGCCTGCTCGCGACGTGCGCGCCGCTGGCGCTGCTCGTCGTCGCGGCGACCGGCGTCGTGCACGGCGCGCCGGGCGAGCGCATCCAGACGGTCGCGGGCAGTGGCGGCGGCTTCGGCGGCGACGGCGGCCCCGCGACGAGCGCGCTGCTGAGCAGCCCGTCGGACGTGTCGCCGCTCGACCCGCTCGGCGGGGGCGGCGGCTACCTGATCGCCGACACGGCGAACCACCGCATCCGCCGCGTCGACGCGAGCGGCGCGATCCAGACGGTGGCGGGCGCGGGCCCGGCGGCCGGTGCGCCGGGCGCGTTCGGCGGCGACGGCCTGCCGCCGACCAGCTCCGCGGTCCGCCTCAACCAGCCGCGCGGGGTCGCGCCGCTCGGCGGGAGCGGGCAGAGCTTCCTGATCGCCGACACCGGCAACAACCGCGTCCGCGCGGTCGTCAACGGCACGCTCACGACGCTCGCGGGCACCGGCTCACCGGGCTTCGGCGGCGACGGCGACGGCGCGCAGATCGCGCAGCTCAACCAGCCGGCCGGCGTCGCCGCGCTCCCCGACGGCGGCTACCTGATCGCCGACACGGGCAACAACCGCATCCGCCGGGTATCGCCCGGCGGGATCATCACGACCGTCGCGGGGACCGGGCCGGCGGCCTTCACCGGCGACGGCGGTCCGGCGACGCAGGCCGCGCTCGACGCGCCGAGCGACGTCGCGCCGCTGACCGGCGGCGGCTACCTGATCGCCGACACGGGCAACAACCGCATCCGCCGCGTGACCGCCGGCGGCGCGATCACGACGGTCGTCGGCGCCGGTCCGGCCGGCTTCGGCGGCGACGGCGGCCCGGCCGGCAAGGCGCTGCTGAACGCCCCCGAGGGCGTCGCCGCGCTCGCCGACGGCTCGATCGCGGTCGCGGACTCGAGCGGGGAGCGCGTGCGGCTGGTCGACGTCGACGGGAGGATCCGCACGCTCGCCGGGACCGGCGTCGCCGGCTTCTCCGGCGACGGCGGCGATCCCGAGCTGGCGCAGCTCTCGCACCCGCGCGCGGTCGCGCAGGACGGGCGGCGGCTCCTGGTCGCGGACGCGTTCAACCAGCGCGTCCGTTCGGTCGTGCAGGGCGCCGCCCCGGTCGACGACTCGCTCAACCCGACGCCGCCGCTCGGCGTCTCGCCGCCGGTGCTGGGGAAGAGCGTCGTCGCCCGGCCGCGGCTGGGGAGGGTGCTGGTGCGCCTGCCCGGCGAGCGCGGATTCACGCCGTTCGAGGCGATCGCCAACCTGCCGATGGGCTCCGAGCTGGACGTCTCCGACGGCAGCGTCGTCGTGTTCTTCGCGACCAACCCGACCGGCAAGCGCGCGAAGGGGATCGCAACCGGTGGGCGCTTCGTCGTCGATCAGCCCCCGCAGTACGACCACGGCCAGCGCCCGGGCGAGCTGACCTTGTCCGGGCCCGTCTTCGGTTGCGCCGCGTCGCCGCGAACGCAGATCCGCGACGGCGCGCGGGACGCGCGCGCGGCGACGGCGGCGGGCACCAGCGTCCTCGCGCACGCGAGCGCGAAGGCGAAGCACGGCCGCAGACTCAAGGTGCGCGCCCGCGGGCGCATCAGGACGAGAGGACGCTACGGCGCGGCGACCGTGCGCGGCACGCGCTGGACGATCGTCGACCGCTGCGACACGCATCCCCGCCCGGGCACGCTCGTCGTCGTCTCGAAGGGCCTCGTGGCGGTGCGCTCGTTCGCGCTCCGGCGGACGGTGCTCGTGCCGGCGGGGAAGCGCTTCCTCGCGCCCGCGAGACGGCCGTAGACGGAGCCGCGCCGAGCGCCGGATCGCGGCGCGCGCCCGCTCAGGCGAACGCCCCGCGCGCCCGTCTCGCGAGCGCCTCGGGGTCGACGAGCGTCGTGCGCCCGCGCGACAGCTCGAGCGTCCCGCGCTCCTGCTCCTCGCGCAGCACTCTGTTGACGGTCGCGCGCGAGGTGCCGGCCAGCGACGCCAGCTCCTCCTGCGTGAGCGGCACGACCGCGCCCGCGGCGGTCTCGCCGTAGGCGCCGACGACGTCCAGCAGTCGCCGTCGCACGCGCGTGTCGGCGGGGATGTGCAGCGCCTCGACGAGCTGCTCGGACAGCTCCCGCACGCGCTGCGCCAGCACGCCGACGAGCAGCGCGTCCGTCTGCGGGCGGCGTCTGCGCAGGCGGTCGAAGTCGAGCTGGTGGATCGACAGCGTCTCGGCCTCCTCCAGCGCCGCCACCGTCGCCGATCGCGGCGCCTCGGGCGTGAGCAGCGCCAGCTCGCCGAACGCGCCGCCCGGTCCGACGACGTTCAAGGTCGCCGTCGCGCCGAACTCGGTCGTGATGCGCACCGCGAAGCGCCCGGCGCGCACGAGGTGCAGCGTGTCGGCCGGATCGCCGGCGTGGAAGACGACCTCCCCGGCCGCGAAGCGCCGCCGCCGCGCCCGCTCCGTCAGCTCCGCCACGTCCCGTTCGTCCAGGCCGCCCAGCAATGCGAACTCGTCGCGCATCTCGCGCGCCAATCTACCGGCGGCCGCGGCCGCGACGGGGGCGCCGCGCGCGGCTACTGCTCCAGCACGGACAGGACGTTGCCGGCGGGGTCCTTGAACCAGGCGATCGACGGCCCGCCGCCGAGGGCGCGCGCGATGCCCTTGTCGTCCTGCTCGAAGCCGTCGTAGCGCTCGAGCTCCACGCCGCGCGAGGCCAGCTCGTCGACCGCCGCGTCGATGTCCGCCACGGGGAAGTTGAGGATCGTGTATCCCGCCGGAACGTGATCCGACTTCGGGTAGACGAGCGTCGGTCGCGCCCCGCCGTCGAGGTGCAGCGTGAGCATGCCGTTCTCCTCGGTGGTGCGCACGCCGAGGGTGTCCGCGTAGAACCGGTGGGCCCGCTCCACGTCGTCTACCGCGAAGCCGCTGAACGCTCTGCTGTCGCCGAGCATGGATTCCTCCTCGATCGGGGTCGCTGCCTCGACGCCTTGCCGCGATCGCCGCGCCCGAAACGCCGGAGCGGTGCTCAGGCCGCGGCCTGCTCGGCCCAGTCGCGGTGAAGGCTCGCGTACGCGCCGCCGGCGTCGAGCAGCTCTTCGTGCGTGCCCTGCTCGGCGACGCGGCCGTGCTCGAGCACGACGATCAGGTCGGCGTGGCGGATCGTCGACAGGCGGTGCGCGATCACGATCGCGGTGCGGCCGTCGAGCAGGCGCTGCAGGCCCTCCTCGATGCGCGCCTCCGTCTGCACGTCGACGTTCGAGGTCGCCTCGTCGAGCACGAGGATGCGCGGGTCGGCGATCAGCGCGCGCGCGAACGCGACCAGCTGGCGCTGGCCGGCCGACAGCTGCACGCCGCGCTCGCCGACCTCGGTGTCGTAGCCGAGCGGCAGGTCCGCGACGAACGCGTCGGCGCCGACGGCCGCCGCGGCGGCGGCGACCTCCTCGCGCGTGGCGTCCGGCCTCCCGAAGGCGATGTTCTCGGCGATCGTGCCGCTGAACAGGAAGCCCTCCTGCGGCACGATCCCCATGCGCGTGCGCAGCGAGGCCGACGACACGTCGCGCAGGTCGTGCCCGTCCACGCGCACGACGCCCGCGGTCGGGTCGTAGAAGCGCGCGACGAGCTTCGCGAACGTCGACTTGCCGGCCCCCGTCTCGCCGACGAGCGCGACGGTCGTGCCCGGCGGCACCTCCAGCGAGACGTCGCGCAGCGCCCAGGGACCCGTGTCGTCGCCGTACCGGAACGACACGCCGTCGAACGCCAGCTCGCCCCGCAGCTCCTCCAGCGCCACCGCGTCCGCACGATCGACCAGCTCCGGCTCCTCGTCGAGCAGCTCGAAGATCTTGTCGAGCGCCGCCATGCCCGACTGGTAGGTCGTGTAGAGCTGCGAGAGCGACTGGATCGGGTCGAAGAACTGGTTCAGCGCCGCGATG
>DASVFS010000265.1:0-23266 GCA_036379915.1 Conexibacter sp. | reverse complement strand
GGGCTGGAACAGCGCGTCGGCGTCGGCGGCGCCGATGCCGGGCCCGTCGTCGTGCACGACGATCTCGACCCGGCCCTCGGTGTGCACGAGCGTCACCGCGATGGCGCGTGTCGCATGGCGGATGGCGTTCTCGAGCAGCGGCTGGAGCGCATGCGTGACGGCGTCCTCGTCGGCGCCGACGCGCAGCGGCGTGGCCGGCGGGACGAACGTCACCTCCACCTGCGCGCGCTTCGCGACCGGCGCGAGCGCGTCGAGCGTGCGGACGACGCCGGCGCGAACGTCGCTGGAGCCCAGGTTCGGCCGAGCGTCGTTGCGGGCGACCGTCAGCAGCGACTCGATCACGCGCTCCATGCGCTCGGTCCCGCGCAGGATGCGCTCGAGCGCGTCGCGTGCCCCGGCCGTCGGCGCGGGCGCACGCAGCGCCAGCTCCGCCTCGCCGCGCACGCCGCTCAGCGGAGTCCGCAGCTCGTGCGCCATCTCGGCGGAGAAGCGCTGCTCGTGCCGCAGGCTTGCGGCGATGCGCGCGAGCAGGCCGTCGAGGGTGGCGGACAGCGCGGTCAGCTCGTCGCGCGGCGGGCCGAGCTCGAAGCGGCGGTCGAGGTCGTGCTCGCTCCAGTCCGCCGCGCGCCGTGTCATCTCCGCGACCGGCTCGAGCGCCTTGCCGACGGCGCGGCGTGCGAGCAGCACGCCCGCGACGAGCACGAAGGCGTCGAGCGCGAGCGCACCGAGCAGCGCGATCAGCTCGGTGTGCTCGTAGGGCACGAGCGAGGTGCCGACGACGACCGTCCCGATCCGACGCCGGCCGCCGGGTAGCTGGACCGGCTCGGCCCGCAGCCGCAGCTGCTCGCCGAGCGAGCGCTCGGCCGGGCTGTCCACGTCGGCCAACGCGGCAGCCGCGCGCTGGATCGTCGGCGACGCGGGCGGGCGACGCACGCTGCGACCGTCGGCGAACACCCACGCCTGGTCGTCGAGCGCGCCGTCGCCGGCCGCGTCGCGCACGACGACGCGGCCGTGCTCGACGCTGACGAGCGCGCGTTGCGCGGCGGCGCGCTCGCGCAGGCGTGCCGAGACGTCCTGGTCGAGCTGGTGCGAGAGCAGCAGGTACACGCCGAGCGTCAGGACGGCGAGGCCGAGCGCGAGCACGAGTGCGGTGGCGAGCGTGACGCGGTCGCGCAGATCGAGACGGCTCATCGCAGCGTATAGCCGACGCCGCGGATCGTCTCGATCGCGCGGTCGCTCGCGACCGTCGCGAGCTTGCGACGCAGACGGCCGATGTAGGCGTCGAGCGTGTTGGCGTGCACGATCGCGCCCTCTGGCCACGCCGCTGCCGTCAGCTCGGCGCGGCGTACGACGTCGCACGCTCTCGCCGTGAGCGCGGCGAGGATGCGGAACTCCGTCGGCGTCAGCGACGCCGACCGCTTGCCGCAGCGCAGCGCATGCGCGGAGGGATCCAGTCGCAGCCCCTCGCCGAGCTCGACCGGTGCGTCCATCGCGCCGGCTCGTCGCAGCAGCGCCCGCACGCGCACGACCAGCTCGGCCAGCGCGAACGGCTTCGTGAGGTAGTCGTCGCCGCCGGCGTGGAACCCGGAAAGCCGATCGGGCAGCGCGTCGCGCGCCGTCAGGAACACGACCGGCGCCTGCACGCCGTGCGAGCGCAGCGCCTGGCAGACGTCGCGACCGTCGGCGTCCGGCAGGCCGATGTCGAGCACCAGCAGGTCGGGCGGGGCGGCGGAGAACGCCTCGACCGCTTCGTGGCCGGTCATCGTCGCGCGTACCTCGAAGCCTTCGGCGCCCAGCGCGCGCGTCAGCACCGAGCGCAGGTCGGCGTCGTCCTCGCACAGCCCGATCGTCGCCGTGGCCATCGGCAGATGATCGCGCCTGGGCGGGTGGGGCTCGCCCGCCGGCGAATCCGTTCAGGTTTCGTTCAGGTATGCGATGACATCGTGCTGGCCGTGATTCCGGGCCAATGGGAATCCTCCCCCAGACCCCAAGACACAGAGAATCGCATGACCAAGCGCCGCATCCTCATCGCCCCCGCGATCGCCGTCGGCGTCCTGCTGCTCGTCGTGACGGTCGTCTACGTCGCCGACACGGCCTCCGCCCTGCCGTCGTTCTTCCCCGGCCACGAGGCCGGCTCCGCGCACCATCACGTCAAGCACGGCATCGCCGCGCTCGTGGTCGCGCTCGGCTGCTTCGCGTTCGCGTGGTTCCAGACCGGGCCCTCCCGCCCCGCGGACGCGTAGGGCGCGCGTGCAGGACCCGATCAGCTACTTCCAGGCGCTCGTGCTCGGGCTCCTTCAGGGCGTCGCCGAGCCGTTCCCGGTCTCGAGCCTCGGCCACGCCGTGATCCTGCCGCGGCTGTTCGGCTGGGACATCCACCAGAACGACCAGTTCTTCCTCACGTTCCTGGTGGCGACGCATCTCGCGACGGCGATCGTGCTGTTCGTCTTCTTCCTCAGAGACTGGATGCGGATCCTGCGCGGCATTGGCCGCTCGCTGCGCGACCGCGAGATCGGTCGCGAGGACCTCGACGCGCGCCTCGGCTGGCTGCTGGTCGTCGGCACCGTCCCGGCCGGCCTGCTCGGGCTGCTGCTGGAGCACGCGCTGCGGACGCTGTTCGCGTCCGCGGCCTCAGCGGCCGCGTTCCTGATCGTCAACGGGATCCTGCTGCTGCTGTTCGAGCGCTGGCGCAAGCGCGCTCCGACGCCCGGCGACGCGCGCGGCGACCACGACGCGCACATCGCACAGACGCTCAGCTGGCGCCAAGCCGTCGCGGTCGGCACCGCGCAGGCGGCCGCGCTCGTGCCCGGCATCTCGCGCTCGGGCATCACGATGGGCGGCGGCCTGCTCGCCGGGCTCTCCAACGAGGACGCAGCACGCTACGGCTTCCTGCTCGCCACCCCGATCATCGGCGCCGCGGCCGTGCTGAAGCTGCCGGAGCTGTTCGGGCCCGAGGGCGACGGCGTGCGCGGCCCCGCGCTCGTCGGCGCGCTCGCGGCGGCGCTGACGACGTTCCTCGCCGTCAGGTTCCTGCTGCGCTTCTTCGAGACGAACCGCCTCACCCCGTTCGGGATCTACTGCATCGCCGCTGGCGGGCTCTGCACGCTGGTGTTCGCGCTGTAGCGGCAGCCGGCGTTCAGGCGGCGGTCAGGTCGTCTTGCGCACACTCGCCGCCATGAGCGCGACAACGGAGGCGCCGGGCCGCTCGCTCGGCCGCCGCATGCTGAACAAGGTCCCGGAGGTCACCCTCTGGTTCTGGGTCATCAAGATCATGTGCACGACCGTCGGCGAGACCGCGGCGGACTACGTCAACGACACGCTCGGGTTCGGGCTGACGAAGACGACCTACGTCGCCGGCGCGCTGCTGCTGGCGCTGCTCGCGGCGCAGTTCCGGCTGCGGCGCTACGTGCCGGTCGCCTACTGGCTCGTGGTCGTCGTGATCAGCGTCTTCGGCACGTTGATCACCGACAACATGACCGACCGCTACAACGTGCCGCTGACGACGAGCACGCCGGTCTTCGCCGTCATCCTCGCGGTCGTGTTCGCCGTCTGGTGGGGGTTCGAGCGCACGCTCTCGATCCACACGATCGTCACGACCCGACGCGAGGCGTTCTACTGGCTGGCGATCCTCTTCACGTTCGCGCTGGGCACCGCCGCCGGTGACCTCGTCGCGGAGAAGGCCAGCCTCGGCTACGCCGTCTCGATCGGCGTCTTCGGCGCCGCGATCGCGCTCGTCGCCTTCGCCCACTACGCGCTGCGCGCCAACGCGGTCCTGACGTTCTGGCTGGCGTACATCCTGACCCGGCCGCTCGGCGCCTCGATCGGCGACTTCATGTCGCAAAACAGCCACAAGTACGGCGGTCTCGGGCTCGGCACCACCGACACGAGCTACATCTTCCTCGCGTGCATCTTCGCGCTCGTCGCCTACCTGTCGATCACCAGACGCGACCAGACGCCCGCCGAGGTCGTCGCGACCGAGACCGCCACGTGAGTCGGCGTTCGTCAGTGGCTCACGCTGATCAGCTCGAACTGCTCGTGCGGTCCCTTGACGACCCGCTCCGCGATCTCGCCGACGCCGGCCGCGTACCACTTGCGCTCGACCTGGCCGCGGTCGAGTGGGCTGCGCTCGTTCGTGACCAGCAGCCGGTCGAAGGCGCCGAACGGCACCCGCAGTCTGCCGTCGAGCCGCGCGACGCGTGCGCGGTCGAGCGCGTGACCGGGGAAGAACTCCTGGCGGTAGGCGTCGCCGGGCCGCGGATGCGCCGGCATGATGATGCCCGGCTGGGCCCCGTGGACGCCGCCCTTCCACGAGTCGCTTGCCTTGACGAAGCGACCGTGCTGGAGCTCGAACGAGTCCTCGCCCATGTACCAGACGTTGCCCTGCCTGTCCTGCGCATACCAGTCGTCGGTGCGCTCGACCGCCCGCCCGTGCTCCGAGACGGTGTCGCGGACGACGGTGCAGCGGACGCCGAGAATCCGCACGTTGCGGTGCAGCACGACCTGGTCGTCGGTCTGGCGCGTCGTCCCGCGCACGCCGACGAAGTGGAATCTCGTACCGGGCGTGTACGGCAGGTAGCGGTTGTCGATCCGCGCGACGAAGTCCGCGGCATGGATTCTGGGCGCATATGCGCCGTGCGTCGGTGCAAGCTCGCCTGGTCGCGCCGATCTCGCCGCTGCCGCTCCGCCGCCGGCCATGCACAGCGCAAGGCCCACGGCCACGGCTGCGACCGCTGCTCGTGATGGAAGCCGGCTGATCATCTGCATCCTCCGCATCGATGGATTCAGTCCGTTCTAGCGCGCCGGCGATGAGAGGACGATGAGTGCGATCGCAGCTCATCGTCATCTCATCCGGCCGGCATAGAACCAAGCCTCCTTGGCCCCGATCACAGGAGGTAGGACGATGAAGCTGCACCGTAAGTTGATCGTCGGCGCGGGTGCGGCGCTCGCGCTGGCGGCCGGCGGGACCGGTGTCGCCGTAGCGGTCTCCAACGGCGGCGACGACGACGGCGGCGGCAAGCCCGTGCCGGCGGCCGCCGCGGCGCAGGCGAAGGCTGCCGCGCTGAAGGTGACCGGCGGCGGCACCGTCACGGCGCTCGAGCGCGACGGCGAGAACGGCGCGACGTACGAGGTCGAGCTGACGAAGCCCGACGGCAGATCGGTCGACGTGCGACTTGACGCGTCGTTCGCGCTCGTCGGGCAGCCGGAGCCCAACGGCGACGCCGGCGACAACGGCGCTCAGGCCGACGGCGAGACCAACGACGACTGACGCACGCCCGATCGCCGCGCGGCCTAGCCTCTGCGGTTGTGAGTCGCGTTCCGATCCGGCTGCGCATCACCGGTGCGTTCGTGCTGGTGATGGCCGTGGTGCTCGTCGCCATCGGGGCATTCGTGGACGCGCGCGTGCGCTCTGAGCGCACGCGCGCGCTCGACGCGGAGCTGCGCACGCACGTCGCGCGCGGAGACGCCGCGAGCGTGCGCGCCGAGGACGACGAGCGCGCGCAACTGCTCGACGCGCGGGGCGTGGTCCTCGTCGCTTCGGCCGAGGCCGGACGCACGCCGCTCATCGGCCACGACGACGTGCGACGACTGCTGCACGCGACGGACGACGACGGCGCCCCGGCGGTACTGATCCGCCGCGCGCTCGTCGGGGGGGAGCACGTGCGGCTCGCCGCACAGCGGACCAGCAATGCTCGAGTGGTGGTGGCAGCCCGTTCGCTCGACGACCTCGACGACCAGCTCGCCGCACTGCGTACGACGCTGGTGTTCGGCGGTCTGGCCGCGCTTGTGCTCGCGGGGCTCGCGGCCTACGCGGCGGTCGCCGCCGCGCTGCGGCCGGTCGAGCGGATGCGTGCGCGGGCCGCGGCGGTTTCCGGCCGGCGCCCGGACGCCCGTCTGCCCGTGCCTCCGGCCCGCGACGAGATCCGGCGGCTGGGCGAGACGCTCAACGCGATGCTCGACCGCCTTCACGAGGCGCTCGCGCGCGAGCGGCGCTTCGTCGCCGACGCGAGTCACGAGCTGCGCACGCCGCTGTCGATCCTGAAGGCCGAGCTGGAGCTGGCCGCGCGCCCGTCGCGTACGCACGCGGAGCTGCAAGCGACGGTCGCGTCGGCGAGCGAGGAGACGGACCGGCTCGTCCGCCTCGCGGAGGACCTGCTGGTGCTGGCGCGCGCAGACCGCGACGGCGTGCCAGTGCGCGTCGAGCCGCTCGACGCCGCCGAGCTGCTGCACGCCGTCGCCGAGCGCTTCGAGCCCCGCGTCCGGCAGGCCGGACGCCGGCTCGAGGTCGCGGCAACGCCCGGCGTCGCGCTGCACGGAGACGGGCTGCGGCTGGAGCAGGCGCTTGGCAACCTGCTCGACAACGCGCTGCTCCACGGTGCCGGCGCAATCGTGCTCGCGGCGGAGCGACGCGACGGCGACCACGTCCGCTTCGTCGTGCGCGACGAGGGGCCGGGGCTCCCGCCCGGCTTCGCCGTCTCCGCGTTCGAGCGCTTCTCACGCGCCGACCAGGCACGTGGTCGTGGCGGCGCGGGCCTGGGGCTCGCGATCGTGGCCGCGATCGGGCACGCCCATGGCGGCACGGCCGGCTTCGAGGCGGGTGGCGGTACCGTTTGGATCGAGCTCCCGGTGCGCGGGCCGGTCGAGCACGACGGCGTGGCGGACGAGCGCTGATGCGCGTGCTGCTCGTCGAGGACGAGCCGAAGCTGCGGGCTGCGATCCGCCGCGGACTGACCGAGGAAGGGGTCGTCTGCGACGTCGCCGAGCGCGGCGAGGACGCGCTCTGGATGGCCGGCTCCTCCTCCTACGACGCGATCGTGCTCGACGTGATGCTGCCGGGGATCGACGGCTTCGAGACGTGCCGGCGGCTGCGTGCCGACGGCGTGTGGGCGCCGATCCTGATGTTGACCGCACGCGACGCCGTCGCGGACCGCGTCGCGGGCCTCGACACGGGCGCCGACGACTACGTCACGAAGCCGTTCTCGCTCACGGAGCTGTCCGCTCGACTGCGCGCGCTCGCGCGTCGCGGTCACGTCGAGCGGCCGCCGGTGCTGCGCGTCGGCGACCTGACGCTCGACCCTGCGACGCGGCGCGT
Source organism: Conexibacter sp. (assembly GCA_036379915.1). Classification (GTDB taxonomy): domain Bacteria; phylum Actinomycetota; class Thermoleophilia; order Solirubrobacterales; family Solirubrobacteraceae; genus Conexibacter. Next base: position 16,176 of record DASVFS010000265.1, on the reverse strand, counting down.
CGCCCGCGGCGAGCGGGAGATCGAGCTGTCCGCGCGCGAGTTCGCGCTGCTGGAGGCGTTCATGCGCCGACCGGGCGAGGTGCTCGAGCGTCACCGCCTGCTCGACCTCGCGTGGGGTCAGGACTACGAAAACCGCTCGAACGTCGTCGACGTCTACGTCCGCTACCTGCGCGAGCGGATCGACCGCCCCTTCGGCGTGCACACGATCGAGACCCTCCGCGGGGTCGGCTACCGGCTGCGCGCCGACGGCGACGACGGCTGACGGTGACGACCCGCCGCGGCCGGGCTCGGCCGCGGGCAGGTCGCTGTGTCGCCGCTAGGACTCGGTCGAAGCCGGCGCCGGAACCGTGGCCCCGGTCGGCTGCGTGCCGGGCAGGCCGGCGTGCGCCGCGATGAACTGCTCGGTCGCCTCGCGCGCCTCGTCGTCCGGGCGCTGGTTGTGCGGCGACTTCATCAGGTAGGAGCTGGGCCCGTCGAGCTGGCCGCCGACGCCGTGGTTCAGCGCCAGCTTGCAGCAGCGCACGGCGTCGATCACGATGCCGGCCGAGTTCGGCGAGTCCCACACCTCGAGCTTCATCTCCGCGATCAGCGGCACGTCGCCGAACGCTCTGCCCTCGAGGCGGATGTGCGCCCACTTGCGATCGGTCAGCCACGGCACGTAGTCCGAGGGGCCGACGTGCACGTCTCTCTCGGCCATCTCGACGCCCGCGACCGAGGTCACCGCGTTCGTCTTGGAGATCTTCTTCGACTCCAGCCGCTCGCGCTCGAGCATGTTGAAGAAGTCCATGTTGCCGCCGACGTTGAGCTGGGAGGTGTGCTCCAGCAGCACGCCGCGCTCGTAGAACAGCCGAGCCAAAGCGCGGTGCGTGATCGTCGCGCCGACCTGCGACTTGATGTCGTCGCCGACGATCGGCAGGCCCGCTCTCCTGAAGCGGTCGTCCCAGTAGTCCTCGCGCGCGATGAAGACCGGGATGCAGTTGACGAAGCCGCAGCCGGCCTCGAGCACCTGCTCGACGTACCACTTGGTCGCCTGCTCGGAGCCGACCGGCAGGTACGAGACGACGACGTCGGTTCTCGTGTCCTTGAGGATCTGGACGATGTCGGCCGTCTGGCCCGGCGCCTTCTCGATCTTCTGCGAGAGGTACTTGCCGAGGCCGTCGTGCGTCATGCCGCGGTGCACGGGCACGTCGAGGTGCGGGACGTCGGCGAACTTGATCGTGTCGTTCTGGCCCGACCAGATCGCCTCGGAGAGGTCCTTGCCGACCTTCTCCTTGTCGACGTCGAAGGCGGCGGTGAACTCCACGTCGCGGACGTGGTAGCCGCCGAGGTCGACGTGCATGAGGCCCGGCACTCTGCCGTTCGGGTCGGCGTCCTTGTAGTACTGGATGCCCTGCACGAACGAGTTCGCGCAGTTGCCGACGCCGATGATCGCAACGCGCACCTTCTCGTGCTGGTAGCGGCCGGCGCCGTTGCTGGAAGTGTTTGTCACGGGGAAGGTTCCTCCTGGGGAAGTCTGGGGGATAGACCCCGCCGGCGGACGCGGGTTACACCACCGGCCCGCGCGAGAGCTCGCGCCGGACGTGGAAGATGCGCTGCAGCATCGTAATCAGAGACAGCGCCGCGAGCACGTAGACCGCCGGGGCGAGCAGCTCGAAGTCGCCGAGCCCGGCGCCCTTCGCGAACACCAGCCCGACGGACAGGATCACGACGCGCACGGCGCGGCTCGCGATCCCGACCTTGCACTCGACGCCGAGCGCCTCCGCGCGCGCGCGTGTGTACGAGACCATCAGCGAGCCGAGCACCGCCAGCACGACGGCGGCGACGGCGAGGTCGTCCCCCTGCGTGGCGAAGTAGGCGGCGACGGCGGTCAGCACGATCCCCTCCTCGACGCGGTCGAGCGTCGAGTCGAGGAAGGCGCCGAACGGCGTGCCCTTGCCCGACATGCGCGAGTAGCGCCCGTCGAGCGTGTCCATCACCGAGCCGAGGATGAAGGCGATCCCGCCGAGGAAGAAGTACTCCTGCCACACCAGCACGGCAGCCACGACGTTGCCGACGAGGCCGGTCAGCGAGATCGCGTTCGGCGTCAGGCGCGACTCGATCAGGCGGTTGCGCACCGCCGCCGAGAACTCGTCGACGGTGCTCACGCCGCGGCCTCGGCCTTGGCGCGCGAGAACGACCACGCCTGCGGCCGCCAGCGGGCCAGCAGCTGCTTCGACAGCAGCGCGGAGATCCCCGCGGTCATGGCGCCGAGGAAGGCGTCGAAGAAGTAGTGGTTGCCCGTCGCCACGACGACGAACGTGACGAGGAACGGATAGAGGAGCCAGACGACCTTCAGCGGCCGTGGCTTGACGAGCCGCGCGAGCGGCCAGCCGACCATCAGCGCGAAGCAGACGTGCATCGACGGGACCGCCGCGTACAGGTTCAGCAGCGCGCTGACGGGCTCGTTCTCGACGCGCACGCCGGTGAAGGCGGCGACCGAGTCGGCGAAGCCCCACTCGGGCATCAGCCGCGGCGGCGCCGTCGGATAGACGGCGTAGCCCACGAGCGCGATCCCCATCGCGATCAGGAACATGTTGCGCACGAAGTAGAAGGCGTCGTTGCGGCGCAGGTAGAGGAACGCGAGCGCCCCGAACGTCACCACGAAGTGGCTGTTGAGGTACATCCAGTCGGCCGCGTGGATGATCCAGGAGCGGCTCGACGCCCATGCCTGCACGCTCGGCTCCGCGAACACGTTCAGGCTGTGCTCGAGATTGATGATCTTCGTGGCGTTCCAAGCGGCCGTCGCGACCTTGCCGTCGACCGCGCCGCGGACGAGCTGGTACGCGTAGTAGGCGGCGGCGAACAGCAGCACCTGACGCGCCAGGTCCGCCCACCCGTGCGGCAGTACACGCCGCTCGATGTTGCGAAGGCCGCGAACCATGGGGAAGCACCGGATCCTATCGGTGTTACCCGTTGTTCACGGCGGTCGGATCCCCGCAACGTGCGGCCTGCGCGCCGACTCGGAGGGGCGAGAAGCGCATCGTCAGCCGTACGGTGCCCGCCCGCCGCGCGCGCAATCGGGTCCAGTCGCCGTCGGGCGCCACGCACGCGTCGCCGCCGGACACGGCCCAGTAGGGCGACCAGCGCACGCGCAGGCGCACGCTCGCCGCGCGCGGCAGGGCGAGCGTGAGCGCATCGATGCCGGCCGCGAGGACGCGCGCCGGCGGGTCGGCGAGCGGTGCTGCGCCCTCCACCGCGTAGAGGCGCCAGTGCGCGCCGCGCCAGATCTGGCGCAGATACGGCAGCCCGCGCGCGATCAGCGCGGCCTCGTCGTGGGCCGAGTAGTCGAGCGGCACGTCGGCGACGGCGACCCAGCGCACGGCCATGCGCTCGAGCCAGGCGCGGTAGCGCTGCGGAGTGAGCGGGGCGTCGTCGTAGAAGAGCGGGTTGACCTCGCGATCGAGCTGGCGCTCCCAGCCGCGCGCGAGCGGGATCGCGGGCGCGACACGGCGCGCCTCCCAATGGACCTTTGTGAAGGGGATCTCGAGGCGCCCGTCGGCGCCGCTCGCGCCCTGTGCGCGCAGCGCGCCGAGCAGGGGCGCGTAGTAGGCGGCCTCGACGCTCGGATCGCCCTGGGCGGTGTGCACGTCGCGGATCGCGGGGCCGAGCTGCCACCACAGCAGCAGCGGCGCCAGGCAGGCGAACGCAAGCCGCCGGCGCGGCCACAGCGCGAGCGCGGCGAGCGGGCCGGCGCACAGCTGCCCGAGCCGCGCGACGTTGCCGCCGACCGGCGTTTCGATCGCGAACAGCACGACGGCGAGCAGCGCGTACAGCACGGCCGCGACCCGCAGTACGCGCTGCTCGCGCGGGAGCACCGCCGCAAGCACGAGCGGAAACACGACGACCGGCCAGAACGCCGAGAACACGAACGGCTCGCTCCCGCCCTCGGGGAACGCGACCGCGAGGAGCGCCACCGGCGCAAGCGCCGCGACCGCGACCGCGAACCCGGCCGGCCGCCGCGCGCCGAGCCAGTACGCCCCACCGGCAAGCGCCAGGAACAGCGCTGCAACCGGGCTCGCCAGCGCCGTCACGAACGCGAGCAGGGCAGCCAGCGCGGCCGATCGGGCGGGTGGCGCCGGTGAGACGACTTCCGCGGCCCCGCCCGCGGAATCGTCTTCACCGGCGACAGGACCCGCCCGCCAACCACGTTCAAGCGACGCAACGCACCCCAGCGCGAACACGAGTCCAAGCAGGAACGCCATCCGCCCGCTCAAGAGCGTTCCGAAGACGCCCAGCGCGAACCAGGTCGCGCCAACCCAGCCATCCGGGCCGAAGCGCTCCCACGCGATCCGCTCGAACAACCACGCCGCCGCCACGACCGCCAGCGCGCCCAGCAGCCGCGGCCCCAGCCAACCCGCGAGCGGCGGGAACAGGACGCTGTAGCCGGGCAGATGGTGTCCGCCGTACCACTGCGCGTCCCACAGCGCGAAGCCGGCGTGGTCGAACAGCCACGCGCGGTACTCGGCCGCGGCGAGGTCGAGGCTGGCGGGCTGCCAGATCAGGTACAGGACCGCGAGCGCCGCCGCGAGGACGACCGGCGCGACACGCCGCGGATCGCGCGCGACGCGGCCGGCCGTGCGCGGATGCGATGCGATGCGCGAAGCGACCATGGCGGTCGCCGACCCTACCGCCGGCGAGCGCGCCGCTAGCGCGCCGACGCGAAGTCGACCGTGTAGATCGCGGACGACTCGCCGCCGACCCAGCCGGTCGCGCGGCCGATTCCGACGCGGCGGAAGCCCGCGCCGAGCACGACGGGACGGTGATACGGCGAGCCGAGCCACGCGCGGACGAGCCACGCCGCCTCGTCGCGCGCACGCCCGGGGGCGCGCCAGCCCAGCACCTCGCCGATGCTGTCCGCGTGGCGCGACGCGGCGGCCACGCGACCGGTCCAGCTGCCATGCGTGATGGAGCCGCTCCGCGCCAGCGTGCGCGCGTACGCGCGGGCGCCGCCGTCCATGCGCGCGTCGTCGCGCACCGCCGGCAGGCCGTACTGGGCGCGCGCGTGGTTCAGCTCGCGCAGCAATGCCCGTCCGAACGGTCCGAGCTTGCTCTGCGACGCCGCGTCGGCGGGCGTGGCGGCCGGCAGCAGCGCCAGCAGCGCGCACGCGAACGCGATCAGCGGCCGGTCAGCTCTCTTCCAGGAAGGTCGCAATGCGGTCGATCAGATCGGGGCGGTCGAGCCAGGGCCAATGCCCCGCGTCTTCGACGAGCACGAGCTCTCCCATCGGCAGCTCCGCGGCATACTGCTCCCCGAAGCGCGATGAGATGAAGGGATCGCGCGCGCCCCAACCTATCAGTGCGGGCACCTCCAAAGATGAGAGTCCTCTCCCGGAGGCGGCCAGCAGCTGCTCCGGCGCGCTGCGGTAGAGCCGCAGGATCGCCCGCTGCGTGCCCTGGTCGAAGTGGCGCAGCGCCGCCTCGACGAAGCCCTCCGGCGCGCGCCCGCCCGCGAACGCCGGTCCCAGCGCGCGCGCCATCGTCGGGCGCAGCGTCAGCCCCATCGCCACCTCCCCGACGCCGCGCATGCGCCACAGCCGCGCGACGCGGTGCCAGCGGTAGCCGGGCAGCAGCGGGATCGCGTCCAGGATCGCGAGCCGCTCGATCCGCTCGGGCGCGCGCTGCGCGAACGCGAGCGCCGCGGAGCCCCAGTCGTGCACCACCAGCCGCACGCGCTCGACGCGCACGACCTCGTCGAGGAAGCGCTCGACGAAGCGCGCGATCCCCTCGAGCGAGTAGTCGTTCTGGCCGCCCTTGCCCGAGCGGCCGAAGCCGAGCAGGTCAGGCGCGAGGCCGCCGGTGCGCGCGAGGAACGGCAGCCAGTCGTCGCTGCTCGTCGGCACGCCGTGGACGTAGAGGACGGGCGCGCGGTCGGGTGGCGACGGAGCGGAGCGCCAGAAGACCGGCTGGCCGTCCAGCTCCCCGGTGTGCTCGGCGACGTCCACGCGGGCGGGAGACTAACGTCCGCGCTCGTGTCGCCCGGCGCCACGATCCCTCTCGCGGCCTGGAGACGCCCGACGCGGCGCCGCGTGAGCGTGATCCGCGACCGCCTGCGCGACGTCTACGGGATCCCGGTCATGGCACCGCACGAGCAGCCGCTCGACGAGCTGATCCTGACCGTCCTCTCGCAGTCGACGAACGACCGCAACCGCGACGTCGCCTACGAGCGGCTGCGCGAGCGCTTTCCGTCGTGGGAGGCGGTCCTCGACGCGCCCGTCGCGGAGGTCGAGGAGGCGATCCGCCCGGGCGGCATCTCGAAGGTCAAGAGCGGGCGGATCCAGGCGATCCTGCGGGCGATCGACGCGGACGAGCGCAACCGCGGGGCGGGCGGGCCGGGCTCGCCGATGGACCTCGCCTGGCTGCGCGACGTCCCGGTGCCGGAGAGCCAGGCGTACCTGACGAGCCTGCCCGGCGTCGGCCGCAAGACGGCCGCGTGCGTGCTGCTGTTCGCGTACGGGCTGCACGACGTGCCGGTCGACACGCACGTCTCGCGCGTCGGCATGCGGTTGCGCCTGCTGCGGCCGGGCGCGCCGTTCGAGGAGCTGCACGACGCGATGCTCGCGCTGACGCCGCCGGGCGAGGAGCTCGAGCTGCACGTGAACCTGCTGCGCCATGGGCGCCGCACGTGCCATGCCCGCACGCCGGACTGCGCGAATTGCGTGCTGCGGCGCACGTGTCCCAGTCGGCGTGTGTAGAAATCGCGCAAGATCTACTACACTCCCGCTTAGATTTCTCCCCCCTGAGACCACGCAGCATCGAAGGAGACCACGCCCATGGGCAAGACGATCGGCATCGACCTCGGCACCACCAACAGCTGCATGGCCGTCCTCGAGGGCGGCGAGCCCACGGTGATCGAGAACGCCGAGGGCGGTCGCACGACGCCGTCGGTGGTCGCGTTCACGCAGTCCGGGGAGCGGCTCGTCGGCACCGTCGCCAAGCGGCAGGCGGTCACGAACCCGACCAACACGATCTTCTCGATCAAGCGCTTCATGGGCCGCAAGGAGGCCGAGGTGCGCGAGGAGGAGCAGATCGTCCCCTACAGAGTCGTCGCCGGCCCGAACGGCGACGCGCGCGTCGAGGCGGGCGGCAAGCAGTACTCCCCGCCCGAGGTCAGCGCGATGATCCTCGCGAAGCTGAAGGCCGACGCGGAGGCCTACCTCGGCGAGGCGGTCGACAGCGCCGTCATCACCGTCCCGGCCTACTTCAACGACGACCAGCGCCAGGCGACGAAGGACGCCGGCAAGGTCGCCGGCCTCGACGTCAAGCGCATCATCAACGAGCCGACCGCGGCCTCGCTCGCGTACGGGCTCGACAAGGAGACCGACCAGACGATCCTCGTCTTCGACCTCGGCGGCGGCACGTTCGACGTGTCCGTCCTGGAGATCGGCGACGGCGTGTTCGAGGTCAAGTCGACCGCCGGCGACAACCACCTCGGCGGCGACAACTTCGACAAGGCGATCGTCGACTGGCTCGTCGCCGAGTTCAAGAAGGACCAGGGGATCGACCTGGCGGCCGACGCGATGGCGCTCCAGCGTCTCTACGAGGCGGCCGAGAAGGCGAAGATCGAGCTCTCCACCACGCAGGAGACGCAGATCAACCTGCCGTTCATCACGGCCGACCAGTCCGGTCCGAAGCACCTCGACACGCGCCTCTCGCGCGCGAAGCTCAACGAGCTGACGAGCGACCTGATCGAGCGCACCGTCGCGCCGGTCCGCCAGGCGCTCGACGACGCGAAGGACAAGGGCGCGGCCGCGATCGACCACGTCGTGATGGTCGGCGGCATGACGCGCATGCCGGCCGTGCAGGAGAAGGTCAAGGAGCTCACCGGCAAGGACCCGCACCGGGGCGTCAACCCGGACGAGGTCGTGGCCGTCGGCGCCGCCATCCAGGCCGGCGTGCTCGCCGGCGACGTCAAGGACGTCCTGCTGCTCGACGTGACCCCGCTCACCCTCGGCATCGAGACCAAGGGCGGCGTGATGACGAAGCTGATCGAGCGCAACACCACGATCCCGACGCGCAAGGGCGAGGTCTTCTCGACCGCGGACGACAACCAGCCGTCGGTCGAGATCCACGTGCTCCAGGGCGAGCGCGAGATGGCGCAGTACAACAAGTCGCTCGGCAAGTTCCAGCTGACCGGCATCCCGCCGGCGCCGCGCGGCATCCCGCAGATCGAGGTCGCGTTCGACATCGACGCGAACGGGATCCTGTCCGTGTCCGCGAGAGACCTCGGCACCGGCAAGGAGCAGAAGATCGAGATCAAGGCCGGCTCCGGCCTGTCCGAGGACGAGATCAGACAGATGGTCGGCGACGCCGAGACGCACGCCGAGGAGGACAAGAAGGCGCGCGAGCTGGCGGAGGCCCGCAACAACGCGGAGAACGCCGCCTACCAGGCCGAGCGCCAGCTGAGAGAGCTCGGCGACGGCGTCGACGAGGCGTCGAGAACGGAGATCGAGGCAGCGATCAAGGCCGTGCGCGAGTCGCTCGAGTCCGAGGACCCGAACGAGCTCAACGCGAAGGCGGAGGCGCTGCAGGCCGCCTTCCACAAGGTCTCCGAGGCGATGTACGAGAAGGCCCAACAGCAGCAGGCGGCTGCCGCGGCGGATGGCGCGTCCGCGAACGGGACCGACGGCGCGGCCGACGAGGACGTCGTCGACGCCGAGGTCGTGGACGAGGGCAACTGACGATGAGCGCCGAGCACGAGCAGCAGGTCGAGGTCGAGGAGGAGCAGCCCGTCGACGGGGTGCACGAGACCGCCGAGGCCGACGCGAGCCCCGAGCAGCAGGCGGCCGAGGAGGTCGAGCACGACCTCGACGAGCTGCTCGCGCGCGCCGGCAAGGCGGACGAGTACCTCGCGCTCGCGCAGCGCACGCAGGCCGACTTCGAGAACTTCCGCAAGCGGATGACGCGCGACGTCGCCGCCGCGGAGGCGCGCGGGGTCGGCCGCCTCGCGAAGGAGCTGCTGCCGGCGCTCGACAACCTCGGGCGGGCGCTCGCGGCGGCCGAGGCCGAGGGCGAGGCCGACGGCCACCTCGGCACGGGCGTCAAGCTCGTGCAGGACGAGCTGCTCGCCGTGCTCAAGCGCGTCGGGATCGAGCCGTTCTCGCCGAGAGGCGAGCGCTTCGACCCGAACGAGCACGAGGCGATGGCGCAGCAGCCGGTCGAGGGCACGGACGCCGGGACGGTCGTCGAGGTCTACCAGCAGGGCTTCCGCCACGGCGAGAGCGTCCTGCGGCCTGCCCGCGTCGTGGTGGCGGCATAGGCGAGGGCTGACCCGTGGCCGCCACGAAGCCCGACCTCTACAGGGTCCTCGGCGTCGGCAGAAACGCCTCCGACGCCGAGATCAAGAAGGCCTACCGCAGACTCGCGCGCAGATACCACCCGGACACGAACGCCGGGGACGCGAGCGCCGAGGAGCGCTTCAAGGAGGTCTCGGCCGCCTACGACGTGCTGTCCGACCCGGACAAGCGCAAGGCGTACGACCAGGGCACCGGTCCGTTCGCGGCCGGCGGCGGCGCCGGCTTCGACCCGAACGCGTTCGGGTCCTTCAGCGACATCCTCTCGAACCTGTTCGGGCGCGGCGGCGGCCCGGCCGGCGGGCCTGCGGGCGGCCCCGGGCGCGGCGGCGCGGGTCCGGGCGGGCGTGCGCGCCCGCAGCGCGGTCGCGACCTCGAGACCGAGGTCTCGCTGTCGTTCCAGGAGGCGGTCGACGGGACGCAGACGGCGCTCGCGATCCCCACCTCCACGCCGTGCGAGACGTGCCACGGCACCGGCGCCAGACCGGGCACGTCGCCGGTCGTGTGTCCCGTCTGCCAGGGGCGCGGCGTCGAGTCGCAGGGCCAGGGCTTCTTCTCGATCACGCAGCCGTGCTCGCGCTGCAACGGCAGCGGCACGGTCGTCGAGTCACCGTGCCCGACGTGCGGCGGCTCGGGCGCGCGCCGCACGATCAAGCGCCTGCGCGTGAACGTCCCCGCGGGCGTGCGGGACGGCAGCCGCGTGCGCATAGCCGGCAAGGGCGAGCCGGGCGCGAACGGCGGTCCGCCCGGCGACCTGTTCGTCGTCACGCGCGTGGCGCCGTCCCCGGTCTTCAGACAGGTCGGCGACCACATCGAGGTCGAGGTGCCGCTGACGATCGTCGAGGCGCTGCAGGGCGCGACCGTCGAGGTGCCGACGCTGACCGGCAAGAAGCGCCTGCGGATCGCGCCCGGCACGAGACACGGCGCGGTGCAGCGGCTGAGAGGCGAGGGCGCGCCGCGGCTCGGCGGCAGAGGCCGCGGCGACATCCACTACCGCTTCACGATCGAGCTGCCGACGACGCTGAGCGCCGAGCAGCGCGAGGCGGTCGAGCGGCTCGCGCAGGTGATGAACGGCAATCCGCGCGAGCGGCTGTTCAACGGCGGACGGACGGAGGCGACGGCATGAGTCCCGACGGCGAGCGGCGCATCCGCACGACGACGCGCATCGAGCTGAGCGACGACCGCGGCGTCTTCATGATCTCGGTCGCCGCCGAGCTGGCGGAGATGCACCCGCAGACGCTCCGCATGTACGAGCAGCGCGGCCTGATCGAGCCCAAGCGCTCGCCGAAGGGCACGCGCCTCTACTCGCACGCCGACGTCGAGCGACTCAAGCGGATCCAGCAGATGACCGCCGAGCTGGGCATGAACCTCGCCGGCGTCGAGCGCGTGTTCGAGCTCGAGGAGCAGCTCGCGACGATGAGCGCGAAGGTCCGTCGCCTGGAGAGACGCGCGGCCGCGCTCGCGCAGGAGGTCGAGCGCCTGGAGGAGCTGCGGCGCTCGCTGCGCGCGGAGATCGTCCCCTACGTGCGCGGCGGCGCGATCGTGCCCGCTCAGGCCATGCAACCCCGCTTCAGAATCCCCGTACAGCGGCCCGGCCAGGACGGGATGGACGGAGGTGGCGTCTGATGCAGCTCGACCGCTTCACGATCAAGTCCCAGGAAGCCATCCAGGCCGCGCTGCGGCTGGCCGAGGATCGCGCCAACCCGCAGGCGACGCCCGAGCATCTGCTCGCGGTCCTGCTGGAGCAGTCCGAGGGGATCGTCGCCCCGGTGCTGCGCAAGGTCGGCGCCGACCCGGCGGCGGTCCGCGCGTCGGTCAACGGCGCGCTCGACGCGCTGCCGCGAATGACCGGCCCGAGCGGCGGCAGCGGTCCCTCCGAGGAGCTGGTGCAGGTGCTGCGCGCGGCCGAGTCGGAGATGCGCGGGCTCGGCGACGAGTACGTCTCGACCGAGCACCTGCTGCTGTCGCTCGCCGGGCACAACTCGCGGGCGGGCGAGCTGCTGCGCGAGGCCGGCGCGCGCAGAGAGGTCCTGCTGCAGGCGATCTCCGAGGTGCGCGGCTCGCAGCGCGTCACCGACATGAACCCGGAGGACAAGTTCCAGGCGCTCGAGAAGTACGGCCGCGACCTGACCGCGGCGGCGCAGGACGGCAAGCTCGACCCCGTCATCGGCCGCGACGACGAGATCCGCCGCGTGGTCCAGGTGCTCTCGCGGCGCACGAAGAACAACCCGGTGCTGATCGGCGAGCCAGGCGTCGGCAAGACCGCGATCGCGGAGGGGCTCGCGCAGCGGATCGTCTCCGGCGACGTGCCGGAGGGGCTGCGCGACCGCCGCGTGATCGCTTTGGACGTGGGTGCGCTGATCGCCGGCGCGAAGTACCGCGGCGAGTTCGAGGACCGGCTGAAGGCGGTGCTGAGAGAGATCGCGGACTCCGACGGCACGGTCGTCCTGTTCATCGACGAGCTGCACACGATCGTCGGCGCGGGCGCCGGCGAGGGCGCCGTCGACGCTGCGAACCTGCTCAAGCCGATGCTCGCGCGCGGCGAGCTGCGCGCCGTCGGCGCCACGACGCTCGACGAGTACCGCAAGCACATCGAGAGAGACGCGGCGCTGGAGCGCCGCTTTCAGCCGGTGCTCGTCGGCGAGCCGTCCGTCGAGGACACGATCGCGATCCTGCGCGGGTTGAAGGAGCGCTACGAGGTCCACCATGGCGTCGACATCCAGGACAGCGCGATCATCGCCGCGGCGACGCTCTCGCACCGCTACATCGCCGACCGCTTCCTGCCCGACAAGGCGATCGACCTGATCGACGAGGCGGCCTCGCGGCTGCGCATCGAGATCGACTCGAAGCCGACCGAGATCGACGAGATCGACCGCCGCATCATGCAGCTGGAGATCGAGCGCGAGGCGCTGGCGAAGGAGTCCGACGAGGCGTCCGTGGCGCGGCGCGAGGCGATCGAGCGCGAGATCGCCGAGCTGCAGGAGCGCTCCGCCGGCATGACGGCGCAGTGGCAGCGCGAGAAGGACGCGATCGAGTCGGTCAAGGGCGTGCGCGAGCGCCTGGAGCAGGCGCGCGTGGAAGTCGAGAAGGCGGAGCGCGAGGCCGACCTGCAGCGCGCCGCCGAGCTGCGCTACGGCGAGATCCCCGAGCTGGAGAGACAGCTGGCGGCGGCCGAGGCGAGCGAGGGGGCGCCGGACGGCGGCGTGCAGTTCCTCAAGGAGAAGGTCGACGCCGAGGACGTCGCCGAGGTCGTCGGCAAGTGGACCGGCATTCCCGTCTCGCGCCTGATGGAGGGCGAGGTCGAGAAGCTCGTGCACATGGAGGAGCGTCTCCACCAGCGCGTGATCGGCCAGCACGAGGCGGTCGAGGCGGTCGCGAACGCGCTGCGGCGCTCGCGCGCCGGCCTGCAGGACCCGGACCGGCCGATCGGCACGTTCCTGTTCCTCGGCCCGACCGGCGTCGGCAAGACCGAGCTGGCGCGCGCGCTGGCCGAGTTCATGTTCGACTCGCAGGACGCGATGATCCGCATCGACATGTCGGAGTACATGGAGAGACACTCCGTGTCGCGGCTCGTCGGCGCGCCGCCCGGCTACGTCGGGTACGAGGAGGGCGGCCAGCTGACGGAGGCCGTCCGCCGCCGCCCGTACTCCGTCGTGCTGCTCGACGAGGTCGAGAAGGCGCACGGGGACGTCTTCAACGTCCTGCTGCAGGTGATGGACGACGGCCGCCTGACCGACGGCCAGGGTCGCACGGTCGACTTCAAGAACGTCGTGCTGATCATGACCTCCAACATCCCGGGCGGGAGAGCGGGGGCCGAGCAGTACTTCCGGCCCGAGTTCATCAACCGCCTGGACGACATCGTCGAGTTCCAGCCGCTGTCGCGCGAGCAGATCGGCGCGATCGTCGACCTGCAGGTCGAGCGGCTCGTGCGCCGCGTGCGCGAGCGCGAGATCGACGTCGAGCTGACCGACGCGGCGCGCACGCTGCTGGGGAACCTCGGCTACGACCCGACCTACGGCGCGCGACCGTTGAAGCGCGTGATCCAGAAGCGGTTGGTCGACAAGCTGGCGCTGGCGATCCTCGAGGGCGAGTTCGCCGCCGGCGACGTCGTCGCGGTCGACGCGGTGGAGGGCGAGCTGACGTTCGCGAAGGCGGCGAACGTGGCGGCGGCCGCGTAGGCCGCTGCTCGCTCAGTCCCCCGTCTGCTCGCCGCTCGGCTGTCTGCCTCTGCTCGGTCTTCTGATCTCGAAGCCGATCAGCAGGCGCGGCGTGGTCGTCGTTCTGTAGCGGATGCTCGTGTCGACCTGGAACGTCCAGGTCCCGTAGGCGTATCTGAACGGGAACAGCGCGATCGGGCCGGTCTTGAGCGAGCCGCAGGCGCCGCGCGTCGTGCCGATCCGCAGCGTCCGCTTCAGCCGCCCGTTCGGCCGCACGTAGTGGACGTACACGCCGCGGCGCTCGCCGAGCCCCAGCACGCGCCAGCGCACGCGCAGTCTCGCGGGGTCCCCCGTCGTCGGGCTGAAGCTCGCGTCGAGCGGCGTCATCACGAACGTCGTCGAGGCGACGTGCGGGCCGTCGGTGACGGACAGCGTCACCTCGCGCGTGCCGCGGGTTCCGTGGTATCTCGGCGCGGTGAAGCGCGCGCGGATGCCGCCTCTCGCGTCGATTCTCCCCGTCCCGATCTGCTTCGTGCCGCCCAGCTTGGCCGTCCATCTGGCGTCCGGTCTGAAGCCTCTGCCGGTCAGCAGCCCGCTGCCGCTGCTGAGGTAGCAGGTGGGGTCGAGCACGATTCTCGCCTTCGTCTCGGCGCCCACGGCGGCGCCCGCGCCGAGCGCCGTCGCGAGCGCGGCGGGCACTGCCAGGAGGGTGAGGGGGAGGCGGGGGGACATGGCTGCGGGGGTCAGGCCGGACGGACGTGCACGGGGATCTTTGCGCGTGGGCCGCTCGCCTGCACGCGGTAGCGGCGATGGGTGTCGAGCACGAGCAGCCAGCGGCCCGCCGCCGGGGCGAACGGGAAGACGCGCCGCGGTCTCGTCGCGAGCGTTCCGCAGTCCCCGCCGGTCGCGCCGATCAACGCGGTGCGACTGACCGTCCCGCGTGGGTTGATCCAGTGGAGCCAGACGCTCACGCCGGCGTGGGCGGCTCCACTGCCGAAGTCCCACACGCGGAAGCGCGCGCGCAGCGTGCGGGGATCGCCGCTGGACGGCTGGAAGTCGCCGCCCGCCGGTCGCGTCACGGTGAAGCGCGCGCGCGGGCGGCGCGTCCCGTCGCTGACGACGAGCAGGTGGCGCCGCTGCACGGAGCGCCCGGCGAGCGCCGGCGTCGCGAACGAGCCGGAGAACGAGCCGGCGGCGTCGGAGCTCGGCGCGGAGCCGCCGTACGCGAGCTCGCGCCCGTCGAGCACGACCGTCAGGGGCGCGCGCGGCGCGAGCCCGCTCGCGGTCATCCGCAGCTGCGCGCCCTGCAGGTAGCAGCGCGCGTCGGTCGTGAGCGTCGCGCGTGCGGCGGCGGCCGGCGACGCGCAGACGAGGGCGACGGCGACCGTGCCGAGCAGCAGCGCGTTGCGCGATCGGGCGCGGGGCATCATCACTTCGAAGAACAGTCGAGCGGGGCGGTCGATGCGCCGCGCCGGCCGTTCGGATAGAAACCAGCCCGCAGCTACCGCGAACGACCGCGACGATGGGAGCGCCATGCCGACGTACATCATGCTCTCGAAGCTCACTCCCGAGGGCACGCAGACGATCAAGACGAATCCGCAGCGCATCCGCGAGGTCAACAGAGAGATCGAACAGCTCGGCGCGACCGTCAAGGCGCAGTGGGCGGTGCTCGGCCGCTTCGACTTCGTCAACGTCGTCGAGGCGCCGGACGAGAAGACGATCGCGCGCGTCTCACTCGAGCTCGGCTCGCGCGGCACGGTTCAGTACGAGACGCTGACCGCGATCCCGATCGACGACTTCATCAGCTCGCTCTGAGCGGGCGTCGCAGCTTGGCTCCCAAGGTCCTCGTCATCGGCGCCGGCGGGCGCGAGCACGCGATCGTGCGCGCGCTCAAGCGCTCCCCGCAACAGCCGGAGCTGTTCGCCTCTCCGGGCAACGCCGGGATCGCCCGCGACGCCACGATCGTGCCCGAGGGCGAGATCGCCGGGATGGACCTGGTGGTCATCGGTCCCGAGGCACCCCTGGTGGCCGGCCTGGCCGACGAGTGCGCCGCCGCCGGGATCCCCTGCTTCGGGCCGGTCGCCGCCGCCGCTCGGCTGGAGGGCTCGAAGGCGTACGCCAAGGAGGTGATGGCCGCCGCGGGGGTGCCGACCGGCGGCCACGCGGTCGTCGGCTCTGTCGAGGACGGGATGGCCGCGATCGACGGCTACCCGGCGGTGATCAAGGCCGACGGCCTGGCTGCCGGCAAGGGCGTGGTGATCGCCGCCGACGAGGCCGAGGCGCGGGAGGCGCTGGAGGCGATGCTCGTCGAGCGCCGCTTCGGCGACTTCCCGGTCGTGATCGAGGAGTTCCTCGACGGCGACGAGCTGTCGCTGCTCGCGATCTGCGACGGCGAGACCGCGCTCCCGCTCGCGCCGGCGCGCGACTACAAGCGCATCGGCGACGGCGACACCGGCCCGAACACCGGCGGCATGGGCTCGTACTCGCCGGTCGCGGGCGTCGACGAGGCGCTCGTCGACGAGATCGCCCGCACCGTCCACCAGCCGGTCGTCGACGAGCTGCGCCACCGCGGCACGCCGTTTCACGGGATCCTCTACGCCGGCCTGATGCTCACCGACGACGGCCCGCGCGTACTCGAGTTCAACGCCCGCTTCGGCGACCCCGAGACGCAGGCCGTCCTGCCTCGTCTG
>DASVFS010000264.1:0-2335 GCA_036379915.1 Conexibacter sp. | reverse complement strand
CCCGCGAACACCGCGTCGGCGTCGGGGACGATCTGCGCCCCCTGCGCGACGTACGCCTCGTCGGGGATCGCCGAGCCCTCGCCGGCGCCCGCCTGCACGAGCACGTCATGCCCGCGATCCGTCAGCTCGCGCACGCCCGAGGGGGTGAGTGCGACGCGGTACTCGTCCGTCTTGATCTCTGCGGGAACGCCGATGCTGGTCATGGGGTGATCATGCCCGCGTGCTGCGGTACTGTCAGTAGACCGTGAGTTCATCAGCGAGATCCACCGTGATGGATGAGGTCGACCGTGTCATCCTCAGCGAGCTGATCCGAAACGGACGCGCCACTTTCAAGGAGCTGGGAGTGCTCGCCGGGCTGTCTCCGCACGCGGTGGCGCCGCGCGTGCGCCGGCTCGTCGACGCCGGCATCGTCGCCGGCTTTACCGCGCTCGTCGACTACGGCCACGTCGGCCGCGGGCTGGACGCGCTGATCGACGTGCGGCTGCTGTCGACGGCCACGCCCGAGGCGTTCGAGACGGCCGCCGGCGAGCTGCCCTCGATCCGCGAGGTCAGCTTCGTCACCGGCCGCTTCGACTACCAGCTGCGCGCCGCCTGCGTCGACGCCGACGACCTCGACCACACCGTCCGCGCGCTGCGACAAGCCGGCGCGGCCGTCACCGAGACGCGCATCGTGCTGCGCTCCCGGCCGTTCCTGCGACCGGTGCGCTGACGCGCCGCGAACGGGTAGCTTCGAAGCAACGCGAGCACAGGGAGGCCACGATGCTGTTCGGGCAGGAGCACGTCGATCGCTACCGCGCGACCGACGGCGAGGAGGGCTACCGCTGGCAGCGGGACACGACGATCCTGCTGCTGACGACGAGAGGGCGCAGAAGCGGCGTCGAGCGCACGATGCCGCTGATCTTCCGGCAGCATGGCGACGACTACCTGATCGTCGCCTCGCGGGGTGGCACCGACGCCCCGCCCGCCTGGTACCTCAACCTGCAGGCCGATCCTGAGGTCACGGTGCAGGTCAGAGGCGACGTCTTCAGAGCGCGGGCGCGCGACGCCACGCCGCAGGAGCAGCCGCAGCTGTGGCGGCAGATGGCCGAGGTGTGGCCGGACTACGACGCCTACCAGCAGCGCACGGAGCGCAGGATCCCGGTCGTCGTGCTCGAGCGCGCCTGAGCGCGGCGGGCGCGGCCGACTAGCATCGGCGCATGCGCTCCCGTCGCGTGTGGCCGCTCGCGCTCGCGCTCGCCGCCGCGCTCGGCGCGGCCGGCTGCGGCGACAGCGCCGCCGCGCCGCGGCTCCCGCGCACGGAGCTGCCGTTCCCGCTCGCGACGCAGCCGATGGGCGCGGCCGACCTCGCCGCCCTCCCGGTCCCCGCCGTCGCCGGCGCCGGCGCGCTCGGGCCCTACGACGCGCCCGCCGTCATCTACGGCGTCTGGGACCCGGCGCGCGGCACGGCGCTGCGCGCCGTCGGCCTGTCCGACCGCGCCGCGCGCACGCCGGCGAGCCCGGACCAGATCTTCCGCATCGCGAGCATCACGAAGACGTTCACCGCGACCGCGGTGCTGCTGCTCGTGGACGACGGCACGGTGCGGCTCGACGACCCGGTCGCGCGCTACGTCGGGCGGCTCGTGGATCCGCTCGTCGGCGGGCGCAGGGCTACCGTCCGCAGCCTGCTGAACATGACGAGCGGCTTCCCCGACTACGCCGGCCGCGGCGACGGGCCGTTCGCGACCTCCGTGCTGACGCCCGACCGCGTCTGGACGCCCGCGCAGGTCGTGCGCGCGGCGGCGCGCTACGCGCCCGAGCAGCGCGGGGCGTTCCACTACTCGAGCACGAACTACGTGATCCTCGGCGAGCTCGTGCGGCGCGTCTCGGGGATGTCGTTCGGCGCGTTCGTGCGGCGGCGGATCCTGCAGCCGCTCGGCCTGCGGCACACGCGCATCCCGTCGCCGGAGCGCACGCCGCCGGTCACGCAGCACGGCTACCTCGACGCGACGTGGGCGAGCTTCACCCCGCCGCCCTCGCCGCAGGTGCGGGCGGCCGGGAGAGCGGGCCAGGACGTGACGAGCTGGTCGACCTCGTCGGCCGGGGCGGCCGCCGGCGGCGTCTCGACGCTCGCCGACCTCGCGGCCTGGGCGGCGTCCGACTTCGGCGACGCGCTGCTGCGCCCCCGCACGCGCGACGCGCGGCTGCGGCGCGTCCCGGCCGGGTCGCTGCTGCGCGGCAGCGCGTACGGGCTCGGGCTGCAGATCGCGCGCGGCTGGCACTTCCACGTCGGCGAGATCTTCGGCTGGGAGTCGCTCGTGCTCGCGAGCCCGAGACGGCGGCAGGTCGTCGTCGTCGT
>DASVFS010000263.1:0-17819 GCA_036379915.1 Conexibacter sp. | reverse complement strand
CAGCGGCCGCGGCGGTCGCCGTCAGCATCAGCACCACCGACGCGAGCAGCAGCGCAAGTGAGAGCCGCCCGCGCACGGACGGCGATCCAGGTCCCGATTTCATGTAATCCCCTTTTTCGATGAAACGAAATGCGGGTGAAGGGGATATCGCCTTGGTTCTGGCGCCGCGCCGATAGGCGAGCGCCGACGCGTCAACCTGCGCGGTCGATGAGCGCCGGGGGCGGCGGCGCGGCGGCGTAGCCGCGCGCGGCCTGCCGGCCACGCTCGAGGCCGGTCAGGTCGCGGCCGAGCTGGTCGCACAGGAGGGTCAGCGCGGCCGTCACGCGCTGCTGCAACTCGTGCGCGCGCAGCAGCGCCGCGCGCGCGGCCGCGGGCGGCTGCGGGGGCAGCGCCGCGACGAGCGTCGTGCGCGTCTGCTGGAGCGCGACCAGCTCGCCGATGCGCGCCGGCTCGAACGCGGTCACCAGCGCGAGCTCGCGCTCGGCCAGCTCCGCGAGCTGCTCGTACGGGGCCGTGTCGCTCACGGCCTCACGCGGTGGCGGGCACCGCCTGAGCGGCTGCCGAGGTGGCGATCTCCGCCCACGCCTCGCGCAGCTCGCCGAGCAGCTCGCCGACCTTGTCGAGCGCCTCGGCGTCCTGTCTCATGCGGCCTTCGGCCAGCAGCTGGAGGCAGAAGACGTAGATCGCCTCGAGTCTCTCCGCGATCTCCCCCTGGCTCATGTCGAGCGTCGCCAGCAGGTGCTCGACGATCCGCTCGGCGCGGCGCAGCCGCTCGTGCGCGGTCGGCACGTCGCCCTCGCGCATCGCGCTCGCGGCTTGGAAGAGGAAGCGGCGCGCGCCGTCGTAGAGCATCACGACGAGCCGCTCCGGCGGCGCGGTCAGGACCGCGCTCTCTCGATACGCCTGCGGCGAGGCCGCGAAGTTCATGCTGCTCATGGCCCTTCCCGGATCGGATGCGGTTTCGCCCTCCGGTCACCGCCAGCGGCGACCTGCGGGCGATGTCACTCTTGGTGATCGGTCCGGCGATGCCAGAGTTGAGCTACGCGGCGTTGAGGCCCGCGAGCTGACCCGACAGCCAGCTGCTCTGCTGCTGGCTCTCCGCAAGCGCGCTCTCCATCGCGGCGAACTGCGCGCGCAGCGTGCGCTCGCGCA
This sequence comes from Conexibacter sp., assembly GCA_036379915.1. Classification (GTDB taxonomy): domain Bacteria; phylum Actinomycetota; class Thermoleophilia; order Solirubrobacterales; family Solirubrobacteraceae; genus Conexibacter. Next base: position 16,667 of record DASVFS010000263.1, on the reverse strand, counting down.
GCTCGAGGCGGTCGTCCATGTCGGCCATGCTGCGCTGCAGCCGCTTCAGCTCGGACTCGGCGCTGCTGATGCTCGCGTCGATCGTGCCGCCGGTCGTGTCGGCGTCGTGCACGACTCGCTCGAACGCGCGCACCCAGCCGCCGGTGTTCGCCGGTCCGGCCAGCAGGTCCCGCACGCCCGACGCGTCGTTCGCGAGCGCCGCGTCGAGCACGTCGTCGTCGATCTGCAGCTTGCCGGCGAGCGCGTCTCTGGAGACGGTCGCGGAGGCGGAGCCGGTCGAGACGCCGAGGTTCGCGAGGCTGCTCATGCCGTCCGGCAGCCCTCTCACGGGCGTGTAGATCAGCTGGCGCATCTGGCTGAGGATCCCCGACAGCGCGGTGTCGCCGTTGAGCATGCCCTTCAGCCGGTCGGCGTCCGTTCTCGCGTCCGGGACGCTTCTCTCGTCGAGCTTCGCGCGGATCGCCTCGACGGTCGAGTTGTAGACCTCGACGAACGCTCTGAGCTTGTCCTTGACCGCGTCCGTGTCGGCGGTCGGCGCGCCGACCGTGACCGTGATCGGCCCGCTGACGGTGGTGACGCCTCTGAGCGTGAGTCTCACGCCGGCGACGCCGTTCGTGACCTCGTTCGTCGACGATCTGCCGGCGACGCCGTCGACGGTGAAGAGCGCGTCGCGGCCCTGCTTCGCCTTCGCCGCGTCCTCCGTCAGCGCGCCGGTCCCGTCCGTGAGGGCGATGAAGCCGGTGCCCGTGTCGCCCGTTCTGCGCGCCGACAGCACGAGCGTGCCGCTGTCGGTCGCGGCCGCGTAGACGGTCGCGTCGGCGTCGGCGTTGATCGCGCTGACGAGGTCGGAGATCGACGCTCTCGCCGCGACGCTCGTGTCGTGGCCGTCGATCGTGATGGTGCCGGCGCTCGCGGGCGAGCTGAAGGCGTAGGTGCGCTGCGCCGCGTTCGCGAGCTGCGAGACCTCGACCTGGTAGCCGCCGACGCCCGCTCCGGCGCCCGCCACGAGCGCCGCCGACAGGCGCGTGGCGTCGCTCGTGGCGACCGTCTGGCGCTGCGACCACAGCGACACGGAGCGGAGGTCCTTCGCGGCCGCCTCGACGGCGCGCAGGCGCGACTGGAAGTCGGCGAGCGCCTGCTGGCGCGCGGTGACGAGCGTCGCCTTCTCGTCGAGCTTCGTGCGCGGCTGGCGCTCGATCGCCATCAGCTGATCGATGATCGCGTTCGTGTCGAGCCCCGACGCGAGCCCTCCGATGTTCAGCAGCGGCGTGCTCATCTCACTCCAGCGGGGCGCCGCCGGCGACGTCGAGCAGCTCGCTCGGCGGGATCGTGCGCAGCACGTTGCCGTCGAGGTCGCAGACGTCCACGCGCACGCGGCCGTTCGCGCCCTCCGCGGGTGGCGTGAAGCGCAGCTCGCGCCCCTGCTCGTGCAACTCGCGCGCGACGCGGCCGGCCGCGTCCATCGCCTCGAGCACTTCGGGCGGCGGGCTCGCCGGGACCTCGCCGTACGAGAGCGTCACGGTGTCCCCGGCCGCGGCCGCGCGCGATCCGCGCGGCGCGCGCTCGGGCGCCGTGCTGAAGCTGGGAGTTCCGATCGGTGCGACGTCGAGGCCCATGTCGAGCTCCTCGTGAACGGTTTCTCCCGGCTCTATCGGCCGCTCCTTGTGGAACTTGAGGCGTGGGAAGCGCGGCCGCATCGGACCGCCCGGCCTACGCCGCCAGCGGCTCGAGCCGCGCGAGCAGTCGCGTCGCACGTCGGTCCCCCGCGTCCACCGCGCACGCCTCGCGCGCGAATTCGATCGCGTCCTCGATCATTCCCTGTCCCACGGCGACCTGCGCGAGGCCGACGAGTCCGCGCACGTCGCGCGGATCGGCCTGGCAGACGGCGAGCCACTCCTCCGCGGCGGAGGCGAGGAAGCCGCGCCGCAGGTACATCCCGGCGAGCAGCTCGCGTCGCTCCCGCTGCGGCAGCGGGCATGCGTCCAGCAGCCCGACGATCGCGCCGAAGACGTCGACCTCCTGCACGCGCAGGAGCGCCTCGAGCGCGGTCGCCAGCGGCGGCACGGCGTCGAGCGGGAGCGCCATGTCCGTGCGTCCGTCGCACCACGCCGTGAAGAACGCCAGGTCCCCGCCGGGCATCCCAGCGGCCGCGGCCTTCGCGAGCAGCTCGCGCGCGACCTCCACGTCGCCTTCGACGAGCAGCGCGAACAGCTCGCTGCGGCGGGCGGCGACGGCGTGCGGGTCGTCGTCGGCGAGCGTGGCCGCCTCCAGGACCGCGTCGGCCCAGCGGCGCTGCGACAGCAGCGCCTCCGCGAGCGCGACGCGCGCCATCCCGCTGCTCGGCTGCTCCGCCAGCAGCAGGCGGTACTGCGCCTCGGCGGCCTCGGTGCGGCCCGCCTCGTAGAGCGCAGTGCCGAGCATGAAGCGGACCGTCGGCGTCAGCGCCGCCGCGCGCGCCTCGACGCGCGCCACGACCTCGTCGTCCGCGACGCCGTCGGCCAGCAGCGCGGCCGCGAACGGCAGCACGAGGCCGAAGAAGCCGGGGAACTCGCCCAGGCAGTCGTCGAGCAGCCGCACCGCCTCGGCCGTCTCGCCGCGCGCGTGGTGGATCTCGGCGATCGCGATCGTCGGCAGGAACGTGCCCATCCCGACGGTCGCCGTGTATCTGCTCGGCGCGTCGCCCATCGCGATGCACTCGCGGTAGAGGCCCAGCGCGCCGTCGACGTCGCCGAGCGCGAGCGTCGCCGCCGCCTGCTCGAACACGATGTCGGTGAAGCCGGGGTAGCGCGCGAGCCCCTCGGCGCCGCGCGCGATGCAGTCCTCGTGGCGGCCGCAGATGCGCAGCGCGCGCACGAGCCGCGACGCGAGTGCCGGCATGAAGCCCCACGTGCGCCCCTGCGGGTCGTTCACGATCAGCTCCCACGCGCGCTCGAACTGCTCGAGCGCCGCGCGCGCGTCGCCGACGGCGCCGTACTCGGAGCCGAGGTTGAAGTGCAGGAACGGATCGGATGCGCCGGCGTCGCGCTGTCTCAGCAGCAGCTCGATGTTGCGGCGCGACTTCTCCTTCGCGTCGCGCACGGCGCCGAGGTAGCCGTAGTGCTCGACGCGGATGTCGGTCGCCTCGATCCGCTCCGGGATGTGCAGCGGCAGCGTCTCGGCGATCTGCTCGTGCAGCGTGCCGCTGAAGCGGTACTCGGGGCGCGCGCGGAAGACGCGCAGCGCGGTGTGGGTCGCGGCGGTGCCGTCGCCGAGCTCGCCCGTGTAGGAGATCTCGGTCAGGTAGAAGCACTCGCGCCAGGTCTTGCCGCGCAGTGCGCGCAGGCGCGCGGCGTCCTCCTCGACGAGCACCTCGTCGGCGTCGAGGAACATCAGCCAGTCGCCGGTGGCGGCGTCGAAGCTGACGTTGCGGGCCTCCGAGAAGGAGCCGGTCCACTCGCGCTCGATCACGGTCGCGCCGAACTCGCGCGCGATCTCGATCGTGCGGTCGCTCGAGCCGGTGTCGACGATCACGATCTCGTCGACGGCGGGCGCCGCGGCCGCGAGGCAGCGCGGCAGCATCTCCTCCTCGTCCTTGACGATCATGCAGAGCGACAGGCGCATGCCCTCGGCGGGACGCGCGCGGTCGGCGACGCGGCGCGCGCGTCTGGCGAGCTCCGTCAGCGCGACGCTCGTCGCGCGCGGGAAGGCCGGCGCGACTCCCCCCTTGTGGCGGCGCGCGACCTCGTCGAGGTTGCGCGCGACGTTCGCGAGCTCGGGGTCGAGCCGCTGCGCCGCGGCGAACAGCGCGCCGGCGGCGTCGAGGCTCCACAGCTCGTACAGCAGGACGCCCGCGTAGTTGAGCAGCACCGGCTCGCGCGGCTCCTCCTCCAGCAGCGGGACGGTCTGACGCACGGCGGCGAGGTAGATCGCCGGCACGCGTGCGCGGTCGGCCGCCTGGCCGGCGCGCAGGGCCGCCTCCACGAGCTGCGTGCGCGCGGCGTAGCGCGCGTGCACGTCCGCGAGCTCGCCGGCCTGCGCGAACAGCGCGCCGTAGCCGTCGAGGTCGTGGCGGTCGAGGCACGCGGCGGCGGACGCCGGGAAGTCGGTCTGCGTCGCGGACGAAGCGGTCGTGGGTGAGCCGGTGAGGCGGAGCGCCATGGGAAGGGAACCTCCAGCGGGGAGCGGACAAGCGAGGTAGTCGGCCGGCTTGCCCGAGTCCTGAGCGAGAACGTTCCCGCGGCCGGCTCGACCCTCGATCCGCGGCTCCACCCCGGGGATTTCTCCCTGCACACCCTCGGATTCGCGGCGAACGGCCACTGGTACCCGACTGGCTCTGAAGCAAACTCCCAGGGTGCGTCGTTATGGCGACCGCCCACCCGATCTGGACGTTTGTTCTGGGTCTGTTACCCCATAGCGGCGATCTAGGCGCATTCACCCCCCTGCCGATACCTGCCCTCGATCCTGGGGACCACAGACGGAGGGAAGGCGGAGAGATGCAGCTCGACACGAAGCGCACAGGGGGTCGGATCTCGGCGGAAGAGGCACTGACGCTGTGGCGGCAGTACCGCGACTCGGGCGACCGCGCGGTGCGCGACCGGCTCGTGCTCACGTTCGCGCCGATGGTCAAGTACATCGTCTACAAGAAGGTGCGCGAGATCCCCGCGCGCTGCGAGGTCGAGGACTTCATCTCCTGCGGGCTCGAGGCGCTGATCCACTCGATCGAGCGCTACGACCCGGAGAAGGGCGCGACGCTCGAGCAGTTCGCCTGGACGCGCATCCACGGCGCCGTGCTCGACGAGCTGCGCCGCCAGGACTGGGCGCCGCGCTCGCTGCGCCGCTGGGAGCGCGACATCAACCAGGCGCGCGAGCAGTTCATCGGCGTGCACGGCCGCAAGCCGACGCGCGTCGAGCTCGCGACGGCGCTCGACACGACGCCCGCGGAGCTGCGCACGCGCGAGGACGAGATCCTCGCCTCCGACGTCACGTCGCTGAACACGCTCGTGCTGAGCGACGACGAGACGGCGATCGAGCGGATCGACACGCTCGTCAGCGACGACCGCTTCAGCGATCCGGAGCACCACACCGCGCGCGACCAGGCGAAGCTGCGCTTCCGCGCCGCGTTCGAGCGGCTGCCGCAGCGCGAGCGCCAGGTCGCCGTGCTGCTGTACGTCAAGAACCTCACGCTGCGCGAGATCGGCGAGATCCTCGGCGTCTCCGAGAGCCGCGTCTGCCAGATCCACGGCCAGCTGAAGAAGCTGCTGCGGGCCGAGCTCGACGCCGACGCGATGCTGTTCAGCGAGGTCGCCTGACCGCGGCCTCGTCGGCGGCCTCGCGGTCCAGCTCTCTGAGCCACTCGATCGCCGCCGCGACGGCAGCGCGCAGGGCCGGCGGGACGTTCGACGGCAGCTGAGGATCCCTCGCCTCAGCCATACACGTCCACCCGCTCGGGCCGCGTGACGAGCTCGACCTCGGCTGGCCGGCCCGCGGCCTGCGCCAGCGCGGCGCGCAACCCGTCCGACCGCTCGCGCGCGAGCGCCAACCCAGGTCCGTCCCCCAGCGCGGCGCGCGCATGCACGAGCTGCTCGTCGAGCGCGACGCGCAGCTCGACGGTCCCGATCGCCTCGCCCTCGAAGCGCACCGCCACGACCTGCGGCCGTCCCTCCGCGCCGCCCTCCTCAGGATCGCGGGCGACGACGGGATCGTGCGGCGTCCGCGGCGGCTCCGCGAGCGGCGGCGGCGTCTCCTGCGCGAGCGTGAACGTCGCACGCCCGCCGCTCGTGTCCTGCACCACGAGCCGCAGCCGGTCTCCGGCCTGCACCTCGTCGGGCAGCTCCGCCGTCAGATAGGCGCCGGCGAGGTTGATGATGCCGTGCCGGTCGTGGCGCTCGACGACGCGCGCCGCGAGGATCCGCCCGACGACGAGCGGCAGGTCGGGCGCGGTCGAGCGCAGGAGGACGAGGTCGACCGCGAGCGGTCGCATGCCTCGCAGCCTGTCAGAGCTGCCAGACGCCGCCGCGCAGCACCGGCACGCGCTCGCCGGTCGCAGTGAGGCCCGTCACGTCCACGTCGTCGCCGCCGATCATGAAGTCGATGTGGACCATGCTCGTGTTCGTGCGCTCGCGGTCCTCGTCGCCGACGGCGAACGCGAACGCCTGGCCGAGCGCGAGATGGCTGGCGGCGTTCTCGTCGAGCAGCGTGTCGTAGAAGACGGTGTCGAGCGGCCCGATGCGCCCGCTGCCGTCGACGAGCGCGACCTCGCCGAGCCGGCTGGCGCCGTCGTCGTGCTTGGCCATCGAGCGCAGCACGTCCGCCCCCTTGTCGGCGTCGATCTGGACGGCGCGACCGCCCTCGAAGCGGACCGCCAGGCCCTCGATCGTCGCGCCCACCAGCTGCAGCGGCTTCGTCGCGCGCACGACCCCGTCGACGCGCGTCGGGTCGGGCGTCGTGAAGACCTCCTCCGACGGCAGGTTCGGCACGTGCGGGATGCCGTCTCTGGTCGCGAACGACGCGCTCAGCCATCTGCTGCTGGGCAGCAGCCCGACCGTCAGGTCGGTTCCCGGCCCCTCGAAGCGGAGCGCGTCGAAGCGCGCGGCGGTGAGCCGCTCGGCGGCGCCGCTGAGCGTGTCCATCCGCGCGCGCCAGGCGGCGACGGGGTCGTCCTGGTCGAGCCGGCAGACGTGGACGATCTGCTCCCACAGGCGCGCGAGCGCCTCGTCCGGCGGCAGCTCCGGATGGACCTGCGCGGCCCAGCCGGGCGTCGGGCAGGGGCCGATCGTCCAGTTCGTCGTCTGGTCGTTGAGCACCTTGCCGGCCTCGCGCAGCGTCTGCGCTCTGTCGGCGCCGACGCGCGCCGGGTCGAGGTCCTCGAGCAGCCGCGGTGCGGTCGGGCCGGTCAGCGCGATGCGCGCGCAGCGCTGGTCGCCGAGCGCGAGGATCCGCTCGCCGATCCAGGTCGGGACGGTCTCCAGCGCCGTGTCGCTGCCGTGCTCGATGCGCGCGCGGCGCACGTACGGGTCCGCGTAGGCGACGTCGACGTAGGTCGCGCCGTGCGCGTACGCGCACGCGGCGATCGCGCGCGTGAGCGGCTCCTTGCCGATCTCGGAGGAGACGGCGACGAGCTGGCCCGGCTGGACGTTCGCGGCGAAGCCGACGAGCAGCTCGGCGAAGCGGTCGAGCGTGGCGGCGTCGACCCCCGCGCTCGCCTCCCTCGCATCCGCCCCCGTCATGCCCCCGTCACCCCGGGTAGACGTCGCAGGCGGCCGCTCTGATCTGCGCGGCCTGTCTCGCGCGCGCCGTCGCGATCTGTCTGCTCGTGAGGTCGCCCGCTCTCGCCTCGCCGGCACGCCACTGGTCATGGTCGGTGAGGAAGTCTCTCGGGTAGAGGCCGGGGCACAGGCGCGCGAGGTCGCGATCGTTGTAGGCGTCGTGCGCCCGGATGAACGCCTTGCGCGCCTGCTCCTGCGCGGGCGTCAGTCTCGCCTCGGTGCCGTAGGCGCAGCCGGCGAGCCCGAGCAGCGCGAGCGAGACGAGGATGAGGGCTGCGCGGCGGACCATCGCGGCCGGAAACGCTACCGCGCGGCGCGGGCGGGCGCAGCGCGCGCGCCGTAAGCTGCCGGGCGTGGAACCGGACGCCGTCGAGATCCGCGTGCTCGGCTGCCTGATCGAGAAGCAGCGCACCACGCCGGACGCCTATCCGCTGTCGCTCAACGCGCTGCGGCTCGCGTGCAACCAGTCGACGAACCGCAACCCGGTCGTCGACTACGACGAGGGCGTCATCAAGGACGCCCTGCAGCGCACCTACCGCCGCGGCTGGACGCGCCTCGCCAGCGGCCACGGCTCGCGCGCCGCGAAGTACCGCCACCTGCTCGACGAGGCGCTCGGCCTCGCGCCCGGCGAGCTGGCGCTGCTCGGCGTGCTGATGCTGCGCGGCGCGCAGACGCCGGGCGAGTTGAAGCAGCGCAGCGAGCGGCTGCAGCGCTTCGACGACCTCGCCGCGGTCGAGGCGACGCTCGCCTCGCTGATCGGGAGCGGCCATGTCGAGCGGCTCCCGCGCCAGCCGGGGCAGAAGGAGGAGCGCTTCCGGCAGCTGCTCGGCGGCGAGGCAGCCGCTTCCGCCGAGCCCTCCGCGCAGCTGCGGGCGGGTCAATCGGTTCCCGCCCGCCCAGACGACTCCGCGGGCGGAGCCGCGGAGATCGTCTCACCACCGCCACCCGCCCGATCGGCGGCGCCGGTTCTCGATCCGGCTGTCGACGGGCGCATCGCCGCTTTGGAGCGCGAGGTCGCCGAGCTGCGCGCGGCGCTGTCTGCGCTGCGCGACGAGCTCGGCCCCTGAGGCACGCGCGTGCTTTGACGCAACACTGCGCAGGCGTCCCAAATTAAGCGCACAAGCAGGCGGTTTTCAGCGCTCGCGCCCGCAAGATGCGGCGCGTGACCCGGCATGTCGTCGCCGACCTGATCTTCGATGACCACAACGAGCGCGAGATGGCACGACACGGCGTCGTGCGCTACGAGGTCGAGCAAATTCCCGGAAACCGCTACGTGGTCGTGCCGAACCCCCGAGGCGAGCGGGGCAGCATACTGCTGGTTGGCGAAACCGACGGCGGCCGGCTGCTGACCGTGCCGCTCGCCCCGACAGATGATCCGGCGGCATGGCGACCTGCCACGGCGTTCGACGCGAGTCGCCATCAGCGCTGGCTGTTTGACAGGAGGTATGGATGAGCCATCATGGACTCATGCGCATGGAGGATCTGCGGCCCGAAGACTTCGACGACTTCGACGAGAGTCAGGCGGAGTACCACGAAGCCCGCCCCGTCAGAGGCGACCAGGTGACGACGAAGCTGTTGGTGCCGCTCACGCACGACGAGTTCCTCGCATTGGACGCAATCGCAACCCGTCGAGACGACAACTCGATCATCGCCGCTGCCAGAGACGCGATCCGCGAGTACGTCGCCGCGCGCGCGGAGCGGCCGCCGGCCGCGCGGCGGCGCGCGAGCTGACGCAGCGCACCGCCAGCTCAAGAACCACCCGCTCCGGCCGACCACTCGGGGCGAATGGAGCGCGGGCTGTACATCGCGGCGTCCGGCATGGTCGCCGAGCAGATGCGCCAGGATCAGATCGCGAACGACCTCGCGAACTCCTCGACGCCCGGCTACAAGGCCGACCGCGTCACGCAGAGAGCGTTCGCCGACCTGCTGCTGAGCAACACCGCGACCGGTCAGGCGATCGGCGCGCTCACGCCCGGCGTCGCCGCCGACCGGATGGTCACCGACACGAGCCCGCAGGGGCTGCGCGACACCGGCGAGCCGCTCGACCTCGCGATCGCCGGCGACGGCTGGTTCGCCGTGCAGACGGCGCAGGGCGTGCGCTACACGCGCAACGGCCAGTTCGGCGCGGCCGCCGACGGCACGCTCGTCGACCAGCTCGGCAACCGCGTGCTCGGCCGCGACGGCCAGCCCGTCCGCGTCACGCGCGGCAGCGTCGACCCGTCCGAGGTCGGCGTGTTCGCGCTCCAGGATCCCGCCAAGCAGGGCGACAACCTCTTCAGCGGCGCCGCCGCCGGACAGGCGAGCGGCACCGTCCGCGCCGGCTCGCTCGAGGGCTCGGGCGTCGACCCGGCCCGCACGATGGTCGACATGATCGCCTCCTTCCGCGCCTTCGAGGCCGGCCAGAAGGTGATCCAGACGATCGACGAGTCGCTGCACAAGACCGCGACCCAGGTCGCCTCGCCCAACGGAGGCGCATGATGCTGACCGGCCTCTACTCCGCCGCCGCCGGCATGAATGCGCAGCAGCAGCGCATCGACGGCGTCGCGAACGACCTCGCGAACGCGTCGACGACCGGCTACAAGCACGTGCGCGTCGGCTTCCGCGACCTGCTCTACAACGCGCAGGGCGGATCGGCAGGCCCGACGGTGCTCGCCGGCGCCGGCGCGGCGGCGAGCTTCGTCGGCCGCTCGCAGGCGCAGGGCGCGCTGCTGACCACCGGCCAGCCGCTCGACGTGGCGATCCAGGGCCCCGGCTTCCTGCAGGTCCGCCGTCCCGACGGCTCGCTCGCGCTGACGCGCGACGGCTCGCTGCGGCTCGACGCGACCGGCCGCCTCACGACCAAGGACGGGCTGCTCGTGCAGCCGCAGATCACCGTTCCGAGCGGCACGACGCCGGACAGACTGTCGATCGCCGCCGACGGCACCGTGCGCGTCGGCGACGGCAGAGCGCTCGGCCGCGTCGAGCTGGTGACGGTGACCGCCCCGGACGGCCTGCAGCCGCTCGGCGGCAACCTCTTCGCCGCGACGGACGACAGCGGCCAGCCGACCGCCGCCGGCGCCGACACGACGCTGCGCCAGGGCCTGCTCGAGGCCTCGAACGTCGACGTCGGCGACGCGATGGTCGACATGATCGACGCGCAGCGCAGCTTCCAGCTCGCCAGCAAGGCGATCCAGATGCAGGACCAGATGATGGAGATCGCCAACCAGGTGAAGCGATGAGCCTCGCCGGCCTCCCGCCGATCGATCAGAGCCTGCTGCCCGCGGACATCCGCGCCGCGGCGCCCGCGCGCAAGGACGCGTACGAGGCCGGCCTCGGCTTCGAGCGCCTGCTCGTACAGCAGCTCTCGCAGTCCCTCACCGACTCGGCGAGAGACGCGCTCGGCGGCGACTCGCCCTACGCCGGGCTGCTCCCCGACGCTCTCACCGACGGGGTGATGGGGGGCGGCGGACTGGGCCTCGCGCGCCAGCTCGCGGACGCGATCCAGCCCGCGGCCAGCGACGCCGATCGGGCGGGTGGCGCGCCCGCCACGGCGCCGGAGCCCACGGCATGAGCGCGCTGGCGGTACAGGCGATGCCGGACCCCCGCCTCGCCGGCGACGTGCTCGCCCACATGGAGGCGCAGCTGCAGTCGGCCCAGCGGCTGCTGCAGACCGTGCTCGCACAGGGCGTCGCGATCCGCCAGCAGGACGTCGACGGCGTCGTGCGCCAGATCGCCGCCTTCCAGGCCGAGGTGGAGCGCCGCGCGCGCCTGGAGGAGGACCGCGCCCGGCTGCTCGGGCGCGCCGGGGCGCTGCTCGGCACGACGCCGCAGGCCGTCACGCTCAGCCGACTGGCAGCGCTGATGGCGCCGGACGACGCCGCGCTCGCGAGCGCCCGCAGCGCCGAGCTGCAGGGACTGCTCGCGGAGGTCACGCGCCAGCACGCCTGCAACCAGGCGCTGATGCGCCAGGAGCTGGCGTTCCTCGACCACCTGCTGCGGCTCGTCGACCCGTCGTCGCCGGTCGATGCCGGCGCGTACACCGCGAACGGGATTCGGCCGGCGCACCCCCCGCACACCGCCGTCCGCAGCGGCCCTCGCGCACTGGACCTGCAGGCATGACCTCCGCCTTCTTCGGCCTCCAGACCTCGCTGCGCGGGCTGCTCACGCAGCAGCAGGCGCTCGACGTCACGGGCCACAACATCGCGAACGCGAACACGCAGGGCTACTCGCGCCAGGAGGCCGTGCTCGAGCCGACGCGGCCCTACATCATCCCCGCGAACAGCGTCAACACGGGGGCAGGCGCGCAGCTCGGCAGCGGCGTCGACGTCGCCGCGATCCGCCGCGTGCGCGACCAGTTCCTCGACCTGCAGTACCGCGCGCAGCAGATGAGCCTCGGCGACGCGACCGCGCGCACGAACTCGCTGAACCAGGTCGAGGGCGCAATCGCCGAGCCGACCGACGACGGCCTCGCCGCCCAGCTGTCGAGCTTCTGGGACGCCTGGAGCGACGTCGCCAACGCGCCCGAGAGCGCCGGCGCGCGCTCGGCGCTCGTGACGATCGCGCAGACGCTGACCGCCTCGTTCAGAACGATCTCCGACCAGCTCACGACGATCGCGCAGCAGGCGCAGGACGAGTACGACGCGATCACCGGGCCGAGCGGCGACGTCGGCAACATCGCGAGCGAGCTGGCGGGTCTCAACAGAGCGATCGGCGACGCCGTCTTCCGCGGTCAGCAGCCGAACGATCTGATGGACCGCCGCGACCAGCTCGTCGATCGCCTCTCGCAGCTCGCGCAGGTGTCGGTCACCGACACGGGCGACAGCCGCTGGAGAATCGACTTCGGCGGCGTCACGCTGATCGACCCGAGCACGCCGACCGGGTACACGTGGCCGCAGACGCTCGGCAGAGCGCCGGGCGGCAAGCTCGGCGCGCTGCTCGACCTCGCGTCCGCGACCGGTCCCGCGCTGACGTATCGCACCGAGCTCGACGGCGTCGCCGCCGACCTCGTCAGAAACGTCAACGCGCTGCACACGAGCACGCCGTTCTTCGACGCCGCCGGCACGACCGCGGCGACGATCGCCGTCGTCGCCACCGGCGCGACGGTGCAGACCGGCAGCGGCAGAGCGGCCGGCGAGAACGACGTCGCGCAGGCGATCGCGAGCTTGCGCGGCGGTACGACCGACCAGCTCTACCAGGCGCTCGTCGCGCGCATCGGCACCGAGTCGCAGGCGTCCGTGCGCGCGCAGTCGACCGCGCAGTCGCTCGTCGACTCGCTCGAGGACCGGCGCCAGAGCGTCGCCGGCGTCTCGCTCGACGAGGAGATGACGAACCTGATCCGCTTCCAGCGGGGCTACCAGGCGTCCGCGCGCACGATGACGACGATCGACGAGATGCTGGACACGCTCGTCAACCGCACGGGACGCGTGGGGCTCTAGGAGGCTGGAGCGATGTCGATGCGCGTCACCACGCTGATGAGCTCGCGCGCCACGCTGCGCGACCTCAACGACGGCCTCGGCCGCCTCACGAGACTGCAGGGGCAGCTGTCCTCCGGCAAGCAGATCACGCGCCCGTCCGACGACCCGTACGGCACGAGCCGCGCGCTCGCGCTGCGCGGCGAGCTCGGCGGGCTCGACCAGTTCCAGCGCAACGTCGACGACGGAACCGCCTGGCTCAACACGTGCGACACGGCGCTCGGGCAGATGTCCGACGTGATGCAGCGCGTGCGCGAGCTGCTCGTGCAGGGCGCCAACGACACCGCCGGCCCGGCCGAGCGCAGCGCGATGGCGGACGAGATCGACCAGCTGACGGAGAGCGTCAAGCAGGAGGCGAACGTCCAGTACGGCGGGCGCTCCGTCTTTTCCGGCACCGCGACCGACACGTCGCCGTACGTGCTCGGCGGTGCCGACAGATACCAGGGCGACGCCGGCGTGATCACGCGCGCGATCGGCCCCGGCGTCCAGATCCCGATCAACACCGACGTCAGCGGACTGCTCGGCGACGGCCAGGCGGCCGGAGACGACCGGCTGCTGAACACGCTGCGCGACATCTCCGACCACCTGCGCGGCGGCACGACCGCCGACGCGGACGCGCTGCGCGGGACCGACCTGCAGCGGCTCGACGCGAGCATCGACGTGCTCAACGGCATCCGCGCCGACGTCGGCGCGCGCACGAACCGCCTCGCCGTCGCGGGCAACCGCCTGTCCGGGATCGCGCTCGACGCGACGAGACTGCTGTCGGAGGTCGAGGACGCCGACATGGCCGAGACGATCACGCAGTACACGACCCAGCAGGCCGCCTACAGCGCCGCGCTGAAGGCCGGCGCCAACATCCTGCAGTCCTCGCTGCTCGACTTCCTCCACTAACCCACCCGCCCCCAGCCACAAGGAGCAACCCGTGTCAACGACGATCGACAGCACCCGCTTCGGCCGCATCGAGGTCGCGCCGGACAGCGCGATCGTGTTCCCGCAGGGCCTCGTCGGCCTCGACAGCAGAACGTTCACGCTGATCGCGCGCGCGCAGGACGACGCGTTCGTGTGGCTGCACTCGCTCGAGGACCCGGCGCTCGCGCTGCCGTTGGCCGACCCGCGCCGCTTCTTCAGCGCCTTCGCGCTCGAGCCGGCGCCCGCGGAGGGCGCCGCGATCTACGTGACCGTGCGCGCCAGCGAACGGATCGAGGACTTCACCGCCAACCTGCGCGCACCGCTCGTGATCGTCGACGGGATCGGCGAGCAGGTGATCAACGAGGCGCCGGGCGCCGAGCTGCGCGCGCCGCTGTTCGCGGAGCTGGCGGCGGCCGCCGCCGAGCAGGCCGCCTGATGTGAGACGCTCCAGGGCATGCTCATCATCACGCGGCGGCCCGGCGAGAGAATCGTGCTCGGTGACGACATCGTCGTCACCCTGATGGAGATCAGCGGGCAGACCGCCCGCATCGGCATCGCCGCCCCGAGAGAGCTGCCGGTCTACCGCGAGGAGATCTGGGAGGCCGTCAAGGCCGAGAACCGGGCGGCCGCGGAGGTCGACCCGGCTGCGCTGCCGCCGGTGCCGCCCGCGCAGCCGGAGTAGCGAGGCGTAGGCTGGGTATCCGTGCCCAGGATCAAGGACACGCCGGCTCCACGTAGTAGGACGGTGGCGTGAGCACGCTGCTCGGCACCACCTTGAACGGGCGCTACCGATTGGAGGCGCGCATCGGCACGGGTGGCATGTCGTCGGTCTATCGCGCGATCGACGAGACGCTCGAGCGCCCCGTCGCGATCAAGCTGATGAATCGCGAGATCGCGACCGACTCGGACCAGCTCGAGCGCTTCCGCCGCGAGGCGCGCGCGGTCGCGCAGCTGTCGCACCCGCACATCGTTGGCGTGATCGACTACGGCGAGGACCAGGACCGCCCCTACATCGTGCTGGAGTACGTCGAGGGCGAGACGCTCAAGGAGCGCATCCGCCGCAACGGCGAGCTCGACGTCGCGGAGGCGGTCGCCTACGCGATCGAGATCGCGCGCGCGCTCGGCTGCGCGCACGCGCGGCACATCGTGCACCGCGACGTGAAGCCGCAGAACGTGCTGATCGACGAGGAGGGCACCGCGAAGGTGACCGACTTCGGGATCGCGCGCTCGCTCGACGACGACGGCCTCACCGCCGACGGCCGCGTGCTCGGCACGACCGACTACGTCTCGCCGGAGCAGGCGCTCGGCCACGACGTGACGGGCCAGTCCGACCTCTACTCGCTCGGGATCGTGCTGTTCGAGATGCTGACGGGCGGCGTCCCGTTCAGAGGCGAGAACCAGGTCGCGGTCGCGATGAAGCACGTGCGCGAGGAGCTGCCGGACGTGCAGGCGCTGCGCCCGGAGGTGTCGGCCTCGCTCGCGGCGGTGATCGACCGCGCGACGGCGAAGGACCTGCACGAGCGCTACCGCAGCGACGAGGAGCTGATCGCCGACCTCGAGGACGTGCTCGCGCTCGAGGCGGCGCGCGCTGGCAGCGCGACCGGCGAGGCGACGACGGTGCTGCGCACGCTCCCGAGCAGGGCGCGGCGGCGCGTGCCGCTGCGCGTGCGCTCGCGACCGGCATGGATCGCGCTGACGGCCGTGCTGGTCGTGGCGGCGCTCGTCGCCGGGATCGTCCTGCTCGGTGACCGCACGCATCGCGGGACCGGCACCGAGCGGACGGCGGGAAGCGCGGCGATGACGCCGGTCGGGCTCAACTCGGACGCCGCGACCGACTACGACCCGCTCGGCGACGACGTCGAGCACGCCGACCAGACCGCCTTCGCGATCGACGGCAACCCGTCGACGGTGTGGACGACGGAGTCCTACACGACCGGCGACCTGCAGAAGGCGGGCGTCGGGCTCGCGCTCGACGCGGCGCCCGGAGCGGTCTTCCGCCAGCTGCGCGTGCACACGCCGACGCCCGGCTTCTCCGCGCAGGTCTACGTCAGCGACAGCGCATCGCTCCCGGACACCGTTCCCGATCCGGCCTGGACGCTCGTGGCGACGGCGTCGTCGGTGGCCTCCAAGCAGACGATCAGCCTCGACACCGCCGGCCGGCGTTCGCGCTGGGTGCTCCTTTGGATCACCGCGCTGCCAACGGGCGGCAGAGTCGCGATCAGCGAGCTGTCGCTGTTCCGCTGACGCGGCGGCGGAGCCGGGGCCCTCTCTGGCGCGACGTCAGGCCGCGGCCCCGGCAGGCCACCCTTATATTAGGGTGATGCTGATGGCGGTCGTTTCGCTTAGTCTCGTTATGATCGTGGCCGAGCTGTTCCACCTGATGTTCGGCTGACAGCTGGTCATGTTGAACGTTTCCCGGCGTGTCAGCGGCTGGGCGAGGAACTGAATTGCTATCACTCTGCCGCCCGCTCCGACCTTCCATTCGGAGATGATGCTTTCTTCGGCGTTCCCGAAGTTCGCTAGGCACAGCGTTATTTCGCCCACTCTCCAGTAGGCCGTCGTTCTTATCCCTCTGATTAGGATCCTGACTTCAGATATGTTCGGTAGCGTGCCAGTGAAGCCTCTGTAGGTGAGATGCCACGGCAACGACGTCGCTCTTTCGGCTCCTAGCGGCCTTTCGATGCCGTTGTGGATCCACATTTCACCCGCGCCTCCGCACGGATGACCGACTATCGCTCTGGTGATGTGGCCGATTAGGGCTCCTTCGACCTTGGCTATCGTCCTTGAGTGGAAGCTGCCTTCCAAGGTCATCACGCACACGAATTCAAGTGCGCTTTCCGGAATGATCACCGTCACCGGCGCCCATATCGCTCTTATGTCCTGACTGCTGATTTCGAAGCTCCTCGCTGAAGCCGTCTGCATCGCTGCAGCAAGCGCGATGGTCGCCAGCGCGCACGACAACAGGAGCCTGACCGAGTTTCGCATGTGACATGCCTCCGGTCCGTACGTGAGATCACCGCGACGGGCGCGTCGCGGTGAGCGAAGCGTGGTTTCCCCCTTTCCT
>DASVFS010000262.1:0-21440 GCA_036379915.1 Conexibacter sp. | reverse complement strand
GCGAGCAGCGCGACGTCCGCGCCCTCGCGCGCGAGCAGCTGGGCCGTCGCCGCGCCGATCCCGCTGCTCGCGCCGGTCACCAGCGCGCGCTGTCCGTCGAGCCGTCCCACTCGCGTCCGGATACCCGATCTTTGGGGTGGTACGCGTGGGTGGGCGGCGGTATCGTCTCGTCTGGTTGAGAACGATGAGCAAGGCGATGGTCAGCGTCAGCGCTTTCCATATGCATCAGAGCCCCGGGGTGACGACTTCGGGGCTCGCTGTTTAAGGGGCCCCGGCGCCGCACGTTACGGCGCCGGGGCATCGTGCTGCTCAGCGTCTCAACAGGTGGTTGAGAATCACGAGCAACACGATGATCGTGACAGCGGTTTCCATCAGATATCACCCCCTTTCGCGGGGCCGTCGCCCCGGCCGGAGTTGGAGCTCCGGCGGATCGGGAGGTGCGCCGATGGAGGCTGTCGCTGACCGCACCCGACGCTAAGCGCGCCCGGCGAACCGGTCTACAGCGTGAAGTGGTGGATCGCGCTCGCGGCTGCGCAGTTGTGCGCGAAAGCGTGTGCCGCCCGCGTCAGAGCGCGTCCTCGGCCTTGCGGTAGGCGATCTGCAAGACGTCGGACGCGAACACGATCGCGAGCACGGAGGCGAGCCAGCGGGTCGTGCGCGGAGCGACGAGCAGGCCGGCGGTGAACAGCGTCGCGAACCACATCGAGAGGCAGTACGGGCAGACGATCAGCTCGCCGATCACGCGCCGCAGGCCGCGGCCGCGCGCCGCCTCCTCGACCTCGTCCGGCCCACCGTCCTCCTGGTAGCGCGTGAACGGCGCGCGCACCGCGCTGAGGATCCGCGCCTTCCCCAGCAGCCGCGAGCCCTTGTGCGCGGCGACCGCGAGCAGCGCGAGATCGCGCGCGTCCACACGCTCCGGCAACGTCCGGCCCGACCGCCGGAACCACGCCGCGAAGCCGCCGAACAGGCTCACGTACACCGAGATCAGCAGCGCATACCAGCCCAACGGCCGCTCCCGCTCCGGCGAGTGGCCGGCGAACGGCGGCAGGTCCTGCACGCGCGTGTCGGTGACCGTCACGCAGGCTCGTGTACCCGACCCTGCGCCCGCGAACCGGCCGATTCGCCCCTCGGCGGCGCGCAGCGCGGCTACGGCCCGACCGGTCTGCTGCCCTCCTGCGACGGCGTCACGGACGAGCGCTGCTCGGCCGAGGCCTGCGCGGCGTCCTCCTGCGGCGAGGTCGCCTGCTCGTCGCCGCGGCGGTCGCCCGGGGCGTACTCCTCGACGAGGTCGCTGAGGAGCCCATCGGGGTCCTCGACGCCCTCGTCCTGCAGCGCGGCGGAGGCGCCCGGCGACATGTGCTCCGTCTGCGTCGTCATCGCGAGGACGAGCGTCACGATCGCCAGCGTCCCCAACGCATGGACGCCGAGCGCGAGCAGCAGGAACCACCACGAGCCGGTCGCGAGCGAGACGATCGCGCCGATCACGAGCGCAGCGAGCAGCGTCATCGCGATCGCGAGACGGTTCTGGCTCAGCGCGACGGCGAACGCGGACCGTCCGCCGTGGCGCTCCCGCTCAAGGTGCGGTCGCCCTCTCGGCACCTCGACCGCGTCACGCCCGACCGCCGCGCGCAGCTCCTCGGTCAGCACGCGGTTCGCCTCCGGCGAGAGCGACGGGTCCTGCGCCCGCACCTCGCGCCGCTCGCGCGTCGTGTCGTCTCGATCTGGATCGCTCATGCGGCGCGGCTACCCGCCGCGCGCCTCCGTTACCCACCCTGGGCGCACGGGTACGGACCCGGACGAGATGGCGCGCGTGGAGATCGACTGGGCGAGTGCCGAGGTGCACGACGGCGAGCTGGTCGTGCCGCCCGACGACGTCGCGTTCTCAACATGCGCGCGCTGATGCGCGGCGCCCCGCCTACGAATCCAGCTCGTGCGGATCCTCGGCGCCGGCGCGCTGCTGCCGTGCGCGCGAGCGCTCGCGGAGCGCAACGGGGCCGTAGGTCAGCGCGCGGTCGCCGGCGAGCGCGGAGTGCGCGGGCTCGTCGCCTGGATGCCCGAGCGCTACGGCGATCCGCTGCCGCCCGCGCAGACCGCCGGCGCTCCCGTCGCGCTTGGAAGCGCGGCCGCCCGGGTAGCTCGCGAGCGATGAGCGCCGGACCCGTGATCCCGCGCGAAGCGGCGCCGGCGCCGATGCGGCGCACGGCGCTGCCGCGTGCGCGCGGGCCGGTCAGCGGGATCCTGCTGGAAGTCGTGCGCTGCGCGCCCGGCATGCCGGTGGAGCTGCCGCTCGTTGAGGCGACGCCGGCGCTGCTCGCCGACGACGACGTCCAGCTCGCTCTGTATCTCTGTTACGAGCTGCACTACGGCGAGCTCGAGGGCGTCGACGACGCGTGGGAGTGGGACCCGGGCCTGCTCGCGTTCCGGGCCGTGCTCGAGCGCGCGTTCGAGGCGGCGCTGCGGCAGGCGGTGCCGCCGGCCCACGCGCCGCCGCCGCCGGAGGTCGTCAGCACCGCGCTGCAGGCGCTGGTCGCGGCCGACGACGGCCCGCCGCTGTCGCGCTTCGTCGAGACGCGCGCCACGCACGAGCAGATGCGCGAGCTGATCGTCCATCGCTCGGCCTACCAGCTGAAGGAGGCGGACCCGCACTCGTGGGCGATCGCGCGCCTGAGCGGGCCGCCGAAGGCCGCGCTCGTGGAGGTGCAGGCGGACGAGTACGGCGGCGGACGCGCGGAGCGGATCCACGCGACGCTGTTCGCGAAGGCGATGGCGGCGATCGGGCTCGACCCGCGCTACGGCGCGTACGTGGAACTGCTGCCCGGCATCACGCTCGCGACCGTGAACCTGATGTCGCTGCTCGGCCTGCACCGGCGCCTGCGCGGCGCGATCGTCGGCCACCTCGCCGCGTTCGAGATGACCTCCTCGCTGCCGAACCGCCGCTACGCCAACGGCCTGCGCCGACTCGGCTTTGGCGAGGACGCGACCGACTTCTTCGACGAGCACGTCACCGCGGACGCGGTACACGAGCAGGTCGCCGCATGGGACCTCGCCGGCGGCCTCGCGCACGCCGAGCCGCAGCTCGCGGCGGACGTCCTGTGGGGCGCCGCCGCGCTGCTCGAGCTCGAAGCCCGCTGGGCGGGTTCTCTGCTCGATGCGTGGGAGCGCGGCGAGTCGTCGCTGCTGGTACCGGGTGACGGATCGTTGCACTGAGGCGCCGCTCTCTTGACACAGTAACGGCTCTAAATAGTGCGGATATTAGTGCGTTATTGCGCTTGACACCAGTCTCTCGCGCGAGTACGCTGCTGCTTCACTCGCACGTCCGCGGAGTCGGTGCGATCGTCAATTCGGCAAGGGGGAACACGCGATCTGCCACGACGGGCGACTCGCGCTGCGATCACTTGCATCGTAGAAAGGGCGATGATCATGCGACACTGCAGACTGCTGCTGACCATGACGGCCGCAGCGATGGCGCTCGGCGCACTCACCTCAAGTGCAGCCAGCAGGAATCTCAGCATCAGCAGCCAAACGCTTAGAAGTAACTTCAGGGAACTTAGATTTGAAGGACTCTTTGGCAACACGGTGTGTCAAGTCACCATGGAAGCCTCGTTCCACTCCAGGACCATGGCCAAGGTAGTTGGACAACTAATCGGGTACGTCACTGCTTTCGGGCTTGGTCCTTGCGCCACAGGAACAGCCACCGTGCTAAACGAAACGCTGCCTTGGCATATTCGTTACAGAAGCTTCGCCGGGACGCTACCGGATATAACGGACGTAAATCTTGACGTCATCGGATTCTCCATAAGGGCAAGGACACCCGAAGGCTTCAACTGCCTAACCACAGGCCTACTCAAAGTTCTGGAGGTCGCGACTAAAGTTGTTGGCCTCATTGGTGCCGTTAGGGGACTGTTCGGCGGCGGTAGAGTGAGGACCAGTTGCGGAATAGATGGCACCATAAGCACAGACCTCGGTCCAGTTCGGCTACCAATCACCAGCGAACTAATCTTCGTCAGACTAATATAGAGCGCGAGCGCATGACTGAACCGCGAACGTCGCGATCGACCTCGCGGCGTTCGCGGCCGTCCCGGCGAGGTTGCGCTCAGACCGCCGTGGTACTCGCCGTGCACGGACGCTAACGCGCCCGCTCCGCCCCGCTCGGCGCCGCGAAGCCGATCACCTTGTGCGTGCCGTCGCAGAACGGGCGCGTCTGGGAGCGACCGCAGCGGCACAGGGCGATCGTGCGGCGGCCTGTATCGATGACGTTGCCGTCCTGATCGACGAGCTCGAACGGCCCGCGCAGCAGGTACGGCCCGTCGCGGTACGGGGTGACGCGGACCGGTGCCTGCTTGGGCATTGCGCGTCGTCCTCCTTGTTCGCGTGCGCATCAGCGGTCTCCCGCGCGATACCCCTACCGCGTCGAGCGCACACCGCCGGTCCGCGCGCCGACCGCCGCGCTTGGGGAGCCCGCATCGCGGAGACGCACGCAGCAGCGACGAACGACCGAGAGGAGCCCGCGGCGATGAAGGCGGTCACGTTCCACGGCAGACGCGACGTGCGCGTCGACACCGTGCCCGACCCGACGATCCAGGAGCCGACGGACGCGATCGTGAGCATCACCTCGACCGCGATCTGCGGCTCCGACCTGCACCTCTACGAGGTGCTCGCGCCGTTCATCGCCGAGGGCGACATCCTCGGCCACGAGCCGATGGGGATCGTCGAGGCGGTCGGCGTGGAGGTGACCCACATCAGACCGGGCGACCGCGTCGTGATCCCCTTCAACATCTCGTGCGGCCACTGCTGGATGTGCGACCGCGGCCTCTATTCGCAGTGCGAGACGACGCAGGTGCGCCAGCAGCACAAGGGCGCCGCGCTGTTCGGCTACACGAAGCTCTACGGCGAGGTGCCGGGCGGCCAGGCGGAGCTGCTGCGCGTCCCGCAGGCGCAGTTCGGACCGATCAAGGTCCCCGAGGGGCCGCCCGACGAGCGCTTCCTCTACCTCTCCGACGTCCTCCCCACCGCCTGGCAGGCGGTCGCGTACGCGGGGATCCCGAGAGACGGCAGCGTCGCCGTCTTCGGCCTCGGCCCGATCGGCCAGATGTGCGCGCGGATCGCCCGGCGTCTGGGCGCGCGACAGGTGATCGGGATCGACCTCGTGCCCGAGCGCCTCAGAATGGCGCAGGACCACGGGATCGACACGATCGCGGTCGCCTCGCGCGACGGCGTCGCGGACCTGCTGCGCGAGCGCACCGACGGGCGCGGACCGGACTCCGTGATCGACGCGGTCGGGATGGAGGCGCACGGCGCGCCGTTCGGCAAGCTCGCGCACACGCTCGCCGGCTACCTGCCCGACCGGATCGCCGCACCGCTGATCGAGAAGGGCGGCGTCGACCGGCTGTCGGTCCTCTACAACGCGATCGACGCGGTCCGCCGCGGCGGCACGATCAGCCTCAGCGGCGTCTACGGCGGGATGGTCGACCCGCTGCCGATGATGGACCTGTTCGACAAGCAGATCCAGCTGCGGATGGGGCAGGCGAACGTGAAGCGATGGGTCCCCGAGATCCTGCCGCTGGTGACCGGCGAGGACGACCCGCTCGATGTCGAGGGCTCGCCACCCACAAGGTCCCGCTCAGCGAGGCCCCGCACATGTACGAGGTCTTCCAGAAGAAGCAGGACGGCGCGATCAAGGTCGTGTTGAAGCCGTGAGCAGATCGATCACCACCGGCCGCTTCGTGCTCGAGCGCCTGCTCGAGTGGGGCGTCAGACGCGTCTACGGCTACCCGGGCGACGGCATCGACGGGTCGACGCGTCTGAGCGGGTCGGCCCCGCATGGGACGAGGCGCTCGCGGCCGACGTGCCGGTCGTGCTCGAGGGCGGATCCTGCGCAACGCCCTGCGCGGCAAGCTCGACGAGCTCGTGCGCCGCTGAGGCCGCGCCGCGGTCGGGCTGACGCGGTGGCGTTTCGCGACGCGGGCGCCGGGTAGCGGCGGGACATGGACGGCGGAACCCGCGCGCATGCGGCGAACGAGAGCGGGGTATCGGGAGATGACGCAGCGATTGCGGCGCACGGGGGCGCACGGGTCGGAAGCCGGTCGGCGAGCCCGTGAGGGCACGTCGCGCTCTCCGAACACGCGTCCTACAGCCATGCCGATCACGAGTACGAGAACAGACGGCGAGCAGGTGATGTGGCTGCGGTCGGCGGCGCCCGCCGAGGCGCGAGCGCCACTGGCCGAGCCGCCGCTCGACGCGCAGTCGATCCCGATCATGCCGGCCGGCCTGGCGGCGCTGCGCGCAGCGGTCGCGCGGCGCGGACAGCGCGCCGGGCTCACGCCGCAGCGACGGGAGGACCTCGTGCTGGCGGTCAACGAGCTGGCGACCAACAGCATCCTGCACGGCGGCGGAGCGGGGACGCTGACGATCTGGGAGACCCCCGCCGCGCTCGTCTGCCAGGTGACGGACGCGGGCCGCCTGACCGACGCGCGCGCCGGACGCACGCGGCCCGAGCCCGGCCAGATCGGCCGCTACGGCCTGTGGCTGGTGCACCAGATGTGCGACCGCGTCGAGCAGCGCGCGCTCCCGCGCGGCAACGTCGTGCGCGTGGCGATCGAGCGCGGCTGAGACCGCCGGCGGCGCCGTTCGTAGCCGGATCCGCTCCGTGACCGGGGCGTCACGTCGTGGTAGAGTTTGTTTCAGGCGGAAAATAATGCGCCGCCGATCCCGGACCGGAACGGACTGCCCATGCGCGACCCCCGCTACGACATCCTCTTCGAGCCGATCGCGATCGGTCCGAGAACGCTCCCGAACCGCTTCTTCCAGACCGCGCACTGCCTCGGCGCGGGCTCCGACAAGCCCGGCTTCCAGGCCCACTTCCGCGCGATGAAGGCCCAGGGCGGCTGGGGCTGCGTCTCGACCGAGTACTGCGCGATCTCGCCCGAGAGCGACGACCTCCCGCTCGTCAGCGCACGCATCTGGGACGACGGCGACGTCGCCAACCTCGGCCTGCTGTGCGACCTGCTGCACGAGCAGGGCGCGCTCGCCGCCGTCGAGCTGTACCACGGCGGTCCCAACGCGGCCGCGCTCGAGAGCCGCGTGCCCGCCCGCGGCGCCTCGCAGATCCCGAGCACCTTCGGCTTCATGCGCAGCTGCCGCGAGATGGACCTCGACGACATCCGCGAGGTCCAGCAGCAGTACGTCGACGCGGCGCTGCGGGCGCGCGCGGCCGGCTTCGACGTGATCACGATCTACTGCGCGCACACGACCGCGCTGCCGCACCAGTTCCTGCTGCCCTTCTACAACAAGCGCACCGACCAGTACGGCGGCTCGTTCGAGAACCGCGCGCGCTTCACGCGCGAGCTCGTGACGCAGGTGCGCGAGGCGGTCGGCGACGAGCTCGCGATCTCCGTGCGCTTCGGCATCCACACGGTCGCGAACAACGGCGCCCAGGGCATCCGGTACGACGACGAGGGTCACCGCTTCATCGAGCACATGGACGACCTCGTCGACTTGTGGGACATCGTCTCCGAGGACCTCGAGAACGTCGGCCCCTCGCGCTTCGTGCCGGAGAACTTCGAGCAGCGCTACAACGTCGGCGTCAAGCAGCACACCGACAAGCCGGTGATCAACGTCGGCCGCTTCACGAACCCCGACACGATGGTCTCGGTCATCGCCTCGGGCCAGGCCGACGTGATCGGCGCCGCGCGCCCGTCGATCGCCGACCCGTTCCTGCCGCAGAAGATCCGCGAGGGGCGCGTCGACGAGATCCGCGAGTGCATCGGCTGCAACGTCTGCATCTCGCGCTGGGCGATCGGCGGCCCGCCGCTGATCTGCACGCAGAACGCGACGGCCGGCGAGGAGTACCGCCGCGGCTGGCACCCGGAGCGCTTCGAGCGCGCGCGCAACGCCGACAACGACGTGCTCGTGATCGGCGCCGGCCCGGCCGGCCTGGAGTGCGCGACGGTGCTCGGCAAGCGCGGCATGCGCACCGTCCACCTGCTCGACGCGGCGTCCGAGGCGGGCGGCTGCATCCGCACGATCGCCACCCTCCCGGGCCTCGGCGAGTGGGCGCGCGTCAGCCACTACCGGACGATCCAGGTCGACAAGCTGCGCAACGTCGAGCTGATCCTGAGAGCGCGCCTCGACGCCGAGGCGGTGCTCGACTACGGCGCCGAGATCGTCGTCGTGGCGACCGGCGCCGTGTGGGCCGGCGACGGCATGAGCGGGCTGCGGCACGACACGATCCCGGGCGCCGACGACGCGCTCGACCACGTCCTCACGCCGGACCAGGTGTTCGCCGGCAAGCCGGTCGGCGAGCGCGTCGTCGTCTACGACACGGACGGCTACTTCATGGGCGTCGGCATGGCACAGCGGCTCGCGCGCGAGGGCCGGCGGGTCACGTACGTGAGCGCGTTCGACACGGCCGCGCCGTACACCGCGTTCACGCTGGAGCAGGGCGGCATCAACGCGCAGCTGCGCGCCGACGGGATCGCCGTCGTCACCGGCCACTTCGTCGAGGCGATCGCGCCGGGCGGCGTCATGCTGCGCGACCGCTTCGAGGAGGCGGCCCGCGAGCACGCGGCCGACAGCGTCGTGCTCGTCACCCAGCGCCGCTCCGACGACGCGCTCTACCGCGAGCTGAAGGCCCGCCCCGAGGCGCTCGCCGAGGCCGGCATCAGCGGCCTCTACCAGATCGGCGACTGCGTCCTGCCGCAGCTGATCGCCGACGTCGTCTTCAGCGGCCACCGGCTGGCGCGCGAGATCGACTCCGCGAACCCGGCGGTCGCGCTGCCGTACGTGCGCGAGCGCGCGGTCGTCGGCGCGTCCGCGGCGCCCGCCGCGCTCAGCGCGCGCTGACGCGGGCGGCGGCGCGCGCCGCGACCGACTCGGCGACCAGCTCGGTCACCTCGCGCAGCGCGATCCGCTGCGCGCTGCCCGTCGTCTTGATCGCGTCCTCATACATCGTCACGTCCTTCGGGCAGCTGACGACGAAGTGGTCGAGCTCGCCGAGCCCGAGCGCCTCGTGGATGCGGCTCTCCGACGGCCGCTCGCAGCCCGGGGCGTCGGGGATCCAGATGCGCCCGCCGCCGGCGCCGCAGCAGAACGAGCCCTCGCGGTTGCGCGGCATCTCGCGCAGCTCGCAGCCCAGCAGCTCCATGATCCTGCGCGGGTTGTCGTACTCGCCGTTCATGCGGCCGAGGTGGCAGGGGTCGTGGTAGGTGACGCGGCGCGCGAGCGGCTCGCCGAGCTGCAGCCGGCCGTCCTCGATCAGCTCCAGCAGCAGCGTCGTGTGGTGGATCACCGACCACCCGCCCGGCGGCTGCGCGTACTCGTTGCGCAGCGTGTTCAGCGAGTGCGGGTCGGTCGTCACGATGCGGGCGAAGTCGCACTGCTCCAGCAGCGCGGCGTTCTGCTCGGCCAGCTCCGCGAAGAGCCCCTCCTCGCCGACGCGGCGCACGTCGTTGCCGGCGTTGCGCTCGCCGTCGTAGAGGATCCCGAAGTCGACGCCGGCGCCGTCCAGGAGCCGCGCCAGCGCGCGGCTGGCCTGCTGCGAGCGGGGGTCGAACGAGGCGTAGTCGCCGACGAACCACAGCACGTCGACCGGCTCGCTGCGGGCGTCCTTGACGTCGAAGTCGAGCTCGTCCGTCCAGCGTCCGCGCTTGCGCGCGCGCTCGCCGAACGAGTTGCCGGACTTGTGGATCGCCTGCAGCGTCGACTGGAGGTTGGCGTCCAGCTCGCCCTCCTCGACGAGCGAGCGGCGGACCTGGTTGATGATCGGCGCCTGCTCGATCCCGACCGGGCAGATCTCGACGCACGCGTTGCACTGCATGCAGGCCCAGATCGTCTCGGGGCGCAGCTTGTCCTCGCCGAGGATCGACGGGGCCGGCGTCGCGCTGCCGCCGTCGGAGCCGTGCAGCAGCACGCCGAGCACGCCGCCGACACCCTCCTCGCGCAGCTGCGCGTCCGACTGCTCGCGCAGCTCGAGGACCACGTCGCGCGGCGACAGCGGCCGCCCCGTGGCGCGCGCCGGGCAGACCTCGTGGCACTTGCCGCACTTCGTGCACGCGTCGAGCTGCAGCAGGTGGGTGACGCCGAAGTCGGCGAGCGTGGCGTAGCCGGCCGGCTCGTCGCGCCGCTGCTCGGGGATCGGGCGCAGCCGTCTGCCGGCCGCGGGATCGCGCAGCACGAGGCTGGCCCAGCTCGACAGCATGTGCGTCGCCTTCGTGTACGGGATGCTCGCGACGAAGGCGATCGCGACGAGGCCGTGGCTCCACCAGATCGCGTGGCGGATCGTGCCGAGCGCGCCGTCGCCGAGGCCGAGCGCCGCGTACGCCCGGGCGCACGCCCAGCCGACCGGCGAGTAGGCGTCGTGGCCGGGAGCGTCCATCGCGATCCGCACGCCCTCGAGCGCGTAGCCGGTGAGCATCAGGTAGAGCAGCAGGCCGACGAAGACCCAGTCGCCGCGGCGGTAGCGGCGCCGCTCGGGCTGCGGCTCGCCGGGCGCGCGGTCGGCGCGCGCGTAGTCGAGCCGCGGTCGCGGGCGCAGCACGGCCCGGCGCAGCATCATCGCCAGCAGCCCCGCGACCAGCGCGAGCCCGAGCACGTCGAGCACGAGCGAGTAGCCGAGGTAGAAGTCGCCCTGGAAGAAGCGCCAGCCGAAGAAGCGCTCGGTCACGTCGTCGTTGAGCGCGAGGATCACGGTGCCGGCGAACAGCGCCGTCCAGCCGTAGAAGATCCCGCGGTGCGCCCAGCCGACGTACGGGTCGCGCTTCGCGATCGAGCGGTGCGCGAGGACCTCGCGCGTGCCGGCGCGGACGCGTGCCCACAGCTCCCCGCGCGGCGGCAGGTCGTCCGCGTGCCCGCGCCGGTACTTGGCGAGCTCGCGGGCGATCCCGTAGAGGAAGACGACGACCGACAGCAGCGCGAGCGCGTACCACAGCAGCTCGGCCGCGGTGCCCATCCCCCACAGCGTCTCGCGCGTGGGCTGCGCGGCGAGGACGGGGACCATCAGCCGAGCTGCTGCTGAAGCGCCTCCGCGACCTCGAACAGGTCGGCCGCCGCACCGTAGTGGGCGACGCCGAAGATCGGGGCCTCGGGATCGGTGTTGACCGCGATGATCGTGTCCGCGGTCCGCATGCCCGCCAGGTGCTGGACGGCGCCGGAGATCCCGAGCGCGACGTAGACGGCCGGCTTGACCGTCTTGCCCGACTGGCCGACCTGGCGCGCGGCGGACACCCAGCCGGCGTCGACGAGCGGGCGCGAGACCGCCAGCGTGGCGCCCCAGCGCTCGGCCAGCCGCTCGAACTCCGCGACCTTGCCGGCGTCGTCCCCGACGCCGCGGCCGATCGCCAGCACGAACTTCGCCTGCGCGATGTCGACGTCGCCGCCCTCCGGCTCGCGGAACGCGACGTGGGCGCTGCGCGCGTCCTCGAGCGCGACGTCGACGGCGCGCACCGGCGCCGCCTCGCCGGTGCGCGTGGTCGAAGGGAAGGAGCCCGCCCGCAGCATCAGCAGCGTGCAGTCCTTCCCGGGGAAGTCGAGCTCGGCGCGCAGCTTGTCGCCGTAGGCGCCACGGACGGCGACGGGGCCGTCGTCCCACGCCAGCGCGGTCACGTCGCTGGCGAAGCCGAGGTTACGGCGCGCGGCCACGGCGGGGCCGAAGCCGAGCGAGTCGATCGAGTGGGCGAGCAGCACGAGCGCGGGCCGCTCGGCCGCGATCAGCGCCTCGAGCGCCTGCTGGGCGACGTGCGGCTCGAAGTGCTCGGTCGGCGTCGTGACCGCGAGCACCTCGTCGACGCCGTCGGCGCCGAGCGCGGCGGCGAACGCGGACGGGTCGGCGGCCGCCACGGCCACGACCAGCCGGTCGCCGGCCGCCGCCTTCAGCTCGCGCCCCGCCGCGATCAGCTCGAGCGTCACGTCGCGCAGCTCGCCGCGGCGCGTCTCGGCCATCACCAGGATCCCGGCCATCAGCTCACCCGCTCCCCGACGATCTCCACGATGCGGCGCGCCACGTCGTCGGCCGAGCCGCCCAGCATCTCGGCGCCCGCGCCGCGCTCCGGGACGGCGAGCGCGCGCACGCGCGAGCCGGTCGTCGCCGCGACCGCGCCGGCGTCGAGGCCGAGCTCGGCCAGCGAGCGCTGCTCGCGCGGCTTCTCGCGCGCCTGCTTGAGCGCGCGCAGGTTGGCGTAGCGCGGCTCGTTGCCGCCGGTCTGCACGGTCAGCAGCGCCGGCAGGCCGACGCGCACCAGCTCGACCAGCCCGCCCTCCAGCTCGCGCCGGACGGTCACCGCGCCCGACGCGGCGTCGTGCTCGATGCCGGCGACCACGGCCGCGCGCGGGAGGTCCAGGTAGCCGGCCAGGGCGACGCCGGTGGCGCCGTTGACGGCGTCGGAGGACTGCACGCCGCACAGCACGAGGTCGGGCGCCTCGCGCTCGACCGCGGCGGCCAGCACGTAGGCGACCGCGAGCGCGTCGGCGCCCTCGAGCGCGTCGTCCCACACGCGCAGCCCGCGATCGGCGCCCTTCGCCAGGCAGGCCAGCAGCGCCTCGTCGGCGTCCGCGTCGCCGACCGTGACGACGACGACCTCGCCCTCGCCGGCGGCCTCGCGCAGCAGCAGCGCCTCCTCCAGCGAGAAGGCGTCCCACTCGTTGAGATCGCGGTCGAGCGCGTCCGGGTCGACGGCGACGCCGCCGACGATCTCCGGCTCGTCGTCGAGCACGGCCACCGACTTCACGGGCACGACGATCTTCATCAGCGCAGCCCCGTGATCATCGAGACGATCTCGTCGCCCGTCGTCTGCGCCGTCTCCAGCACGCCGATCTGCTCGCCGCGGCGCAGCACGCAGATGCGGTTCGAGACGCGGAAGACCTGGTCGAGCGAGTGGCTGACGATCATGATCCCGCGGCCGCGCTCGCGCATCCGCATGATCAGCTCCTCGGTGCGCGCCGTCTCCTGCACGCCGAGCGCGGCCGTCGGCTCGTCCATCAGCACGAGCAGTCTCGCCCAGTGCGCCGCACGGCCGATCGCCACGCCCTGTCGTTGTCCGCCGGACAGGTCGCGCACGTTGGCGCCGACGCTCGGGACGCGCACGTCGAGCTCGTCCATCAGCGCCTGGCTCTCGCGCGCCATCCGCTTACGGTCGAGCCGCCGCAGCGGGCCGCGGGTCAGCTCGCGGCCGAGGAACATGTTCATGTAGACGGGCTGCTGGTCGGCGAGCGCGAGGTCCTGGTAGACGACCTCGATGCCGTGGCGCCGCGCCACGCTCGGATCGCTCATGCGCACCGGCTCGCCGCCGAGCACGATCTGCCCGCGGCTCGGCTGGTGCACGCCCGCGATCATCTTCATCAGCGTCGACTTGCCGGCGCCGTTGTCGCCGACGATCGCCACGACCTCGCCGGCGTGCACGTCGAGCGAGCACTCGCGCAACGCGGTGACGGCGCCGAAGTCCTTGCCGACGCCCTCCAGGCGCATGACGGGCGCGCCGCGGTCGGGGCTCGCGGCGGCGCTCATGTTCGCCCCTCGCGCAGCGTCGCGGAGATCGCCAGCAGCAGCAGCACGCCGCGCGCGATCATCTGCTCGGAGACGGTGAGCCCGGCCAGGATCAGGCCGTTGTTGAGCATCGACAGGATGATGCTTCCGAACAGCGCGCCGATGATGCTGCCCTTGCCGCCGAAGAGGCTGGTGCCGCCCAGCACGACGGCCGAGATCACGGTCAGCATGTCGGTGCTGCCGAGCGTGTAGCGCGCGCCCTGCAGCCGGCCCTCGTAGAGCAGCCCCGCCAGCGCGGCGGCGAGGGCGCTGATGATCAGCACGGCGTACTTGACGCGCCGGGTGCGGATGCCGGCCGCGCGCGCCGCGTCGACGTTGTCGCCGGTGGCGAGGACGTGCGAGCCGAAGCGCGTGTGGCGGTAGAAGAAGTAGCCGACCGCGGTGACGCCGGCCATCCACCAGATCAGCGACGAGACGCCGAGCAGCTTGCCCGAGCCGAAGACGTTCGCGAAGCCGAGGTCGGTGACCGCGACCGAGCGCATGTCGGTCACCGTCTGGGCGACGCCGGCCACCAGGCCCATCGTCGCGAGCGTGACGAGGAACGACGGCAGCCGCAGGATCGTGACGAAGAAGCCGTTGAGCAGGCCGACGGCCAAGCCGACGCCGAGGCCGGCCAGGATCCCGGCGGCCACGCCGGCGTCGTTCATGATCGACGCCGAGACGAGCGCCGCGAGCGCCACCACCGACCCGATCGACAGATCGAGCTCGCCGGCTGACAGCGTGTAGGTGAAGCCCACCGCCATCACGGCGATGGGCGCCGCCTGCTGCAGGATGTTCAGCAGGTTCTGACTCGACGTGAAGCCGTCGTCGCTGAGGGTCGCCGTGAAGAACACGAGGATCCCCAGGAAGACGAGGTACACGACGTAGACGGCGGGGTCGAGGCGCCGCCCCCACTGCGCCGCGCGGCGCAGTGGGGTGACGGTCGACTCGGTGGCGATCGCGGTGCTCACGGTGCTTCTAGCCCAGCGCGTCCAGGATGCTCTGCGACGGCTCGGTGTGCTCGGACGCCTGGTAGCCCTCGACCAGGTTGTCCTTCGTCACGGTCGTCGAGTCGGAGACGACGAACGGCGGGACGCTCTTGCCGAGCAGCGCCAGCGCGCCGGCGCGCGCCATCGCGACGCCGTCGTCGTAGAGGCCCTCGACGACCATCGCCGCCGTCTGACCGCCGCGCGCCATGTCGATCGCGAGCGGCTCCGCCAGGTCCATCGTGACGATCTTCGCCGTCGTGTTGCCGTTGTTGCGCAGCCCGCTGAGCACGCCCTGCGCCACCTCGCCGTAGGTGACGTAGATGCCCTTCAGGTTCGGATGCTGGGTGAGCATCGCGTTGGCCTCGGCCTCGGCCTGGGCCGGGTCGGAGATGCCCTGCTCGGCGACGATGTCGATGTTCGGGTAGTTCGCCTCGATCGTCTTCTTGAACGCCTGGTCGCGACGGTTCGTCACGTAGAAGTCGGCGTCGTGGAAGATGTAGCCGATCTCGCCCTCGCCGCCGATCGCGGAGGCGAGCGCGTCGGCCGCCCGCTGACCCATCTGACACTGGTTGTTGGAGACGACGGTCACGTAATTCGTGCCGGCCTTGGTGAAGCCCTCGGGGGCGTTGTCCTCGAACACCAGCTTGGCGCCCGCGGCCTCGGCCGACCTGAAGGCGGCCGCAGTGGCGGTCGCGTCGACGGGCAACGAGAGCAGGATGTCGGGCTTCTTGGCCATGATCGTGCGGACCTGCTCGCTCTGGCGATCGGCCTGGTAGTCGGCGCTGGTGGTGGCGACGACGTCGATGCCCATGTCGTCGAAGGCGGCCTGCGCACCGCGCGTCACGGAGGCGCTCACCTCGTCGGAGGTGTGCCAGGCCATCGCGGCGGTGTAGTGCCCGGCGCGGACCTTCGCCATCTCGGCCGGCGTGAGCTCGAGCTTCGCGGCCGGCGTCGGATGCTCGCCGTTGGGCCCTCTGGCCTGGCAGATCGGCGCCGTGGACGGCGTCTGCGCAGTCGTGGATGTGGTCTCGCCCGACGCGCCGTCGGAGGAGCTGTCGCTGTCGCCGCACGCGGCGAGCAAGGGAGTGACCGCCACCAGCGCCAACAGGGTGACGGCGGTCGCGAGGGAACGTCTGAGCATGGGCAATCCTTTGGGAGATCGGAGCTCGTCAGGACCTGGAACTACCTGCGAACAGCTTGCGGAGCGAGGAGAGGGTCGGTGGGGAGATGTGCGTCCCGTCGGGGGAAAGGCTGTTGACGAAGGCCGCGCTCAGCCGCGGGGGCTTGCGGCCGTCGTCCTCGGCGGACTCCTTCTTGAGGATCGCCTTCTGCACGAGCCGGCCGCCGATGTAGCGGATCGGCTCGGGCGGGAAGGGCGAGCCGGCGCGCTGCAGCAGCCGCGCGTGCGCGCCGTGCTCGTCGTCGCGGCCGAGCACGACCGACGCCAGGCAGCGGCCGAGCGTCACGGTCGGCAGCACGCCGGTGCCGGAGAAGCCCATCACGTAGGTGATGCGCGGATCGCCGCCCAGCTTGCCGACGCGCGGCAGGCCGGTGGACGAGCGGTCGATCGGACCGGCCCAGGCGTGGGTCGCCGGGGTGTCGCCGAGGCGCGGAAGGGTCCGCCTGCGGCCCGCCGCGATCTCGCGGAGGAGCGCGTCGGAGGGGCGCTCCCAGCGATCCTCGATCTTCGGGCCGAAGCCGAGCGTGCGGCCGACGTTGCCGTAGACGACGCGCTGGTCGGCGGTGCCGCGCCAGTAGAACAGCATCGCCTTGGCGTCGAAGTTGACCTCCTGGCCGGTCCAGCCGATCTCGGCGAAGCGCTCCGGTGCCGGCGCGGTGGCGACGAGGTCGCTGGAGCAGATGAAGGTGTCGCGGCGGAAGTCGTCGAGGTGGGCCATCCAGGCGTTGGCCGCCATAACGATCTGCTCGGCGCGGACGACGCCCCGCTCGCAGCGCACGCGGACGTCGGCGCCCGCGAGGACCTCCAGCACCGGCGACTGCTCGAAGACCTTGGCGCCGCGCTTGAGCGCCGCGCGGCGCAGCCCGCGCGCGAGGCGGGCCGGGTGCACGGAGCCGCCGTGCGGGTCGTGCAGGCCCATTCTGTGGATCGACGAGCCCAGACGCCGCTCCAGCTCGTCGGCCTCGACGCGCCGGTAGACGTCGCGACCGAGCGCGCGCGTCGCCTCCAGCATGTGCTCCAGGCCGGCGATCTGCGCGTCGCTGGAGGCGGTCCAGTACCAGCCGGCGCGCGCGACGTCGGCCTGGATGCCCTCCTGCTCGCAGAACGACTGGATCTCGTCGGCGGCGCCGCCGACGGCGGTCGCGAGCTCCTTCGCGCCGTCGGTGCCGAAGTGCTTGCGCAGCGTGTCGACCTCCATCCACCAGTCCGACATGACGCCGCCGTTGCGACCGCTGGCGCCGGTGCCGCACAGCTCCGCCTCGACGACGGCGACCTCGAGCGAGGGGTCGTGGTCGAGCAGCCGGATCGCCGTCCAGAGGCCGGTGAAGCCGCCGCCGACGATGCACACGTCGACCTTCAGCTCGCCCGTCAGGACGCGCGCGTCGGACTCGGCGCCGGGCTCCTCGCCGAGCGCCTGGTCGACCCAGAAGCAGCTGCGGCCGCTCCGGCCGGCCATCGTCCAGGGACGCATGCTCCACGACTGACTGCGCTGCGAGGCGGGCGCGACGCGGGCCCGTGACGGGGTTCTCGGAGTGGTGCTGGTCATCTTCTGCCCCAAATCTTTCGGCTTGCAACTAGCAACATAGCTGACTTATTTTCACCTTGCAACTGAATCTCCAACCCAAATGCCGATGGGTTCCTGATACCCATCGGCCGGTCCCGCGTACGAGCGCTCAGGGGCGTCCGACGGGCGTGCCGTCGTGGCGCCAGATGCCGGCCACGCGCACGTCGTCCGTGCCGACGCCCGCCAGACCCGCGACCGGCGCCCGCGTGACGAAGGCCTGGATGCGGAAGCCGAACAGCACCGTGGCCCCCGCGGGCAGGCTGCGGCCCTCGGGCTGCGTCAGCATCCCGTAGTAGTCGATCGCGTCCGGCGGCGGCACCTCCGCGCCGACGACCGTCCGCGCGTCCGCGCCGTCGCCCTCGGCGACCAGCGCGCGCAGCTCGTAGGCGCCGAACACCGGGTCGGCGTACAGCCCGCCGCCGAAGCAGTAGGCGCGCCCGCCGGCATGGTGGGAGATCTCCGACACGTACAACGCGGCGGGCTCCTCCGGCAGCTCCTCGAAGGCGTGCAGCGGCGTCGTGCCGGTGAGCGCGTGGCCGGGCTCGACCTGCGTGACGCCGGCGTCGGCAAGCATCGCGAGGCTCGACACGGACGTCGTGCCGGGCGCGTTGACGCGCACGCCCCCGCGACCCGCGGCCCGCAGCGCCTCGGCCGCGCGCGTGAGCGTCGCGAGGTTCGGCGTCGGCGCGACCGCGCGCGTCGCCGGGTCGAACAGCGCGGCGGGGAACGTCGTCACGCCCGCGAAGCGCGCGCCCGCGAGCGCGTCCAGCGCGTCGGCGACGCGCAGCACGTCGCCGGCGTCGAAGCCGCCCTCGTGGCCGGGGTAGAAGCGGTCGCCGGGGGCGACGATCCGCGCCAGCAGCGGCTGGGTGCGGCCCGCCGCCTGCGCGGCGCCGGCCGCCTCGGCCGCCTTGCCGCGGTCGAACACGGTCCAGTTGCCCGGCTCCATCGCGGCGACCGCGCGCGCCTCGGCGCGCGGGACCTGCACGAGGTGGCCGACGTGCCCGAGCCCGATGCCGGCGTTGCGGGCGGCGGTCGCGCACTGCACGTCGACCGCGACGACGCGGTCGATGCCGCCGGCGCGCACGGCGTCCATGAACGGCGCGCCGCGGCTGACCTGCTTCGTCATCGCGAACGGCTCGAGGCCGAGCCGGTCGGCCTCCTCGCGCAGGCGCCGGGCGTTGCGCGTCACCGCGTCGAGGTCGATCGCGTAGGCGCCGGCCGGCAGCTCGCCGGCGCGGTGCAGCGCGATCGCGGCGTCGACGAACGCCGGGTTGCGGCGCTGCAGGACGTCAAGGAACATCGAGCTGGTCCCCGTCCGCGGCCGCGGCGGAGGCGGCCGTGCCGTCTTCGGTGTCGCCGTGGTCGCCGTAGGACGGCAGGCTCGCCAGTGCGCGCCAGCCGTCGCGCGGGATCTCGGCGACGGTGCGGCGCGCGTCGAGCTCGCGGTCGAGCGCCAGCGCGCCGGCGATCGCGCCGATCACGGTCGCGTTGGGGCCGAGCCGCGAGAAGCGCAGCGACGGCACGTTCGGGAGCCGCCAGCCGACGCGCTCCATGATCGCGTCGGCGTAGGGCTCGAGCGCGCGGCCGACGCTGCCGTCGAGGATGATCCGCTCCGGGTCGAGCACGGCCGCCAGGTTGATGACGGCCATCGCGACGTAGTCGAGCAGCTCCTCGATCACCGTGCGGGCGACCGCGTCGCCCGCCGCCGCGGCGACGAACACCTGCTGCGCGGTGAGGCCGTCGGCCTCGAGCTGCGAGTGTCTCCCGGCGGCCAACAGCTCGACCGCGCGGCGGGCGATCGCCGGGCCCGAGGCGACCGTCTCCAGGCCCGCGACCGTGCCGGGCGTCGCGCGCAGCTGGTCGCCCGTCATGACCATCGTCGCGATCTCGCCCGCGGCGTTGTGGCGGCCGCGCAGGACCTGCCCGTTGGCGAACGCCGCGGCGCCGATGCCGGTGCCGATCGAGAGCGTGACGAAGCCGCTCGCGGCCTGGCCCTCCCCGCGCCACGCCTGGCCGATCGCGGCCAGCGTGACGTCGTTCTCGACGCGGAACGGCTCCTCCACGCGCTCGCGCATGAGGCCGATCAGGTCGTAGTCCTCCCAGTCGACGTTCGGGCCGGAGCCGACGAGGCCGGTGTCGGGATCGGGGACCGCCGGGACGCCGACGACGACGGCGCGCACGTCGATCGCGGCGGCGCGGGCGGCCTCACGCAGCGCGGCGATCGTGGCCATCAGGGTCTCGGCCGCCGTGCCGTCCGCGCGCGTCGCGCGGAAGTCCTCGGCCAGCGTCTCGGCGCCCAGGTCCGCGAGCACGCCGTGGCACTTGGTGCCGCCGAGGTCGACCGCGATCACGGCGCCGGAGCGGTGGTTGAAGCGGATGATGTCGCTGGAGCGGCCCGGCCCGGTGGAGGCGGACGACTCCTGCGAGACGACGCCGGCTTCGACCAGGCGGCGCACGATGCGGCTCACGGACGCGGCCGAGAGGCCGAGTCGCTCGCTGAGGTCGCGCCGCGTCACTTCGCCCGCCTCGCGCACCGCGTCGCGGACCAGGAACTCGTTGATGTCGGTAACAGTGGTTTGGTACATTTCTTTTCAAGCGGAAATATATACAGATCGAACGCCGCGTGTCCACTCCTCGAACGGATCGCTTCCCATGAACCCTCCCGCACCGCCCACCTCACTGCTGCATCAGGAGCTCCTGGAGCAGGGATCCGCGCTCGCGGGCCGCGCACAGGCGGGCGCCGAGGCGGCCGACGCCGCCGCCCGCGCGATCGGCCATCCGAGCGTCGACTACCTCCTGATCGCCGCGCGTGGCAGCTCCGACAACGCCGCCCGCTTCGCGCAGTACGCGCTCGGCGACGAGGCGCACCTGAACGTCGCGCTCGCCGCGCCGTCGCTGTTCGCCGACCCCCACTCCACGCCCGACCTGCGCGGCGCCGCCGTGCTCGGGATCTCGCAGTCCGGCCAGTCGCCCGACATCGTCGGCGTGCTGGCGGCGGCGCGCCGCCAGGGCCGGCCGACGGTCGCGCTGACGAACGACCCCGACTCGCCGCTGGCGGCGACCGCCGACGTCGTCGTCCCGCTGGCGACCGGGCCCGAGCGCTCGGTCGCCGCCACGAAGACCTACGTCGCCTCGCTGCACGCGATCCAGCAGCTGGTCCAGAGCCTGCACCCCGACCCGGATCGCGCCCGCTGGCTCGAGCGGCTGCCCGAGCTCGTCGACGCGACGGTGCGCGAGCAGCTCGCGCGCCGCGCCGACTTCGACGCGCTCGACGGCGCGACGGTGCTGACGGCCGTCGGCCGCGGACTCGACTTCTCGACCGCGCACGAGACGGCGCTGAAGATCCGCGAGCTGTCCGGCATGGTCACGGAGGCGTTCTCGCCGGCCGACCTGCTGCACGGCCCGGTCGCCGCGCTCGGCGGCGACGGCGCGCTGTGGACGATCGACACGCGGCCGCAGCTCGACGCCGCGATCGCGGAGCTGCTGGAGAAGGTGCGCGAGCGCGGCATCCGCATGGTGCTCGTCGCGCGCAGCGTGCCGCCGGCGGCCGCCGCGGCGCTCCACGTCGCGCTCCCCCGCCAGGCGCCGCACTGGGTCGCGACGATCCTCGCGCTGCTGCCCGGCCAGGTGGCCGCGATGCAGCTCGCGAGCCGCCGGGGCGTCGACCTCGACCACCCGCACGGCCTCACCAAGGTCACGCTCACGCGCTGACCTCGCCGTTCGCGCTGCGCCGCCACGCACGCTCCCGTCCACGACACGCCAAGGAGCACACCGATGTCCGACACGACCGTCGCCCGCGTGGCGAAGCTCTCGATCGCCGACGCCCCCGTCGAGCCCGCCCCGATCCCCGCCGAGGACATCGTCTCCGGCACGCCCGAGGCCTCGTGGGTGCCGCTGTGGCGCAACGAGGCCGGCACGCTGTTCAACGGCGTCTGGCACTGCACGCCCGGCGCCTTCTACCTCGACCACGCCGACGAGACCGTGGCGTTCATCGAGGGCCGCGCGACGGTGACGCCCGAGGGCGGCGAGCCGGTCGAGCTCGCGGCCGGCGACATCGGCTTCTTCCCCGAGGGCACGCGCGTGCTGTGGGAGGTCCACGAGACCGTCCGCAAGGCGTTCCACAACCACGACGCCGCCGGCCGGCTGCTCGGCGGCTCCTGACGCGACCCGCCACGGCGGCGCGGCGGGCCC
>DASVFS010000261.1:0-10827 GCA_036379915.1 Conexibacter sp. | reverse complement strand
GAAGCTGTTGGTGGACATGGTCAGTCTCCTGGTTTCACGTCGTCCCCGCCCGCGGGCGGACGGAGACGGTTCAGGTCTGCATTGGAACCTAGGAGTCTGTCACTTCGCCGCGCGGCCGCGTCTGCGGCGTCTGCGCTCGGCGGCGCTCAGTCTGCGAGTTCTGCGCGCCGCGCGCGTGGCGCTGCCGCCGCGCCCCTCGCCGAGCGCGCCGTCGCCCGAGCGCACCAGCCCGGCGGTGGCGCGCTTCGCGTCGCGCGATATGACGACCCAGATGCCGCCGATCAGCGCCACGACGCCCACGCCGATCAGCAGCGCCTCCCGGCCGCCGATCGAGCCGTCGTCGACCTCCCTCGGCGCCGGCGTCGGCGTCGGTTCCGGCTGTTCGCCGACCTGGTTCTGCGACGGCGCCTGTTGGAAGGGCGACTGCGTCGGATCCGGCGGAGCAGCCGCGAGCCCCGCCGCGGGCGCCGCGGCGAGCGTCGCGGCGACGATCAGCGCGACGATGCGAGCCATGCGCCGACGATAGCGTCGGCGCGGGGCTCAGGTGACCGCACCGCGGCCGCCGCTACGAGGCCGCGGCCTTCTTCTCGGCCTCGGTCTCCGGCGGCGCGTCCTTGTACGGGTAGGGGTTGGCCTCCTCCTCCCCGTGGTCCTCCTCGTGGTACACGCTCTCGGCGTTGACCGCCCAGATGTCGTGCCGCGCGCCGTCGCAGAGGTTCTCGACCGCACGCATCGCCGTCAGCATCGAGTGGTCGGAGTTGTTGTAGCGGTGCAGGCCGTTGCGCCCGACCTGGATGAAGTTCTCGAGCGGGTCGAGCCACGTGCGCACCGTCTCCAGCCGCTCGCCGTACTCGGCGTCGTAGACCGGGTAGGCCTTGTTGACGCGCACGACGAAGCCCTTCTTGACCTTCGACGGGTCGGCGAGGCCGGTCTGGCCGAGCTCGCGCGTGGCGAACGCGACGAGGTCCTCGTCGGCCATCGTCCACAGTCTGTCGCCGGCGAAGCAGAAGTACTCCATGCCGATCGACGTCTCGTGGTCGTTCGGCACCATCCACGGGCTCCACGAGCGGAAGTTCTGGATGCGGCCGACCTCGACGTCCGGCTCGTGGATGTAGATCCACGTGTCGGGGAACAGGTCGGGCCCGTCGATCACCAGCGACACCGTGAGGAAGTCGCGGTAGCGCAGGCCGCGGCCGGCGTCGCGCACGTCGACCGGCAGCTCCGGGTCGGCGATCTTCGTCGTGACGGTGATCGGCAGCGACGAGATCACGCCGCGGCACTCGATCGTCTCGCCGCCGGCGACGACGCGCACCGCGCGGTTGCCGTCGAACTCGACCTTCGTGACGGGCGCGTTCATGCGCACCTCGCCGCCTCTGGCCTCGATGTCGGCCTTCATTCTCTCCCACATCTGGCCGGGGCCGAATCTGGGGTAGTGGAACTCCTCGATCAGCGATCTGATCTTGTTGCCTCTGTTGCCGAGGAAGGCGGATTTCGCGGCGGAGAAGAAGGAGAGGCCCTTGATTCGCTGAGCCGCCCAATCGGCGCGCAGCTCGGTGCACGGGACGCCCCACACCTTCTCGGTGTAGGTCTTGAAGAACTGGTTGTAGAGGTACTTCCCGAAGCGGTTCGAGACCCACTCCTCCAGCGTCTCCTCGGGCTTGTTGGGCCGCAGCCGCATCTTCAGCGCCGCCCACACGTAGGAGGTACCGGCTTTCATCAGGTTGACTGGCCCCAGCTTCTTCAGCACGTCCATCCCCTCCAGCGGGTACTGGAGGTACTTGCGGTGCCAGTAGATGCGCGAGAGGCGCGGGCGCAGCAGGAACTCGCCTCTCATGATCTCGTGCCAGAGGTCGTCGACCTCTCTCACCTTCGTGAAGAAGCGGTGGCCGCCGAGGTCGAAGCGGTAGCCGTCGCGCTCCTCCGTGCGGGCGATGCCGCCGACCATGTCGGTCGACTCGCACACGATCACGGGCTCGCCGCGCTTGGCGAGCAGATAGCCGGCGGTGAGGCCGGCGGGGCCGCCGCCGAGGACGACGTAGGGGCGGGTGTCCTGCGAAGCGTTCTCGGTCATGTGCGTGGGATCAGGGAAGTTGGGATCTGGCGGTCTTCTCGTACAGCACGGCGCTGTTGCCGACCGTCGAGGCGCCACGGTAGAACTGCGGCGCGACCTGGACCTGCCGCAGCGTCGGGTCACCAGCAAGGATCGCACCCCACTGGGCCGACCGGCGCCGCACCAGCTGGGTCCAGGGGGCCTTCCAGTTCGTCACGCCCTCGGTCAGCGGGCGCACGAACAGGACCTTCTGGCCGGGCCGCAGGTTAGCAAGCAGCCCCGGCAGCACCTCGGCGGGCTGGGCCGCCTCGAGCTTGTCGAGCGCGTCGACCCAGTCCATGTGACGGGGATCGCCGACCGGACCGATCGTGTCCGCATATCTGAGGCCGCCGGGCATGTAGTACCAGACGAGCGGGGTCTGCTCGGGCTGCCCGACGAGCACGAGGTCGCCGGCGCTCATCTGCGCGCCGACCTCGGCGCCGATGTCGCGCACGTCGCTCTTGTAGCCGTCCACGTATTGGGTCGGCTTGATCCAGAAGATGCAGATCACGAGCAGCGCCACGATCCCCAGTCGGCCCGCGCGCGAGAGGCCGAGCGCGAGCAGCAGCACCAGCGGTCCGACGATCGCGGCGAAGTAGCGCGAGGCCCACGCCGGCGAGACCTGCGACAGCAGCCACGCGAGCGCGAGCGTCACGAGCGCGAGCGCGGCGAGCACGAGCACCGACTGGCGCTCGCGGTCCGCGCGCGCGCGGTGCGCGCCGAGCGCCACCGCGAGCCCGAAGCCGCCGACGAGCAGCAGCCCGACCGCGGGCCCGTAGCCGCCGAGCACGTCTCTCGCGATCTGGATCGGGACGCCGAGGCGCGGCTTGTTCGCCCACGGGGCCCCGGTGTGGGCGGTCTGGTAGAGCAGCGTGGGGACCCACGGCAGGTACAGCAGCGCGGCGCCGCCGAAGCCGAGCGCGCCGTCGCGCAGCAGGCCGCGGCGCTGCTCGCGCGGAGCGGCCCGCCACAGATAGGCGAGCGCGAGGAACGCGCCGACGCCGTAGAAGATCCCCCAGCTGTGCGTGTACAGCATCAGCGCCTGGCCGATCGCGAACGCCGCCAGGTAGCCGCGGCGCCGGTAGACGAAGGCGTGCAGGAAGCAGGCGCTCGTGAGCAACGCGAGCAGCGCCATCAGCGCGTACATGCGCGCCTCCTCGCCGTACGCGGTGAGGAAGGGGATCAGCGCGCAGACGACGGCGCCGACGTACCCGGCGCGCTTGCCCCACAGGCTCCAGCCGGCCCACATCGCCGCCGGGATCGTCAGCAGCGCGGCCGTCAGGGAGAGCCAGTGAACAGCCATTTCGCTGCGGCCGAAGGCGTCCATCCAGACGTGCAGCAGCAGGTAGTAGAGCGGCGGGGAGCCGTCCTGTCTCAAGACCCCCGGGATGTCCCCGAACGCGTGCGAGGCGATGCCGACGGAGAGGCCCTCGTCCATCCAGAAGGAGCCGCCGATCGCGCGCGTGCGGACGTAAGCGCTGATCGCGATCAGCGCCACAAGCGTTACACCGGCAAGCAGCGCATCAGACGCACGCAGCTCTGCGAAACGGCGGCGGGTGCGGG
Organism: Conexibacter sp.; assembly: GCA_036379915.1. Classification (GTDB taxonomy): domain Bacteria; phylum Actinomycetota; class Thermoleophilia; order Solirubrobacterales; family Solirubrobacteraceae; genus Conexibacter. Next base: position 7,175 of record DASVFS010000261.1, on the reverse strand, counting down.
GGACGGTCACCGTGGCCATGCGCGTCAGAAGGCTACCGGCGCCCTAGGCGCGCGGCGCGGGTCGGGGGCAGGTCGAGAACAGCGTCGTCGTGCGCACCGTCTCCACGGGCGCGTAGCCGGGCGGGTACGGCTGCTCCGGCTGCGGCGTGAGCGTCGGCTTGTTCGTCGTGCGCGCGGCGACGATCACGCCCGCGGGCGCCGGCACGAGCCCGACGTCGAGCGTGTGCTCGTCGAGGTACCACGCCACGAGCGGCACGCTGAACTTGCCGGCGGTCGCCTTGCCGCAGGCCTTGTACGCGTCGGCGCCGCCCACGCCGGCGAGCGCCTTCTCGAGGTCGATCCGCAGCTCCGCCTGGTAGCGCAGCGCACGGTCGAGGTCGTCGAAGTTGTCGAAGCGCGGCTTCGCCCAGTGCACGCTCGCGAGCGTCAGCACGGCGAACACGACGACGCCCGCCGCCGTCGCGACGCGCGGACCGGCGAGGCTGCGCATGGCGGCGCCGGCGAGCTGCACGACGCGGCCGAAGCCGACGCCGCCGACGACCGCGAGCAGCGAGGTGCCGAGGATGATGTAGCGCGGGTTGCCGGAGAAGCCGGCCTGCGTCATCAGGCCGATCAGCACGATCCAGGAGGCGCCGAGCAGGCCGACGGCGAGCACCGCGGCCTGACGGCGATTGCGGATCCAGTCGACCGCGGCGAGCACGAGCGCGAACGCGGCCGCGCCCTTCACCGGCGTGATCACGAGCGGCCACGTGTCCTCGAGCACCTGGAGGAACGGGTGCTCGGCGAACGCGGGGCTGTTCGGGTTCGGCTGCTGCGCGCGGTCGGCGGCGCGGTTGAAGTTCCCCGAGCCCCAGTACTCGGGCAGGAACCACAGCGCGAGCGTCAGCGCGCCGCCGCCGACGACGAGCCACAGCGCTCTGCGGTCGATCAAGATCAGCCACAGCCCGTAGACGCCGAGGAACAGCCAGATCTCGGGCCGCAGCAGCGAGGCGAGGAAGATCAGCACGTACGCCTGGCGGTACTTGCCGTCGAGATGGCGCTCGACCGCCCACAGCGCGAACGCGACCATCAGCCCCTCGGAGTTGCCGAGCGCCATCGTGCGCACGAACTGCGAGCTGATGATCAGCGCGACCGCGGCGACGACGCCGGCCGTGACCGAGGCGACGCTCCACTCGCGGCTCGTGAGGCGCGCGCCGAGCCGGAACGCCAGCATCACCGCGAGGATCGCGCCGCCGCGCGCGACGACGAGCCACAGGTCCGGCGCCGCCTCGCCGAAGAGCGCGAAGACGGTCGTGAAGATCACCGGGAACGGCTTCCACGACGGGCCGCCGGTCGTCTGCAGGTCGAGGTGCAGGATCTCGCGGCCCCACACGATCCACGCCCACGGGTCGTACGTCGGCGTGCTCGGATACAGCAGCGTGAGCGCGGCGAGCGCGAGCGCGGCGGCCGCCAGCAGCGCGTAGACGCGGCCGTCGGTGACGGCCTCGCGCGGCGTCGCGGTCGGGGTCAGGCGCGCGCGCAGCGAGGCGAGCCAGTGCGGCGAGGAGCCGAGCTCTGCGGTCGACGTGGCCATGGCTCAGGCGGGCGCCGTCGCGGCCTCGCGCTTCGCATCCGCGCGCGCGGCGCGGATGCGCGAGAGCCCGCCGTAGCGGACCACGAGCAGCACGAAGCCGACGAGCGTGATCGGGATGAAGAGCACGAAGCGCAACAGCAGCAGATAGGAGAGGACGGAGGACTTCGCGGCATCGGTGACGGCGCCGACGGCGAAGATGACGGCGGCATCGTACGTGCCGATGTACCCGGGTGCGGCCGGGATCAAGGCGGCCGCGTTCGTGAAGGCGACGACGGCGAGCCCGTCGCGCAGACTGAGCGTGATGTCGACGGCGTGCCCGACGGCGATGTACACGCTCGCCTCGACGAGCCAGATCAGCAGCGAGACGACGAGCAGCACGAGCCCGAAGCGGCTCAGCAGCTGCCTGCTCGGCGCCGCCATCGGGGCGAGCGCGCGCAGCACGAACACGAGCCGCTCGCGGTAGCGCACGAACGCGATCGCGGCGGCGATCAGCAGCAGCACGAGCAGCGCCACGCCCGCGAGCACGAGCGTCTCGTTCGGCTTCGGCAGTCTGCGCAGCAGCCCGGCCGCGAGCACGACGAGGATCACGCCGAGCGCGACCGCGTCGAGCACGCGCTCGGCGAGGATCGTGCCGAGGATCGTGCGCTTCGTCGCTCTCGCTCTGCCGCCGAGCAGGAACGTGCGCAGCAGCTCGCCGCCGCGCGCCGGCAGCACGTTGTTGCCCATGTAGCCGACCGGCACGAGCGCGTGCGCGTCGGCGCGGGTGGCGTCCTTGACGTCCGCGCGGTGGAGGATGTGCAGCCAGCGCTCGCCGCGGATCAGCGTGGCGACGGCGTAGAGCGCGAGCGCGCCGACGAGCGCCAGGATGCCTTCGGCGTCGCCCGGGAACGTCGGCGCCTCCTGCTTCGTCGCCCACCACACGACGCCCGCGATCGGGATCGCCCAGATCGCGAGCAGCAGCAGACGCTTGGTGCGGGGAGACACGGGCGGCCGGTCCCGCTCAGTATCTCGAGCCCTGCGCCTGCAGGCAGGTCTCGATCGCTCTGAGCTCGTCGTCTCCCAGCCTGCCGACGGTGAGCAGGTGCGGGCCGATCACCTCGGCGCCCGGCGCCTCGTTGCGGATCTGGCGCCCCTGCGCCTCGGCGGGCGTCGCGGCGAACTCGACGTAGGCGCCGCCGGCGGCCGGCAGGATGTCGAGTCTGTCGGTCTGTCTCGCGTCCTTCTCGGCCTCGATGCCCTTCGAGGACAAACAGCCGAGCGGCGCGTCGCGCGGGTCGAACGCGGCGGCCCGGACGCCCGCGGGCGTGTCGCCGGCGGGCGCCGGTTCGTTGCCGCCGCCGACGGTCGTGCCGCCGCTGCCGCAGCCGACGGCCGCGAGCGCGAGCAGGGCACAGAGCAGCGACAGCGCTGCCGGGGGAAGACGGCGAGACCGCATCCCGCCACAGGCTAGAGGATCGGGGGGCGGGGCCCGCGCGCGCTGGCGCGCGTGCACGGGGAGCGCGCGGTCTACACTCGCCCGGCGATGACGCCGCTGTTCGCGCTTGCCGGTCCACTGCCCAAGGCGGGCGCGGTCGCGGCGGTGTTGCTGGCCGCCGCCGCGCTGCTCGCACGCGAGCCGCGCCAGCGCGCGCTCGCGATGCTCGGCGCGCTGCTGCTCGCGCCGGTGCTGCTGCTGGCGGACATCTGGGACTCGCCGCAGCTCGCGGTCGTGCGCGACCACCCGCTGCCGTCGATCGCCGGCGGCGTCGTCGCGATCGGGGTCATGGCGGTGCTCGCATGGCTGATGGAGCGCCATGTGCTCGTGCTGCCGCTGCTCGTGCTCGCGGCGCTGCCGTTCCGCGTGCCGATCGAGGTCGGCGGGACGACGTCGAACCTGCTCGTCCCGCTGTACGTCGTGATCGCCGCGGGCGCGGCGGCGGCGATCGCGCGCGGGCTGCGCGAGGACGGCGCGGCCCGCTGGTCGCCGGGCTGGCTCGAGCGGCTGCTGGCGCTGTCGGTCGCGCTGTACGGGATCCAGGCGACCTACTCGGCCGACTTCGACAAGGCGCTCCAGCAGATCGCCTTCTTCATCGTGCCGTTCGCGCTGCTGTTCGTGCTGCTCGCGCAGGTGGAATGGAGCGAGCGGCTGCTGCGGCTGTGCTTCGGGCTGCTCGTCGGCCTCGCGCTCGTCTTCAGCGCGATCGGCTGCGTCGAGTACGCGACGAAGCACATCTTCCTCAACCCGAAGCTGATCGCCTCGAACGACCTGCACACCTACTTCCGCACGAACTCGGTCTTCTTCGACCCGAACATCTACGGCCGCTTCCTCGTCGTCGCGATGCTGGCGGTCGCGGCGACGGTGCTGCAGGCGACGCGCCCACGCCTCGTGTGGGGCGGCGCGGCGGTGCTCGCGGCGCTGTGGGCGGGGCTCGTGCTGACGCTGTCGCAGTCGTCGCTGGGGGCGCTGCTCGTCGGGCTCGCGACGCTCGCGGTGCTGCGCTGGGGAACCAGGCGCGTGCTGCTGCCGGCGGCGGGCGTGGTGGCGCTGGCGGTCGCGGCCGTGCTGATCACGCCGAGCACGTTCGGGGTGAACCTGCACAACCTCGACAGCTCCTCCAGCGGACGCACGCAGCTGGTGAGCGGCGGCGGCGACTTGTTCGCGGCGCGGCCGCTCCAGGGCTACGGGAGCGGGTCCTTCGCGCGCGAGTACCGGCGTCAGGAGCGACGGCGCCTGTCGGCCGACGCGTCGACCGCGTCGCACACGATCCCGGTGACGGTCGCGGCCGAGCAGGGCGTCGTCGGGCTGCTCGCGTACGTGGCGTTGCTGATCGCCGCCCTCGGCCGCCTCCTCCGGGGGGCCGCCGGCTCCGTCGCCCGCTCGGCGGTCGCCGCCGCCTTCCTCGCACTGCTGTTCCACACGCTCGTGTACGCGGCGTTCCTCGAGGACCCGATGACGTGGGCGCTGCTCGGAGTCGGCACGGCGCTGGCGGCGGCCGCCGCGCCACGGCCGGCGCCGGTGGCCGCTCCTGCTCCGGCCCGGGAGCCCACCGCGGCCGAACGCTCGGCGGCGCGGCGGGCCGGCCTCGGGACCGCTTGAATCAAGCGGACCTATATTAGGGTCAGAGTTATCCTCGTCGCACTGTTTAGAACGGTGATGCTGGTCGACGGACCGACGATCGTGACCGCCAGCCCGTTGCAGGCGGCGCCGGCGGTTTCCAGGGTGCCGGACAGGTTCGCTCTGCTGATGCCGGTCAAGCCTTCACGCGTGAAGGCGAGCGTCACGGGTTCCGTGGCCGTCGATCTGATTAGACAGAGCGACCCGAACGGATCCCTTATGGTGACGCTGTAGTCGATCACACTGAAGTTCAAGCCTGTGACGTTCGGTAGCGTGCCCACGAACGAGGCGTAGCGAATGTGCCAGGGCAGCGTTTCCCTTAGCACCGTCGCGCCCGGAGCCGAGCAGGCGCCGTGGCCGGCCGCGGTGATGTACCCGACTAGTGAACCGACGGTCTTGACGATCGTCCTCCTGTGGAACGAGCCTTCGATCGTGAGCGGGCACCTGACGGTCGCGATCGAACTTTGATATTCGACGTTCGCATACGTCGCTCTGAACGTCTGGTGCGACAGTGACAGATTCCTGGCGGACGCTGCGCCCACCAGCGTGCCGAGCGCAGCGGCGACGACGAGCGTCGCGAGCAACAGCTTGCAGAAGCGCATGTGACGAATCCCCCTTCGTCGACTGGTTCACGTGACGGCCGCCCCGGACCGCACACGCATCGAGACGACGCTAGGCACGCGGCACACCGGCGTCAAGCCGATCGACGCTGCGGAACCGGCGTGTCCGCTTCGGCCTTCCCATACCGTCCGGTCCGACATGAGGCGAATCGTGCTGCGGATCGTGCTGGCGCTCGTCGCGCTCGTCGTGATCCTCAACTGGACGTGGGGCCGGCTGCCGGGCGAGCCGGAGCGGACCGGCACGATGCTGCGGCTCGGCGACGCGAGCGTGCGCGTGGTCGAGCACCCCGGGCGCGGACCGGCGGTCGTGTTCATCCACGGCCTGCCCGGCACGGGGCTCGACTTCGAGCCCGTCGCGGCGCAGCTGCCGACGCGACACACCGTGCTGTACGACCGGCCGGGCTTCGGGTACTCGAGCGGCGGCTACCACCCGCTCGAGCAGCAGCTGGCGGCGATCCGGGGGCTGATCGAGTCGCTCGACCTCGGGCCGGTCGTGCTCGCCGGCCACTCCTACGGCGGGACGCTCGCGCTCGCGTACGCGGAGCAGCGGCCGCAGGACGTGCGCGGGCTCGTGCTCGTCGACGCGGCCGCGGGCGGCTCCCACTCCGACGCGTTCACGCGTGCGCAATCGCACCTCGTGCAGGCGCTCTCGTGGCCCGTCGTGCAGCCGCTCGCCGACGTCACCTTCTCGCAACTGCTGCGCACCGCGTCCGCCAAGTCGGGCGACGCGCGCGCGTTCGACCCGGGCGAGGTCGGGCAGACGCACGAGGACCGCCTGCTCGCGCACAACATGCGGCACGAGGACCTCGACGCCTACGCCGACGAGCAGCTGCACGCCGACGACGTGGTCGCGGACGTCGACGCGGGGCTCGCGCGAATCCGGATCCCGGCGATCGTGATTCACGGCCGCGGCGACAAGCTGATCGAGCCCGAGCACGGCCGCACGCTCGCCGCGTCGCTCCCCGACGCGCGCCTCGTGATGGTGAGCGGCGGCCACATGGCGCCGTACGTCCACCCGGCGATCGTCGCCGCCGCCGTGCGCGAGCTGCTGACGCGTCGGTGACGGCGGGCTGGCGCTGGACCGCCGGATCGGCGACGATGCACCCGTGCTTGCCCGCTTCGCCGTCACCTGGGCGTGCAACGTCGCAGCTCTGTGGGTCGCGGCGAAGCTGCTCGACGGCGTCACCGTCAGCGGCGACCACACGTGGGTCACGTTCGCGCTTGCCGGGCTCGTCTTCAGCCTCGCGAACATGGTCGTCAAGCCGATCGTCGCGATCCTCGCGATCCCGCTGATCATCCTCACGCTCGGGCTCGCGTACTTCCTCGTGAACGTGCTGATGATCTTCCTCACCAGCTGGATCGTCGACGACTTCCACGTCGACGGCTTCTGGACCGGCGTCGGCGCGGCGATCATCGTGTGGATCGTCAACCTGCTGCTCGACGCGCTCGGGCGGCGAGTCGTCGAGACCTGACCGACGGCCGCGACCGCGCCGGAAGGGTGGCGCGGTCGCGGGAGGGACCGTGGGGCTGAGCTGCCGGGTTACGCCGCCTCGCGCAGCGCCGCGAGCGAGCTCTCGCGCGAGAGGCGTCTGAGCGCCTGCTCCTCGAGCTCTCGCGCGCGCGTGGAGCTGAGGCCGAGGCGCCGGCCGACCTCGCTGAGCGTCTGGGGCGGCTCGCCGCCGGTGCCGAAGCGCAGGTGGATGACCGTCCGCTCCTTGTCGGGGAGCGTGTCGATCGCCTTCTGCACGGCCTCGTGACGCAGCGTGTCGGCGACCTCCTCGTGCGGGCCCGCCTCGTCGGTCGCGATCAGCGCGCCGAGCGACGTCTCGCCGTCGTCGCCGACGGGCAGGTCGAGGCTCGTCGGCTCGCGGTCGGCCTTCGCCGCCTC
>DASVFS010000260.1:0-11310 GCA_036379915.1 Conexibacter sp. | reverse complement strand
CGAGACGACGCTGCCGGTCGGCACGACGCGCGACCGCATCGCGCCCGCGCTCGCCGCCGGCAGCGGACTGGAGGCGGAGCGCGACTTCTACGCCGCGTTCAGCCCCGAGCGCGTCTACAGCGGGCGGATCTTCGCGGATCTGGGGAGATACCCGAAGCTGGTGGGCGGCTGCTCGGAGCCGGGAGAGCGGCGGGCGGTGGAGCTGTACGGGCGCTTCATCGACGCGGAGGTGTGGCCGATGGGCTCGGCCGAGGCGGCCGAGCTGGCGAAGCTCGCCGAGACGACGTACCGCGACCTCAACATCGCGTTCGCGAACGAGCTGGCGCGGCACGCCGACGCGATCGGGGTCGACGTGGACCGCGTGATCGACGCCGCCAACAGCCAGCCGTTCAGCCACATCCACCGGCCGGGCGTCGCCGTCGGCGGCCACTGCATCCCGGTCTACCCGCACTTCTTCCTGCACGGCGCGCCTGACGCCCGGCTGCCGGCGGTCGCGCGGGAGGTCAACGGGGCGATGCCGGCGTACGCGGTCGAGCTGCTGCAGGATGCGCTCGAACAGCTCGACGCAGCGCGCGTCCTGATCCTCGGCGTCGCCTACCGCGGCGACGTGAAGGAGACCGCCTTCTCGGGCGCGTTCGCGCTGCGCGAGGCGCTCGCGGCGCGCGGCGCGACCGTAGTCGCGGCGGACCCGCTCTACGACGCGGACGAGTTGCGCGCGCTCGGCTTCGAGCCGTGGGACGACGGCGCGATCGACGGCGCGATCCTCCAAGCCGACCACGACGCGTACCGCGCGCTCACGCCGGCGCAGCTGCCGGGCGTGCGCGCAGTCCTGGACGGGCGCGGCGTGCTCGACCCGGCGACGTTCGCCGCGGCGGGCGTCGCGCTGCGGCGACTCGGGCGACCGTAGCGCGGCCGGCTCGTGTCGCAGCGCGCAGAGGAGCGGGCGACACGCGCCGCTCAGGCCGGCGCCGGCGCGCCGCTCGCCAGCGCGCGCACGGCGTCGGCCACCCGCTCCCCCGCGCGCCCGTCGCCGTAGAGCTGAGGGCGCTCGGCCGGCGGCTCGCGCTCGAGCGCGGTCAGCGCCGTGTCCGCGTCGAGGTCGACGAGCGCGTTCCAGCCGACGTCGACCGTCTCGACCCACTCGGTGCTCGGGCGCAGCGTCAGGCACGGCACGCCGGCGAGGTACGCCTCCTTCTGCACGCCGCCGGAGTCGGTCACGACCGCGCGCGCGTTGCACAGCAGCGCGGTGAAGTCGAGGTAGCCGAGCGGCGGCGCGAGACGCACGTGCGGCGCAGCCGCGACCGCGTCGAGCATGCCTGCCTCCTCCAGCCGCGTGCGCGTGCGCGGATGCAGCGGCAGCACCGTCGGCAGCGGCAGCGCCAGCAGCAGCTCGACGAGCTGCGCGAGGCGCGCCGGGTCGTCGACGTTGCCGGCGCGGTGCGCGGTCGCGAGCAGGTACCCGCCCGGCTCGACGCCGTAGGGCGCGAGCGCCTCGACGCGGGCGCGCGCGGCCGGCTGCAGCAGCTGCGCGACGTCGACCATCACGTCGCCGACCAACTCGACCGCGCCGGCGACCGACTCGCGCCGCGCGTTGTCGACGGCGGTCTGCGACGGGCACAGCAGCAGCGCGCTCAGGTGGTCGGTCACGACGCGGTTCACCTCCTCCGGCATCGCGCGGTCGAACGAGCGCATGCCCGCCTCGACGTGCGCGACCGGGATTCCCGCCTGCACGGCCGCCAGCGCGCCGGCGAGCGTCGAGTTGGTGTCGCCGTAGACGAGCAGCGCGTCCGGCCGCACGTCGGCGAGCAGCGGCTCGAGCGCCGCGAGCATGCGTGCCGTCTGCGACGTGTTCGTGCCGCCGCCGACGCCGAGCAGGTGCTCGGGCGGCGGCAGCTCCAGCTCGTCGAAGAAGACCTGCGACAGCTCGGCGTCGTAGTGCTGGCCGGTGTGGACCGTGACCTCCTCGCCGAGCGCGCGCAGCCGGGAGGAGACCGCGGAGGCCTTGATGAACTGCGGGCGGTTCCCGATGACGGTGAGGACGCGCATCACGCGGCCGCGTCGAGCTCGCTGAGGATGCGCGCGTGCAGGGCCGCGGCGAGGTCGCGCGTAACGTCTCCACCGGCGAAGCCGGTCGCGAAGCGCGCCGCGTCCGCGGCGGCGCCGATCGCGCGTCCGTCCACGCTCGCGACCGGCTGCAGCTCGCGCGTCGTCGAGACGAGGAACGCCTCGTCCGCGGCCAGCAGCTGCTCGAGCGTGCACGAGCGCTCCTGCGCACCCGCGAGCTCGATCGCGACCGCGCGCGTGATCGAGGCGAGGATGTGGTCCGACAGCGGCGGCGTGAGGACGGCGCCGTCGGCGACCCAGAAGAGCGACGAGGTCGGCGCCTCCAGCACGCGCCCGTGGGGCGTGACGAGCAGCGCCTCGTCGGCGCCCTGCTCCTGCGCCAGCCGCGTCGCCAGCATGTTCGCGGCGTAGGAGAGCGACTTGACGCCGTCGAGCAGGCGCACCGGCGCGTACGTGACGGTCGCGAGGCGGATCGAGGGCGCATGCTGCGGCAGCTCCTCCGTCAACAGCAGGCGGCGCCCGCCGCGTGTGAGCACGATCCGCAGCGCCCCGGGATCAGGCGCGGCAGCGGCGTCGAGCAGTCGCGCGACGTCGGCGCGGACCGCGTCGAGGTCGATCGGCAGGCGCAGGTTCGCGGCTGAGCGGTCCAGGCGCGCCAGGTGCTCCTCGAGCGCGTACGGCCGGCCGGCGTAGAGGCGCAGCACCTCGAACGCGCCGTCGCCGCGCAGCAGGCCCTCGTCGGTCGCCGGGACGACCGCCTCCGCGGCCGGCATCACGGCCCCGTCGAGGCAGGCGAGGTGCGCGGTCCCCATGGGGCGCGAATGCTAGGCGCTTGCGCGGCAGGGCGAATCCCGCGAGACTGGCTGTGCAGCCAGTCCGCGTCCGCGTCCGCTCGAAGGAGTCGTCTCATGGCCACACAGCCCCGCTCGCTCACCGGCAAGGTCGTCGCGATCACCGGCGGCGCGCGCGGGATCGGGCGCGCGACGGCCGCCGCGCTCGTGCGCAAGGGCGCGCGCGTGGCGATCGGCGACCTCGACGTCGAGCTGGCCGAACGCACGGCGGCGGAGCTGGGCGGCGGCACGGTCGCGCTGCCGCTCGACGTGACCGACCGCGAGTCGTTCGAGCGCTTCCTCGACGAGGCCGAGGCGCAGCTCGGCCCGCTCGACGTGCTCGTCAACAACGCCGGGATCATGCAGCTGGGGCGCTTCGCCGAGGAGAGCGACGCGGTCGCCGCGCGCCAGGTCGACATCAACCTCCACGGCGTGATCTACGGCTCGAAGCTGGCGCTGCAGCGCTTTCTGCCGCGCCGCAGCGGCCACCTCGTCAACATCGCCTCGACGGCGGGCAAGGCCGGCGTCCCGGGCGGCGCGACCTACTCCGCCACGAAGCACGCGGTCGTTGGGCTGACGGAGGCGATCCGCGGCGAGATCCGCGGCAGCGGCGTCGAGACGAGCGTCGTGATGCCCGTGCCGGTGAACACCGAGCTGGCGGCGGGGCTCGTGAGAGGCCGCGGCCTGACCGCGACGGTGGAGCCCGAGCAGGTCGCCGACGCGATCGTCGCGGCGCTCGAGCGGCCGCGCCACGACGTCTACGTGCCGAGGGCGATCTCGATCGGCGTGCGGCTCGGCGCGCTGATGCCGCGCCGGCTCGCCGAGGCGATCGGCCGCAGCGCGAAGACGGATCGCATCCTGGCCGAGGCGGACCTGGGCGCGCGCGCGGCGTACGAGCAGCGCGCCGCGGCGAGCGAGCCGAGCCGCGAGCCCGAGCACGCCTGACCACGCGGGGGTCCGGCGAGCCGGGCGGACGCGTTCCGTAGGCTTTCGCGGCAGTGCAGATCGGCCACTACACGGGCAACGCGGTGTTCGCGCTGTCGGCGGGGATCGACGTGCTGATCGCCTGGACGCTCGTGGCGTGGGCCGCGCGGCGGCCGCCGCTGCTGCCTCGGCTCGCGCTCGGCGGCGTCCTGACGCTCGGCCTGCTGGCGGTCAAGGGGCTGGTGCTGCTGAAGCTCGGCGTCGAGCGCCACTTCGGCGTCATGCACGTGCTGTGGCTCGACTTCGCCGTCGTGCTGCCGCTCGCGGCGGCGCTGCTGGGCCTGCTCACCTGGCGCCGCGGGGGCGCGACGGTGCGCGCGCTCGTCGTCGTCGGGCTGCTCGCCGCACCGGTAGGCGCCTACGCGAGCTTCATCGAGCCGAACCGGCTCGTGATCGACCACGCGACGCTGCGGCTGCCGTCGGCGCGCGCCGGCGCGGATCCGATCCGCGTCGCGCTGTTGTCCGACATCCAGTTCGAAGTCGTCGGCAGCCACGAGCGCGCGGCGGTCGCGCGGCTGATGGCGCAGCACCCCGACGTGATCGTGTTGACGGGCGACTACCACCAGGGCTCGCGCGCCGAGTTCGCCCGCCAGCTGCCGGCGATCCACCGCCTGTTCGCGCAGCTGCACGCGCCCGGCGGAGTGTTCGCCGTGCAGGGCGACGTCGAGGGACCGCGGGACTTCGAGCGGACGTTCGCCGGCACCGGCGTGCGCACGCTCTTCAACGAGGTCGTGCGCACGCGCGTGGGCGACCGCGCCGTCACGATCGGCGGCGTCCAGCTGGCCTACTGGCGCCCCGCTGCGCAGGCGTTCGCGCACCGTTTCGAGCGGCTGCCGGGCGACGGCGACGTGCGCATCCTGATCGCGCACCGGCCCGACGTGGTGCTCGGGCTGTCGCAGCGCACGCGCGTGGACCTGCTCGCGGCCGGCCACACGCACGGCGGCCAGGTGCAGCTGCCGCTGGTCGGCGCGCTCTCGACCGCCTCGCACGTCCCGCGCGAGGTGGCGGCGGGCGGTCTGCACGCGCTCGACGGGCGCGCGCTCTACGTCAGCCGCGGCGTCGGCGTCGAGCGCGGCCAAGCGCCTCGCGTGCGGCTCGGCGCGCCGCCCGAGATCCCGATCGTGACGCTGCGCTGAGCGATGGGCCGTGGAGGAATCGAACCTCCAACCTTGGGATTAAGAGTCCCCTGCTCTGCCAGTTGAGCTAACGGCCCGGGGAACGGTCGGTCCTCTGGGGGGCAGACCGATCAGGGATGGTAGCCGGTGCCGGGCGGGCGCGTCAGCCGACGCCCTGCTCTCTGCCGCTCGGCTTCGCGGGGGCCGTCCTGCCGGCCTTCGCTCTGTCGATCGCTCCCTGCGTCTGCACCTGTCTCTTGATCGCGAGCAGCTGCGTTCTCACGAGCTTTCTCTGCGCGTCGGGCGCCAGCTGGACGGCCCTGGCGGCGGCGAGGTCGCCCTTGCGCTCCTGGTCGGCGAGGTACGCGTACTGCGCGAGCGTCGCGTACGCCGCGGCCGACGGGTCCGCCTCCGTCACGATCTCCATCGCGGCGGCGGCCTGCGCCGGCTCGTCGAGGCCCGTCTGGTCGTAGACGTTCGCCATCAGGCGCGCGAGCGTCGCGTCGGGATGGTCCGGCTCCAGCGTCAGGTATCTCTGCCAGGCGGCCGCGGCGGTCCTGAGCTTGGCTCTGCCCTCCGCCGTGAAGGCGCCGGCGCCCTGGTTCGCTTCCCGGTCGTAGTTGTCGCCGAGGCCGGCGGTCTGATATCGGGCCTTCGCGAGGTCGGCCCACGCCTGCGCGTTCTGCGGATCGACTCTGACGGCTCTGGCGGCGCTCTTCTCCGCGCTGCTGACCTGCACGCTCGTGCTCGAGCCGCTGTCGGTGAAGATGTCGAGCAGGCCCCCGCCGCCGACGCCGGTGCCGATCCCGAACAGGATCAGACCGCCGCCCATCAGGATCGCGAGGCCGAGGTAGATGACCTTGACGGCGGTTCTGCGGTTGCGGCTCTGCAGGTCGAACAGCATCGGCTCAGGTTCCCTCGGTCGTGTCGCCGTCGTGCGACGCAAGCGCCGCGATCTCGCCGCGGTCCCCCCGCCGCCGATCGGCGATCGTCAGCAGCAGGATACTCAGGAGGTAGAGGATCAGCAGCGGTACCATCAGGATCACGGTCGTGACCGGGTCGACGCCGGGGAGAATCGCCGCCACCACAGCGATCGCGACGATCGCGTAGCGCCAGCTCGAGCGCAGCATCTGGGCGCTCACGATCCCTGCGGCGTTGAGCGCCAGCAGGCCGACGGGCAGCTGGAAGACGAGCCCGGTCGACAGCATCCCCAGCAGCTCGAAGCGGTAGTAGTCCTTCGCCTGCAGCAGGACATCGAAGTTCGTGTCGTTGAAGTTCTGCAGGAACGAGATCGCCGGCGGCAGCACGAGCCAGTAGCCGAACGCGACGCCGGCGAGGAACAGCAGCGGGACCATCAGCATCATCGGCAGCGCGACGCGGCGCTCCTGCGGGCTGAAGGCCGGCAGCACGAACGCGTACGCCTGGTAGAGCAGCACCGGCAGCGAGAACAGCAACGCGAAGTACGCCGCGATCGTCAGCGTCACGGTGAACGGCTCGCCGACGCCGGTGGTGATCGGGACGCGCGGCGGCGTCGTCTTCGGCAGCGCTCTGGCGGCGTCCGCGGTCTCCGCGGCGGCCGCCGCGAGGACGCGTCTCTGCGCCGGCGTCAGGTTCTCGGCCGCGGCGAGCGCCGCGAACGCTCTCGCCGTCGCGGCGAAGCCCTTCTGCACCTCCTGCTGCGCCGCGGCGACCTGCGCGAGGCGTCCGTTGCCCTTGCTGTCCTGGACCGTCGGCGTGCTGTCCTTCAACGGCTTGTTCAGCACGTCGAGCAGCGCGCCGTTCTGCCAGAAGCAGACGCAGAACGCCACCGCGAGCGTGGCGGCGCAGATGATCAGACGGCTGCGCAGCTCGTCGAGGTGATCGACGATCGTGAGCCGATCCTCGTGCCCGATCGGCTTGAGCGCGGTCGCCATCGGTCCTGCCGGGGCTCGGTGCGTCAGGCGCGCTGCTCAGGCGCGGTCTCAGCCGCCTGCGACGGCTGCGCGGCGTCGGCCTGCGCCGGCGTCAGCGCAGGACGGCCGGTCGCGTCGACGTCCTCGCGCTGCTTGTCCTCGCCGGTGATCGACTCCTTGAACTCGCGCATCCCGGTGCCGAGCGATCTGCCGAGCGACGGCAGGCGCTTCGGCCCGAAGATGACGAGCAGCACGACGATGACGAGGATGATCTCGAGGGGACCGATGGAAGAGAACACGAGCGAGCCTCCGCTGGGGTCTGCACAGCGTAGCGCCGATCCGTCCCCGTCCGGGGTTTCCCGACGACGCCGCCGCGCCGATCCCGCTCAAGTCGGATCGCGCCGCGGCCGATCCTGTGGCCAGAGACGCCATGCAGCATCCCGCCGATCACCTCATGCCCCCGCCGCCGGCTTCGGTCGAGACCGGCCTGCACGTCTGCCCGCAGTGCAGCTCGTCGCTCGTCGCGCCCGTCGCCTGGGAGCAGGCGGGCCCGCGCGAGTGGGCCGTCACGATCCAGTGCCCGAACTGCGAGTGGTGGGACGCGGACGTGTTCGACGAGGCGACCGTCGAGCGCTTCGACGAGGAGCTCGACCGCGGCACCGAGGCGCTCGTGCGCGACCTGCTGCGGCTGATGCGCGCGAACATGGAGGACGACGTCGAGCGCTTCGTGACCGCGCTGCACGCCGACGCGATCCTCCCGGAAGACTTCTAGGCGTACCGCTCCACGACGCCCTCGGCGACCAGCTCGAGCGCGCGCTGTTGCGCCGCCGGCAGTGCCGGCAGCTCCGCGCGCGCCTCGTCGACGACGGCCAGGGCGCGCGCCTTCGCCTCCTCCAGCGCGCCCGTCGCCGCGATCCGGTCGCACACCTCCTCCGCCTCGTGCGCCGTGGGCAGCGCGCGCAGGTCGAGCCGAGCCAGCTGCGGCGCGCGCTCGCGCGCGAGGATCAGTGGGAGCGTGACGGTCCCGTCGAGCAGGTCGGTGCCGCGGGCCTTGCCGGTGCGGCTAGCCGGGCCGGAGACGTCGAGCACGTCGTCGAGCAGCTGGAACGCGAGTCCGATGCGCGAGCCGAACAGCGCGAGCGCTTCGACCGCGCGGGCGTCGGCGCCACCGCCGAGCGCGCCCAGGCGACAGGCGGCCTCGAACAGGCTGCCGGTCTTCAGCTCGCAGCGGTGCAGGTAGCGCTCGAGCGGGACGGTCGCGTCCCAGGCGTCGGCGCGCTGGATCAGCTCGCCGCGCGCGAGCGCCGAGGCGGCCGCCGACAGCGCGCGCACGTCGTCCAGCTCGCCGCCCGCGGCGAGCTCGGCGAACGCGCGCGCGAACAACAGGTCGCCCGTCGCGGTCGCCGTCGTGCGCCCGGCTGCCGCCACGACCGTCGGCGCGCCGCGTCGCAGGGAGGCGGCGTCGAGCACGTCGTCGTGCACGAGGCTCGCGCTGTGGATCAGCTCGACGGCGGCGGCGGCGCGCACGAGCCGCTCCTCCGCGGCGGCGGCGACCGCCTCACCGGCGGCGAGGAACACGAGCAGCGGCCGCAGGCGCTTGCCGCCGGCCGAGATCGTGGCGCTCGCGTGGCGCGTGAGCGTGGCCCCGTGCCCGGAGGCGAGCGCCGCGAGCCGCTCCTCGGTGCGGGCGAGCAGCTGCGCGAGCCGCGGGCCGCCGGCGCGCACGACCGCGTCGACGGCCGCTGCGCTGGTGCTCGGGACGGCGCGTTCGGCAGCGCCGCTCACGCCACCTCGCCGACGTGGATCGCGATGATCCCCCCGGCTGTGATCACGTAGCGGATGGTGCGCAGGCCGCATCGCTCCATGGTGGCAGCCAGCTCCCGGGGCCCGGGGAAGCGCTGCACCGAGCGCGGCAGGTAGGTGAAGGCGTCGGCGTCGCCGGCGAGCCGGCCGAGCAGCGGAACGACGCGGTCGAACCAGAGCGCGAAGAAGGTCGACAGCGGCGGGCGCGTCGGCGTCGTCATCTCGAGGATCACGACCTTGCCGCCGGGCCGCACGACGCGCGCGAGCTCGGACAGTCCGCGCTCCAGGTCGGCGAAGTTGCGCACGCCGAAGCCGACCGTCGCGGCCGCGAACTCGTCGTCGCCGTACGGCAGCTCGAGCGCGTTCGCCCACTCGACGCGGACGGTCGGTCTGTCGGCCACCTTCCGACGCGCCAGCTCGAGCATCTGTTCGGAGAAGTCGCACGCGACGACCTCGCCGCCCGGACCGACGCGGCCGGCCAGCTCGATCGCCAGGTCGCCGGTGCCGCAGGCGACGTCGAGCGCGCGCGCGCCGGGCTGCAGCTGCGCGAGGTCGGCGGCACGTGCGCGCCAGCGATGGTGCATGCCCGCGGTCATGACCGAGTTCATGCGGTCGTAGACGCGCGCGATGCGGTCGAACATCGCGCGCACCTGCGGCTCCTCCAGCGTTCCGGTCGCCGGTCTCGCCTCGGTCGTGCCGCCGTCCGCGGTCATGTGGGCGCCTCCGCGCGAGCTATCTGAGCTGGCCGAGGAACGAGACGAGCGCCTGGAACTTCTCGGGCTCGTTCTCGGCGAGGCTCTGGAACGACGGCATCGGCGCCGTCGGGTTCTTCAGCGTCTGGGCGATCGCCGACTCCGGCAGCACCGAGCCGATCTCGCTCAGGTGCGGGCCGGGACCGTCGTTGCCGTTCTCGCCGATCTTGTGACAGGCGAGGCAGCCGGACTGCGCGGCCACGAGCTTGCCCTGGTTCCACTCGGCGAGCGCGGCGCCTCTGAGGTCGGCCGGCGGCTTCATGTCGATCTCGTTCGGCGAGCCGGCGCTCGCGCCAAGGTAGGTGAGGAACGCCATCGCCGCGATCGTGAAGAGGCCCGCCGCGGTCGCGATCGGGCGCCGCTCGGGACGCCGCTCCGGGCTGCGGTCGTAGAACGGCAGCAGGAACAGCAGGATCATGCAGACCGTCGGCACGCCGATCGTGGCGAGCGGGACGTACTGCGGCGGCTTGATGACGCGCAGCAGCTCGAAGAGGAAGAAGAAGTACCACTCCGGGCGTGGCACGTAGGTCGTCGTCGTCGGATCGGCCTTCGGGCCCATCTCGGCGCCGAGCACGATCGACATCGTGATGATGACGGCCAGCACGATCGCGGCCATCGCCGAGTCCTTCGCGACCGCGTAGGGGAAGAACGGCTTCCCCTGCGCCTTCAGCGTCGCGTAGTCGCGGAGGTACTGCTCCTTCTCACGCTGGTTCACGAGCGGATCAGACCTCGGACTCGGTGAGCTGCTCGTCCGGCTTGGCCTTCAGCCACGGCGGGGCCGTGGTGCCGAGCTTCGCGACGAGGTACAGATGGGCGCCGATCAGCGCGGCGATCAACCCGGGCACGAGCAGCATGTGGATCGCGTAGAAGCGCGACAGCGTGGTGGCGCCGAACTCGGGACCGGCGCGCAGGAAGTCGGACAGGTACGGGCCGATCAGCGGGCCGGTGCCGTTGATGTTCACGCCGACGATCGTCGCCCAGTACGAGCGCTGGTCGAACGGCAGCAGGTAGCCGCTGAACGACATCAGCATCGTGAGGATCAACAGCACGACGCCGATCACCCAGTTCAGCTCGCGCGGATACTTGTACGCGCCGAAGAAGAACGTGCGCCCCATGTGCAGGAACACGAGGATCACCATCACGCTCGATCCCCACTTGTGCATCCCGCGCACGAACTCGCCCAGGAACGCCTCGTTCGTGATGTAGCGGATCGACTCGTAGGCGCGCGTCGGCGACGGGTCGTAGTACATCGCCAGGAAGACGCCGGTCACCGCCTGCGAAAGGAAGGCGAACATCGCCGCCGAGCCGAGCGTGTAGAACCAGTTCGTGCCCTTCGGGACCTTGCGGAAGAGCATCCAGCGCACGCCGCCGGACAGCGAGGTGCGCTCGTCGATCCAGTCGACGACGGTGATGCCCGCCTCGGCCGCCTGGTCGAGCGGGCCGACTCTGCCGTTCCCGGTGCCCGGGCGGCTCGGCCGCGGCTTGAGCGCGGGCGGGAGCGGCGGGACGGGGAGCTTCAGTCTGGGCATTCAGCTCATCTCCCGGACTTCTCCGGCGTCGAGAAGCGCGCGGGGTACATGTACTGGCCGATGCCGTCGAGCGGCTCGCCCGGGTCGCGCGGCGAGAAGCGGCGCAACTCGCTGTTGACGCTGAAGCGCGGGCCGACCATCACTTGGCCGTTGTCGACTCTCGTGTAGAAGCGGTCGAGCGGGCGCACCGGCGGACCGCCCTCGCGCAGCCCGCGGAAGTCGTAGACGCCGCCGTGGCAGGGGCAGATGAACTTGCCGGCCGCCTGCGTGAAGCGCACGGGGCAGCCGAGGTGGTTGCAGCGCGTCGAGATGACGATCGCGGCCGACTCGAGGCCCGGCTC
>DASVFS010000259.1:0-3002 GCA_036379915.1 Conexibacter sp. | reverse complement strand
CAGGTCGCCGCGGTGCGGATGCGGCGTGAGGAGCGCACGGCCGCGCTCGACGAGCGCGCGCACGTCGGTCGCCTCGGCCATGGCCGAAGCCTAACGCGGCCTCGGCGCGGCAGCCGCACGTCTCGTACCATCGCCGACATGGCAGCCGACGACCCGACGCTCAGCCCCGCGCTGCGCGCCTCCGACGCCGAGCGCGAGCGCACCGCGACGCTGCTGCGCGACCACGCCGCCGCCGGCCGCCTGACGCCCGAGGAGCTCGACCAGCGGCTCGACGCGGCCTACGGCGCGCGCACCGTCGGCGAGCTCGACGCGCTCGCGCACGACCTGCCGGCGACCGCCGAGCAGACGCCGCGCGCGCCGGCCCGCGCCCGCGCCCTCGATCGCCCCGGCGCGCGCGAGCGGACGCTGCACGCGATCGGCCTCGTCGTGCTGATCAACCTCGCCTGCAACGCGATCTGGCTGGCGACCGGCGCCGACGGCTCGTGGTGGCCGAAGTGGGTGCTGCTCGGCACCGGGCTGCGGCTCGCGTTCCAGCTGTGGGCGCTGTTGGGCCCTGGCGCGGGCGGGCGCGCCCAGGACGAGGCGCGGCTCGGACGAGGCGGCTCCGAGCGCGCACGCCGGCAGTAGCCTGCGACGCGCGACCGCAACCAAGCCCGGAGGCCGACCATGGCGCTCGTCGAGACCGAGGACCGCGGCGCGGTCCGCCACCTGATCCTCAACCGCCCCGAGAAGCGCAATGCGATGCACGGCGAGCTCGTGCTGGCGATCGGCACGGCGCTGAAGGCGGCCGCAAACGACCCCGTGGTCCACTGCGTCGTCGTGCGCGGCGCAGGCGCGATGTTCTCCTCCGGGATGGACTTCGCCGCGCTCGGCGGGCTGTCGGAGACGCCGCAGCATCTGCGCGCGTTCCGGCGCGAGGTGCTGGAGGCGTGGAACGTCGCGGAGGAGATGACGAAGCCGGTGATCTGCCAGATCCACGGCGGCTGCATCGGCGGCGCGATGGAGCTGGCGCTCGCATGCGACCTGCGCGTGATGGCGTCCGACGCGCTGATCGGGATGCCGGAGACGCGCGTCGGCCTGATACCCGACGTCGGCGGCTCCTCGCGGCTGCCCGCGGTCGTCGGGCTCGGCCGCGCGAAGGAGCTGATCATGACGGGGAAGCTGATCGGCGCCGAGGAGGCCGAGCGGATCGGGCTCGTCAACCGCGTCGCGCCCGCCGAGGAGCTTGAGGCGGCGACGCAGCAGCTGGTCGACGAGCTGCTCGCGTGCGCGCCGCTCGCGGTCGGGCTCGCGAAGCGCGTGATGGACGCGGCCGCGAAGCCGGCGCTCGCGGTGACGCTCGAGCAGGAGGTCGCCGCCCAGCAGCTGTGCGCGCAGTCGCAGGACTTCGCCGAGGGCGCGAAGGCGCTCGCCGAGCGGCGCCTGCCCCAGTTCGCGGGGCGATAGCCTCCGGCGCCGCATGTCCGTCTCCCCCGTGACGATCGTCGGCGCGACCGGCGACCTCGGCTTCGGCCTCGCGCTGCGGCTGGCGCACGCCGGCGTGCCGGTCGTGATCGGCTCGCGCGACGCCGAGCGGGCGGCGGAGGCGGCCGAGCGCGTGCGCGCGGCCGTGCCGGACGCCGACGCGCGCGGCCTCGCGAACCCGGAGGCGGCGGCCGCCGCCGACCTCGTCGTGCTGTCGGTCCCGTTCGCGAGCCAGGCGGCGACGCTCAGATCGATCAGAGCGTCGATCGCGCCCGGCGCCGTGCTGCTCGACGTGACGGTCCCGCTCGCGACCGCCGTCGGCGGCCGCCCGACGCGCACGCTCGGCGTCCCGCAGGGCTCCGCGGCGCAGCAGGCGCAGGAGCTGGTCCCGGACGGCGTGCGCGTCGTCGCCGGCCTGCACACCGTCGCGGCGAGACACCTCGCCGACCTCGACCACGCGTTCGACGAGGACGCGCTGCTGTGCGGCGACGACGCCGACGCGAAGGCGCGGGTGGCGGAGCTGCTGCGGCGGATCCCCGGCCTGCGGCCGGTCGACGCCGGGCGCCTGGAAATCGCGCGCATCGTCGAGCAGCTGACGGCGCTGACGATCGCGATCAACGTGCGCCACAAGGTCACCGCGGGCGTGAAGATCGTCGGACTGCCGTGACGGCGCCGGTCGTCGTGCTCGCCGGCGGCACCGGCGGCGCGAAGCTCGCGCGCGGGATGGCCGACGTCGCCGGCGCCGACGCGCTCGTCGTGATCGCCAACACGGCCGACGACTGCGAGCTCTACGGCGCGTACGTCTCGCCCGATCCCGACCTCGTCACGTTCCACCTCGCCGACCGCATCGACGCGCGCGGCTGGGGGCTCGCCGGCGACACCTTCCACGTGATGGACGGGCTGCGTGCGCTCGGCCGAGAGGTCTGGTTCAACCTCGGCGACCGCGACCTCGCGATCGGGATCGAGCGCGCGCGGCGGCTCGCGGAGGGCGCGCGGCTGACCGACGCGATCGCGGAGCTGGGCCGCGCCTTCGAGATCCCCGGCCGCGTGCTGCCGATGGCCGACGAGCCGGTCCGCACGCGCGTGCGTGCGCGCGGGCGCGACCGGCCGTTCCAGGAGTGGATGATCCGCGGCAGAGCGGAGGGTCCGGTCGAGGACGCGACGTTCGACGGGGTCGAGGCCGCGCGACCGACGCCCGAGGTGCTCGACGCGCTCGCGCGGGCGCGCGCGATCGTGATCGGCCCGTCCAACCCGGTCGTCTCGATCGGGCCGATCCTCGCCGTGCCGGGGATGCGCGAGGCGCTGCGCGCCGCGAGCGCGCCGGTCGTCGCCGTCAGCCCGATCGTCGGCGGCGCGGTGCTGAAGGGACCGACGGCGGCGTGCCTCGCGTGGGCCGGTCAGCCGGCGAGCGCCGCGGGCGTGGCGGCGTGGTACGGCGACCTGCTCGACGGGCTCGTGGCCGACGAGCGGCTGCCCGAGGGCACGGCGCTGCCGCTGCTGGAGACCGACCTGCTGATGGCCGACACCGCGGGGGCGCG
>DASVFS010000258.1:0-4963 GCA_036379915.1 Conexibacter sp. | reverse complement strand
GCTCAGCGGCGGGACCGTCGCCGAAGTCAAGAGAATCGTCTTCCGCCCGCCGCCGCGCGACGAGTGAGCGCGGCCGGCGGAGTGGGCGCCGCGCGACGAGCGGGGGCGGCCGGGAACGCCGGTCCGGCGGACGCGGACGCGCTGCTCGCGTACGACCGCGAGCACGTCTGGCATCCGTACGCCGCCATGCCGGCGGCAGCCCCGCCGCTGCCGGTCGTCGCGGCCGAGGGCGTGCGGCTGCGGCTCGCCGACGGCCGCGAGCTGATCGACGGGATGGCGTCGTGGTGGTGCGCGATCCACGGCTACCGCGCGCCCGCGCTCGACGCGGCCGTACAGGACCAGCTCGGCCGCATGGCGCACGTGATGTTCGGCGGGCTCACGCACGCGCCCGCCGTCGCGCTGGCGCGCCGGCTCGTGGAGCTGACGCCGGACGGGCTCGAGCACGTCTTCTTCGCCGACTCCGGCTCGGTCTCCGTGGAGGTGGCGCTCAAGATGGCGCTGCAGTGCCAGCGCGCGCGCGGCCGGCCGGAGAAGCGGCGCCTGCTCGCGCTGCGCGGCGGCTACCACGGCGACACGTTCGGCGCGATGGCCGTCTGCGACCCGGTCGGCGGGATGCACGAGCTGTGGGCCGGCACGCTGCCGCAGCAGCTGTTCGCGCCGCGACCGCCGGGCGGCTTCGACGCGGCGCAGGTCGATCCGGCCTGGGACGCGGAGACGACCGCGCTGTTCGAGGCGCACGCGCACGAGCTGGCGGCCGCGATCGCGGAGCCGGTCGTGCAGGGCGCCGGCGGCATGCACGTCTACGCGCCCGCGTACGTGCGCCGCCTGCGCGAGCTGTGCGACGCGCACGACGTGCTGCTGGTGCTCGACGAGATCGCGACCGGCTTCGGCCGCACGGGCGGCGAGCTGTTCGCGGCCGCGCACGCCGGCGTCGCGCCGGACGTGCTGTGCGTCGGCAAGGCGCTCACCGGCGGGTACCTGACGCTCGCCGCGACGCTCTGCAGCGCGCAGGTGGCGCGCGGCATCTCCGGCTGCGATGCGGGCGTCCTCATGCACGGCCCGACCTTCATGGCGAACCCGCTCGCGTGCAGCGTCGCGCTCGCGAGCCTCGAACTGCTGGAGGAGCGCGACTGGCGCGCCGACGTCGCGCGGATCGAAGCCGGCCTGCGCGCCGGGCTCGCGCCCGCGGCGGCGCTGCCGGGCGTCGTGGACGTGCGCGTGCAGGGCGCGATCGGCGTCGTGCAACTCGCGCGCGACGTCGACGTCCCCGCCGCGACGGCAGCCGCGGTCGCGCGCGGCGTGTGGCTGCGCCCGTTCCGCGACCTCGTCTACGCGATGCCGCCGTACGCGATCGGCGACGACGACCTCGCCGTGGTCGCCGACGCGATCTGCGCGGCGGCGGCGCTGTAGCGCCGCCGCCTCACGGAGCGGTCCACAGGTCGACGAGGATCCGCGGGTCGCGCGCGGCGAGCCGGAAGCCGCGCCGCTGCAGCGCCGCGGCGACGTCGACGTGTTCGGCGTCGAGGAACACGCTGCGCCCGCCCGCCTCCCGCAGCGCCGCGAGCGTGTCGTCGAGCTGTTCCTCGGTCAGGATCGAAGCGGCGCCCGTGTACGGCGCGAGGTCGTCCAGTCCCAGGCGGTACGCGATGCCGTGGCCCAGCTCGGTGAGCACCGCGACCGGCTCGCCGGCGCGCGTGTGGGCGTCGACGAACGGCTCGGCGAGCGGCGGCGCGAACCAGTGCGCGCCGCCGTGCGCGATGCGCCTCGCCTGCGCGACCGGCGAGGGCGTCTGCGCGAGCGAGCACGCGAGCAGCCCCACGCCCACGAACCAGGCGACCTCCAACGGGCGGGGCCGGCGACCTCCGCGCGCGACGAGCGCTCGCCATGCGAGCACCGCGAGCAGCGCGAGCGCGAGACCCCATGCCGGAAACATGTTCGTCAGCGCCTCGGGGATCGAGCGGCCGACGTAGTAGCCGCCGGCGCCGAGGCCGAACACGCCGCTCCACGCGAGCATCCCGGTCAGCACCCGCTCGCGCCCTTCGAACGCGCGGACGGTGGCGCCGGCGAGCGCGGCCGCATATGTCAGATACACGACCATGCCGAGCCCCAGGAGCGGCCTGATCGGCTCCATGCCGAAGCCGCCGGCCGCGAACACGCGCGCATAGCGGACGGCGAGCGCAGGGTCGGGCGGAGCGCCGGTGCGGACGAGCAGCAGCAGCGTCACGGCGGCGCCGGCCGCGCCGAGGCCGAGACTCGCCTCGAGCGCCAGCGCACGCAGCCGAGCCCCGCTCCGCGGGCCGGCCCACAGCAGCGCCGCCGCGACCGCGGCGAGCGCCGGCAGGCCGAAGTCGACGTTGTTCGCGGCAGCCAACCCGCCGGCGAGGAACAGCGGCCACGCGCGATGCGGCCGCGCCCCGTCGAGGTGCCGGGCGACCAGCCACGCGACCAGGAACGGCCCGGCGTAGCGCAGCGGCATCGTGCCGAAGTAGTTCACGAGCGAGAAGCGGGCGACGCTCCCGTCGTGCAGCCTGAACGCGCTCGTCGCCAGCAGCGGCAGGAACAGCGCGAGCGCCGCCGGCGCGCTGCGGGTCACGCGCCGCAGAAGTCCGAACAGCGCCAGCATCGCGACTCCGAACAGCGCGGCCATCGAGACGGTGAACGCCGCGAGCGAGGCGCCGAACGGGGCGACCGCCAGCGCGACTGCGTATGGCCACAGCGCGCCGTACTGGGCCGCGAAGTCGCCGAGCGGCGAGCGGCCGTCGAGCACGGCCAGCGTTTCGTCGTAGGTGAAGATGACGTGATAGGTGAATTCGGCGCTGGAGGCCCCGATCGACGCGTCCGTGACGATCGCGGGCAGGGCCGTGAGCGCGGTCGCGACGCACGCGAGCAGCGTGGCGAGCAGCAGGCGCGACGGCGATTCGGCGCTCCAGCGCGCGAGCCGCCGGACCGTCGCCCGCCGGCGCGCCGCGAGCAGCGCGGCGGCGGCCAGCGCAGCGCCGGCGAGCAGCGTCGGCAGCGTGAAGTAGACGACGCGCGAGGAGTGGTAGGAGGACACCGTCGCCGTCCGCTGGAGCGCGAAGCAGACGACGAGCGCGGCGGCCGCCGCCAGCTCGACCGCAGCAGCAGCGCGCGCAGCGGCGGCGCGGCGCACCAGCTCCGGCCGCCGACCGATCCACATGGCCGCGGCGGCGAGCGCGAACGGCGCGCTCAGCGCGATCAGGTAGCGCGCGTGCTCGAGCGGCTCCGGGTGCACCAGCGCGACGGCGCTCGGCAGGAAGCGCGGCGGGCTGGCGGGCGCGAGCAGGTCGCCGAGCGGCGGACCCAACACGACGAGCGCGACCAGCACGACGACGGCTGCCGGCGCGACGGCCAGCCGGATCGCGATCCCCGCGGGCCCGATCGCCGCCGCCGCCGCCCGACCGCCGCCGCGGCCTGCGGCGGCGGTCGCGCTCACCGCGTGACCCACAGCTCGAGCGGCGCGTCGGGGGCGGTCGCGGCGAGCTGCAGTCCGCGCGCGGCGAGCGCCGCTCTCATGCTGGCGGGCGTCAGCGCGGTCGTCGCGAGGAAGACGCTGCGCCCACCGGCCGCGCGCAGCGCCGCGAGCGTGTCGTCGAGCTGTTCCTGCGTCTGGATCGACTCGCTGCCGGTGTAGGGCGTCACGTCGTCGACGCCGGCCCGGTAGGCGATCAGGTGCCCGAGTTCGGTCAGCATCGCGACCGGCTCGCCGCCGCGGGCGTTGGCCGCCACGAAGGCGAGCACCGGCTCCTGCCGCAGGTAGCGTGGCCCGTCGGCGGCGATCCGCCTGAGCTGCGCGGTCGGCGAGGGCGTCTGCGCGAGCGAGCAGACGAGCAGGCCGAACGCGAACAGGCACGCCAGCTCGATCGCGCGCGGACGCCGCGCGCCGCGCGCCGCCAGGCCGCGCACCGCGGCGACGGTCAGCAGCGTCACCGCGAGCGCCCACGCCGGGAAGATGTTCGTCAGCACCTCGGGTATCGAGCGGCCGACGTAGTAGCCGCCGGCGCCGAGGCCGAACACCCCGCTCCACGCGAGCAGGCCGATCAACAGCCGGTCGGGAGCGGGACGCAGCGCGAGCACGGTCGCCGTGCCGAGCGCCGCCACGAACGTCAGATAGATCACCGTGCTCATCCCCAGCTGCGGGTGCAGCGGCGCCATCCCGAAGCCGTCGACCGCGAACAGGCGCGCGTAGCGCAGCGTCAGCGACGGATCCGGCGGCTCGCCGGTGCGCACGAGCAGCAGCGCGGTCACGGCCGCGACCGCGACCGCCAGTCCGAGCGCGAGTTCCCGCGCGAGCGTCCGCAGGCGCGCGCGCGTCGGCGGCCCGCCCGCGAAGCACAGCAGCGCCGCGACCGTCGCCGCGAGCGCCGGGATCCCGAAGCTCGTGTTGTCGATCGCCACCAGCCCGGCCGCCGCCAGCAGCGGCCACGGGCGTCGCGGACGGGCGCCGTCGAGGTGACGCGCGAGCAGCCACGCCAGCAGGAACGGGCCGGCGTAGCGCAGCGGCATCGTGCCGAAGTAGTTGATCAGCGAGAAGCGCGACGTCGACGGGTCGTGCAGGCGGAAGGCGCTCGTCGCCAGCAGCGGCAGGAACAGCGCGAGCGCGAGCGGCGAGCTGCGCGTCACGCGCCGCAGCAGCGCGTACAGCGCCAGCAGCGCGAGTGCCGTCAGCGCGGCCATCGTGACGGTGAAGACGCCGAGCGCGGCGTCGAACGGCGCCAGCGGCAGCGCCGTGAGATACGGCCACAACGAGCCGTACTGCGCGGCGAAGTCGCCGAGCGGCGAGCGGCCGTCGAGCACCGCGACCGTCTCGTCGTAGACGAAGCGGACGTGGTACACGAATTCGTCGCTCGCGCGCAGGATCGACGCTTCGGTCGAGATCGCCGGCAGCACGGTGATCGCGACGGCCACGACGGCGAGCGCCGCCGCGGCGACCGCGCGACCGCGC
>DASVFS010000257.1:0-2480 GCA_036379915.1 Conexibacter sp. | reverse complement strand
CCGACGACGTGGATCGTGTCGTAGCGGCGCTCGGGCTGGTCCAGCGCCGTCATCAGGCGCCGCATGCGGTCGAGCCCGAAGCGCATGCCGAACAGCTCGAGCCCGAGCAGGTAGCGCTCGGCGTCGTCGAGCGCCCAGCTCACAAGGCCTCCAGCTCGGCGCGCAGCTGCGCGAGCTTCGCGCGCTCGGCCTCCACCACCGCCGGCGGCGCCTTCGCGACGAAGCCCTCGTTCGCGAGCTTGCCCTCGCAGCGACCGATCTCGGCCTCCAGCTGCGCACGCCGCTCCGCCAGCTTGCGCTCGGCGGCGCCGAGGTCGACGGCATCGCTGGCGTGCACCACCACGCTGCCGCCGGGGATCGCGATCGTGGCGGCGTCGGTGGCGCCGTTCTGCGCGTCGGCCAGCTCGAAGCGCGCGAGCCGCGCGACGTGCGCGACCGTCTCGTCGTAGCCCTGCGCCTCCAGGCGCGCCGGGATCCTGGCGCCCGCGGCCGCTCCCACGCCGTCGCGCCAGCCGCGCAGCGCGGTGACCGCGGCGATCGCGTCGGCGAGCGACCGCTCGGCCGCGGGATCGCGTGCGCCCGCGTCCGCCGCGCCCGCCTGTCGCGCCGCCAGCAGCCCCTCGGCGCCCGGCACGAACGACCAGATCTCCTCGGTCACGAACGGAATCAGCGGGTGCGCGAGCTGGAGCGTCTCGGTCAGGACGTGCAGCAGCGTCGCCTCGAGGTCGGCGCGCTCCTCCCCCTCGGTCTCGTACAGGCGCGGCTTGACCAGCTCGAGGTACCAGTCGCACAGCTCGCCGTAGACGAAGTCGTAGAGCGCGAGCGCGGCGTGCGAGAAGGCGAAGCCCGCGACGTGCTGGTCGACCGTCTCGCGCGCGGCGGCGAGGCGCGAGAGGATCCAGCGGTCCTCGATCGCGCGCGGCCGCGCGGCTGCCCGCGCCTCGGGGTCCACGCGGGTCAGGATCAGACGCGACGCGTTCCACAGCTTGTTCGTCAGCTGCTCGCCCTGCTGGACCTTCTCGGCCGAGTAGCGCACGTCCTGCGAGGAGGACATCGCGAGCAGGCCGAAGCGGACGCCGTCGGCGCCGTGCTTCTCGATCTCGTCGAGCGGATCGATGCCGGTGCCGAGCGACTTGCTCATGCGCCGGCCGTCGGGCGCCTGGATCACCGAGTGGATGTAGACGTGCTCGAACGGGACGTCGTCGGCGAACTCGAGCCCCATCATGATCATGCGGGCGACCCACAGGAACAGGATGTCGCGCGCCGTCGAGAGCACGTCGGTCGGGTAGAAGGCCTTCAGCTCGGGCGTCTGGTCGGGCCAGCCGAGCGTCGCGAACGGCCACAGCGCCGAGGAGAACCACGTGTCGAGCACATCGGGATCCTGCTCCCAGCCGTCGCCCTCGGGCGCGGTCGCGCCGACGTAGGTCTCGTCGCCGCGATACCAGACGGGCAGCCGGTGGCCCCACCACAGCTGGCGCGAGACGCACCACGGCCGGATGTTCTCCATCCAGTCGAGGTAGACGCGCGTCCAGCGCTCCGGATGGATCTGCACGCGCCCGTCCTTGACCGCGTCGATCGCCGGCTTCGCCAGCTCGTCCATTCTCATGAACCACTGCAGGCTGATGAGCGGCTCGACGCGCTCGCCGGAGCGATGGCTGAACGGCACCTCGTGCTCGTAGGGCTCGCGTCTGACCAGCCGGCCCTCGGCCTCGAGCGCGGCGATCACCGCCTGCTGCGCCTGCGCGACCGTGAGGCCGGCGAAGCGCTCGCCGGCGGCGGCGGTCATGCGACCGTCCTCGCCGATCACCGTGAGCTCGGACAGCCCGTGGCGACGCCCGATCTCGAAGTCGTTCGGGTCGTGGCCCGGCGTGATCTTGAGCGCGCCGGTGCCGAACTGGGGCTTGACGTAGTCGTCGCCGACGATCGGCAGCTCGCGCCCGACGAGCGGCAGGATCGCCGTCTTGCCGATCAGGTGCGTGTAGCGGTCGTCGTGCGGGTTCACCGCCACGGCCGTGTCGGCCAGCATCGTCTCGGGACGCACGGTCGCGACGGTGATCGTCTCGCTGGAGCCTTTGATCGGATAGGCGACGTAGGTGAGCGAGTCGACGACGGTTCTGTTCTCGACCTCGAGGTCGGAGATCGCCGAGCCGGAGCCCGGGTCCCAGTTGACGAGGTAGTGGTCGCGGTAGATGAAGCCCTTCTCGTAGAGATCGACGAAGACCTTCAGGACCGCGTCGTGGTAGCCGGCGTCGAGCGTGAAGCGCTCGTCCTCGTAGTCGAGCGAAGCGCCGAGCCGCTGGAACTGCTCGATGATCGTCCCGCCGTACTCCTGGCGCCACTCCCACACGCGCCGCTCGAACGCCTCGCGGCCGATCGCCTCGCGCGAGGCGCCCTCCTCGACGAGCCGCTTCTCGACCTGCTTCTGCGTCGCGATGCCGGCGTGGTCGGTGCCGGCGATCCACTTCGCGCGCTTGCCGCGC
>DASVFS010000256.1:0-2749 GCA_036379915.1 Conexibacter sp. | reverse complement strand
GGTCGCGCCGGACCTGCCGGCGGCGGTCGAGCTGGCGCTCGCGGGCCTCGCCCTCGCCGCGCCGGCGGGGTCGCACGCGGAGACGGGCGCATGACCCACATCCTCGTCGCGCGTCTCGACAACGACGGCGACGTGCTGCTCGCCGGGCCCGCGATCCGCGCCGCCGAGCGCGACGCCGAGCGGCTCACGCTGCTGTGCGGGCCGCGCGGTCTCCAAGCGGCGGCGCTGCTGCCGGGGGTGGACGACATCCTCGTCCACCGCGCCGAGTGGATCGACCCGGAGCCGCGTCCGTTCGAGAACGGGCCCACGAAGCGGCTGTTGCACGAGGTCGCGCGCCGCGCGGTCGACGAGGCGGCGATCCTCACGTCGTTCCACCAGAGCCCGCTGCCGCTCGCGCTGCTGCTGCGGCTCGCGGGCGTCCCGCGCATCGGCGCGACGAGCGAGGACTACCCCGGCTCGCTGCTCGACGTGCGCCACCGCGTCGACGACGACGTGCACGAGGTCGAGCGCTCGCTGTCGCTGATGCGCGCGATGGGGCACACGCTGTCGCCGGAGGACGACGGCGCGCTGCGCGTGCTGCACGGTCCCGCGCACGCGCCGTTCGCCGCGCCGTACGTCGTCGTGCACCCCGGCGCGTCGGTGCCGGCGCGCGCATGGGCGCCGGAGCGCAACGCCGAGCTGGTGGCCGCGCTCGCCGCGGCCGGCTGGAACGTCGCGGTCACCGGCGCGCCGAGCGAGCGCGCGCTGACGGCGCAGGTGGCGGCCGGCGCGGCGCCCGCCGACGCCGACAGCGTGCGCGACCTCGGCGGCGCGACCGACCTCGCGCAGCTCGCGACCGTGCTCGAGGGCGCGGCCGCGGTCGTCGTCGGCAACACCGGCCCGGCTCACCTCGCCGCGGCGGTCGGGACCCCGGTCGTCTCGCTCTACGCGCCGACCGTCCCCACCGAACGCTGGCGGCCGTGGCGCGTGCCGCACGCGCTGCTCGACGAGGCGGTCCCGTGCGCCGGCTGCCGCGCGCGCAGCTGTCCCGTGCCCGGCCATCCGTGCATCGACGAGCTGCCGCTCGGCGTCGTGCTCGACGCCGTCGAGCGGCTGGCCACGCCCGCCCGGGAGGCGCTCGCCGCATGAACGTTCTCCTGTGGCACGTGCACGGCTCCTGGACGACCGCGTTCGTGCGGGGCGGCCATCGGGTCCTCATCCCGGTCCTGCCCGACCGCGGACCGGACGGCCGCGGTCGCGCGCAGACGTGGGCGTGGCCCGCGAACGCCGTCGAGGTGACGCCGGAGGAAGCGGCCGCGGCCGACGTCGACGTCGTGGTCCTGCAGCGGCCGGAGGAGCTCCAGAAAGGCGGGCTCGCCGAGCGCTGGCTCGGCGGGCGACGACCCGGCCGCGACCTGCCGGCCGTCTACCTCGAGCACAACGCGCCGCAGGGCCGCATCGCCGACATGCGCCACCCGGCGGCCGACCGGCCCGACCTCACGCTCGTCCACGTCACGCACTTCAACGACCTCTTCTGGGACGCCGGCTCCACGCCGACGCGCGTGATCGAGCACGGGATCGTCGACCCCGGCCACCGGTACACGGGCGAGCTGCCGCACGCCGCCGTCGTGATCAACGAGGCGCGCCGGCGCGGACGCGTAACCGGCACCGACCTGCTGCTGCGCTTCGCCTCCGTCGCGCCGCTCGACCTGTTCGGGATCGACGCCGAGTCGCTCGGCGGCCACGGCGACGTCCCGCAGGACCGCATGCACGACGAGCTGGCGCGCCGGCGCGTGTACCTGCACCCGATCCGCTGGACCTCGCTCGGCCTCGCGCTGCTGGAGGCGATGCACCTCGGCATGCCGGTCGTCGCGCTCGCGACGACGGAGGCGACCGAGGCCGTCCCGCCCGAGGCCGGCGCGGTCTCCACGCGCGTCGACCGGCTCGCCGACGCGCTGCGCCACTTCGTGCACGAGCCCGAGCACGCGCGCGCCGCCGGCGAGCTCGCGCGCGCCGCCGCGCTGCAGCGCTACGGGCTCGGCCGCTTCCTCGCCGACTGGGACGCGCTGCTCGCGCAGGTCGTCGCCGAGCACCGTCGTCCCGTCGCAGCCGCCTCCCGCCGCCCGGACCCCGCGGCCTCCTCCCCCACGACCCATCGGAGCGCCGCATGAAGGTCGCAATGGTCTCGGAGCACGCCAGCCCGCTCGCCGCCCTCGGCGGCGTCGACGCCGGCGGGCAGAACGTCCACGTCGCCGCGCTCGCGGCGGAGATGGGCCGCCAGGGCGCGCACGTCACGGTCCACACGCGCCGCGACGACCCGCGCCTGCCGCAGCGCGTGCGGCTCGCGCACGGGGCCGTCGTGGACCACGTCCCGGCCGGTCCGGCCGCGCCGATCCCGAAGGACGAGCTGCTGCCGCACATGGACGCGTTCGCCGCCGACCTCGCCGCGCAGTGGCGCGAGGAGCGCCCGGACGTGGTCCACGCGCACTTCTGGATGTCCGGCCACGCGGCGCTGACGGCCGCGCGCGAGCTGGGCATCCCGGTCGTGCAGACGTTCCACGCGCTCGGCGTCGTCAAGCGCCGCTACCAGGGCGAGATGGACACCAGCCCGGCCGAGCGGATCGGCATCGAGCGGGAGATCCTGCAGCGCGCGGACCACGTCGTCGCGACCTGCAGCGACGAGGTCTTCGAGCTCGTGCGGATCGGCGGCGCGCGCGGGCGGCTGACGGTCGTTCCGTGCGGCGTCGACCTCGACCTCTTCACGCCCGAC
>DASVFS010000255.1:0-9067 GCA_036379915.1 Conexibacter sp. | reverse complement strand
CGTGCGCGCGCGCCAGCTCCCGCAGCAGGCCGGCGAGATCGCCGCCGGCGTCGCGCTGCAGCAGGATCGCCGTCGCGAGCGTGTCGTACGCGCGGCTGTCGGCGCGCGCCCGCAGCGCGGCGAGCGCGTCCTCGAGCGGCTGACCGACGGCGAGCGCATCCGCGAGCGCGCGCACCTCCGCCGCCGCGGCGCCGTCCACGCTGCGTCCCGCCTCCGCGAGCGCGCGCGGGATCGCATGGCCGGCCGCGAGCGCGTCGGCCGCCGCGCGCGCGACCGCCGGCGCCGCGCGCTCCAGCTCCGCGCGCCAGCGCCGGCGCCGGCCGCGCAGATGCGCGCGCAGCGCCCAGGGACCGGCGAGCCCGGCCGCACAGCCGGCGACCGGTCCGGCGATCAGCAAACCGGCCGCGAGCAGCGCGAGCGCGGCGACGGTCGCGAGCCGGCGCCGCTCCGCGACGCTCGGCGCCGTCCCGAAACGCCGCGCGCGCACGAGCGGCGCCAGCAGACGGCCGGCCGCGCCGCCGCGCATGACCTGCTCGGCCGCGGCCAGCGCGTCCCACAGCGCAAGCACCCCGAGCACGGCCGCGAGCGCGGCCAGCGGCGCCGCGCTCACGGCGCCTCCGAGAGCCGCGCGGCCAGGTCCTCCGGCAGCGGCAGGCGCCAGTGCGGCCGGCCGTCGCGCAACGCGAACAGCTCGCGCACGGCGCTGGCGTCGCCGCCGCGCACGACCTGCGCGACCGACGCGACCGCGCGCCGCCCGTCGCGCTCGCGCCGCAGCTGGACGACGAGCTCGACGGCGCTCGCGACGAGCGTCCGCACGGCCGCGTGCGGCAGGCCGACGTCGGCCATCAGCGCGAGCGTCTCGACGCGCCGCAGCGCCTCCGCCGGCGAGCCGGCGTGCACGGTCGTGAGCGAGCCGTCGTGGCCGCTCGTGAGCGCGCTCAGCATGTCGAGCGCCTCGCCGCCGCGGACCTCCCCCACGACGATCCGATCGGGCCGCATCCGCAGCGCGTTGCGCACGAGCCGCCGGATCGTCACCTCGCCGCGCCCCTCCATGGAAGCCGGGCGCGCCTCCAGCCGCACGACGTGCGGCTGGCGCAGCCGCAGCTCGGCCGCGTCCTCGATCGTCACGATCCGCTCGCCGTCGGGGATGAACGAGGACAGCGCGCCGAGCGTCGTCGTCTTGCCGGAGCCGGTGCCGCCGCTCACCACCACCGTCAGCCGCGCGCGCACGCACGCGCCGAGGAACGCGCACAGCGCGCGGTCCCACGTGCCGGCGGCGACGAGATCGTCCGGCGACATGCCGCCGGCGCGGAAGCGGCGGATCGTCAACAGCGGTCCGTCGAGCGCGAGCGGCGGCAGCACGACGTTCACGCGCGAGCCGTCCGCGAGCCGCGCGTCGCACAGCGGCTCGGCCTCGTCGGCGCGGCGACCGAGCGGCGCGAGGATCCGCTCGATCGCGTGCCGCAGCTGCGCCTCGTCCTCGAAGCGCACGCCGGTCGGCTCGATCCGGCCGCGCCGCTCGACCCACACGCGTCCCGGACCGTTGACCATCACCTCGTCCACGGCCGGATCCGCGAGCAGCGGCTCGAGCGGGCCGAGCCCGAGCGCGCGCTCGGTCACGAGCCGCCGCAGCGCGCCGCGCTCGTGCTCGCTCAGCGCCGCCGCCTCGCGCTCGACGAGCGCGGCGACCCGCTGCGCGGCGTCGCCGCCGGCGTCGCCGGCGGAGCGCACGAGCCGCTCGCGCAGCTGCTCGGCGAGCCGTTCCAAGCTGCCTGCGTCCATGAGGACGCAGAGGCGGCTCAGCGGGCGGCCTCGCCCCCGGCGGCGCCGCCCTCGGCGGGCGCGAGCGCCGCCGCCCGCAGGCAGCTCGGACACAGGCAGCGGGCGTAGGTCCCGCGCAGCGCGGCGAGCGTCGCGGGATCGACCGTCACGTCGTCGCACCAGCAGCCGCCCGTCTCGGCGCCGCAGCCGAAGGCGCGTCCGCACGCCTCGCAGCTCTGCTCGCGCAGCTCCATGCACGCGATCTTGCCGCATCAGCCGTCCGGCGGCGCGCAAGTCGCGTGATGTTCGGCCGATCACCGGGGCGATGAGCGTCGACGCCATCCCATCCCCCGTGCCCGCGGACGTCCCGATCGCGATCGCGCGCCAGGCGATCCACGACCGCTGGATGAAGGTCGTCGGCTACGCGCTGCTGCCGCGGACCCCCGGCGGCGAACGCGCCGTCACCGCCGACGACGAGGAGCGCACGGCGACGCGCGTGATCGTCGAGGCGTTCACCGGCATCGGCGTCTCCGCGATCGTCGGCGACCACCCCGCGCACGTGCGCGTCCCGCGTCGCTTCCTGCTGGAGCTGCACGCGCTGGCGCTGCCGCCCGCGCGCGTCGTGCTGGAGGTCGCCGACCCCGCCTCCGACGACGCGGCGCTGCACACGGTGCTCGAGCGCCTCGCGAGCCAGCGCTACCGCATCTCGCTCGTCTGCGACCCGCGCGGACCGGCGCCGCGGGAGCTGGCGCGCCACGCCGAGAGCGTGAAGCTCGACGTGGGCGGCCTCGACGAGGCCGAGCTGACCGACGCCGTCGAGCGCTTCGCGCGCGTGAGCGACACGCTGATCGCCACCGGCGTCGACACGCCGTCCCTGCGAGACCAGTGCGTCGCCGCCGGCTTCGACCAGCTGCAGGGCTTCTTCCTCTCGACCGCCGACGCGGCGATCGCCGGGAGCGCCCCGCCGACCGAGCGCGTCGGCGAGCTGCGCACGCTCGCCGGCCTGTACGCGCAGAGCACGTTCGAGGAGCTCGAGCAGACGATCTCGCGCGACGTCGGGCTCTCCTATCGGCTGCTGACGTACCTCAACTCCGCCTACTTCAGCCTGCCGCGCCGGGTCGCGTCCGTCAGAGAGGCGCTCGTGCTGCTCGGAACGCAGGCGGTCCGCCGCTGGGCGTCGCTGATCGTGCTGTCCGACGTGCGCGACACGCCGCACGAGCTGACCGTCACGGCGCTCGTGCGCGCGCGCCTGTGCGAGCTGATCGCGCACGAGCGGCTCGCGAGCGATGCGCCGACGGAGCCGGAGGCGTTCTTCACCGTCGGCCTCCTCTCGGTCGTCGACGCGATCGCGCAGGCGCCGCTGCCCACGCTGATCGACGCGCTGGCGCTGTCGGAGGACGCGCGCACGGCGCTCGTCGAGCGGACCGGCCCGATGGGCGACGCGCTCGCCGCGGCGATCGCGTACGAGCGCGGCGAGCTCGAGACGGTCGCCCGGCTGCTGCCGGGCGTGCCCGTGAGCGACCTCTACCTGAGCGCGGTCGGCTGGGCCGACGCGACGTGCGGCGTGCTGCGCGACACGACGCGCACGAGCGCCGAGACGACCTCGGGCGCGAACTGAGAGCCGGAGCAGGCGTGCATCTCCGCGAGCGCCTCCTCGGTGGAGCGGGCGCGGCGGTAGGAGCGGTCGGTCGTCATCGCGTTGAAGGCGTCGCAGGCGGACACGACCGTCGCCTCGCGCGGGATCCGCACGCCGGCGAGCCCGTCGGGGTAGCCGCCGCCGTCCCAGCGCTCGTGCGAGGCGCGCACGATCATGCCGACCTCGCGCAGGACGCCGCCGACGCGGTCGAGCATCCGCTGGCCCTCGATCGTGTGCGTCTTCATCAACGCCCACTCGTCGTCCGACAGCGGTCCCGGCTTGTTGATGATCGTGTCCGGGATCACGATCTTGCCGATGTCGTGCAGCAGCGCCGCCAGCTCGACGTTGTGGCGCTCGCGCTCGTCGAGGCCGAGCTCGTCCGCGACCTCGAGCGACAGCGCGACGACGCCGCGCGTGTGGTCGCCGCCGGTGTACTCGTCGGCCTCCTCGAGCAGATCGCCGAGCAGCATCGCGATGCCGCGGTAGGCGCCACCGAGCTCGAGCGCCTGGTCGAGCCGCTCGTTGCGCTCGCGCGCGAACAGCGTCAGCAGCGCCGCGAGCGGCAGGATCCCGAGGAACGCGTACGGGTGCTGGTCGGACGCGAACGCCGCCACGAGCCCGACCGGCGCGAGCAGCGCGTCCACGACCCACACCCACACGAGCGCGCGCAGCTGCTCGCGCGCGGGCACGTCGAGCGCGAGCCGCGCGCGCAGCGCGTAGACGAGCAGGTCGATCGCGAACTGCGCGCCGAGCGCGAGCGCGTACCACGGCCAGTCGCCCCACGCGGGCGTCGTCGCGCCGGCCGCGACGAGCACGGCCGCCGGGCCGATCGCGTGCCACGCGTCCCCCGGCAGCATCAGCGCGCGGCCGGGATGGAGGACGCCGCGCGCGTAGTCCGGCAGGTTGCCGACGAACATGCCGAGCAGCACGAACAGCGGCACGAGCTGCGTCGGCAGCAGGAACAGCATCGGCACGAACGCGAGCTGCGTCGGCACGGTGTGGCCGACGCCGGCGTGGAAGCGCACGCGCGAGAGGACCGCGTACGACAGCGTCAGCGCGACCGCCGGGCCGAGCTGGAGCGAGCTTCCGGAGTCGCCCAGCAGCGCCAGCGCGAGCGCCGCGCCGAGGAACGGCAGGCCGACGGCCAGCTCGGCGCGGTACTCGTGCCAGGTCGGGGACTCGCCGCGCGCGGGGCGGCGCTCGGGCGGCTGCGGGAGCGGCTCGCCGGGCGGCAACCCGGGAGCGGTGGGCGCCTCGAGCGCCTCCACGTCCCCGATCAGCGCGGCCATGCGAGCGGAATTCTCTCGCCGGGGATATAGGCGCCGGGAGTGTCTCCGAACGGCGCGTACGGGTTGTCCACCGGGTGGTGCTGCGGGCAGGTCACCGAGTCCGGGTTCGGCAGGCACGGGTTGAACGGATGCACCCATGTGCCCGTGCCGGAGCGGTCGACCTCGCTGGCGTTCGCGTAGCCGTCGTGGTCGACGTCGTCCGCTCCGTCGGCCAGCGTGTCGCCGTCGGTGTCGGGATCGAGCCAGTCGGTCTGCTGGTAGTTGAGCGTGAACGGCACCTCGTCCTTGTAGACCGCTCTCCACCAGTCCGGCCACATGCGGCCGTGCGCCTCGTCCCAGTTCGTGAGGCCGTCGCCGTCGACGTCCTTCTCGTCGTCGGTCAGGAAGCCGTTGCCATCCAGGTCGGCCCACTCCATGCCGGGCGGCACGGCGACCGGGCCGCCGCTCGTCTGCGTGCCGTCGCTGTACAGCAACGGGAAGGTCGAGTGGCCGTACTTCACCCACGCGGCGTGCTCGTCGGCGAGCGTGAGGCCGTCGCCGTCGTAGTCGGTGAATCTGTCGGTCGGGTCGAGCGGATTCGGGTACGGCCGCTTGCCCGGATAGGGCAGCGCACGCGTGTTGTAGTCGAGCGCGGCCTCGTACTCGTAGCCGTCGGAGACGCCCTCGCCGTCGCTGTCGGCGCGGCACGGATCGGTCTTGAGTCTCAGCTCGAGCGCGTTGTCGAGCCCGTCGCGGTCGGCGTCCGCGTTCGGCGCGGCGGCCGCCGACTCGGCGGTGCAGGTCGGCGCGCCGGGACCGCCTCTGCCATTGGGCAGCACGACCGGCGACAGCTTCTTCGGCGTGAAGCGGGCGCTGAAGCGCCGGGCGATCACGCGCAGGCGGAAGCGCGTCGCCGCTCTCGCGCCGGTGTTGCGCACCGTCAGCCAGCGGTCGAGCTTGCTCGTCAGTCTCACCGTCATGCGCGTCCCCGACGCTCTGCCGGCGCGCAGGAAGATCGCAGGCGCGCCGTCGCGGAAGAAGACGACGGTGTTGCGCGCTCTGCCGGGCAGGAAGTGGCGTCCGACGATCGTGAGCGTCTCGCCGATCTGGAGTCTGAGCGGCTTGACCGCCTTGATGACCGGCAGCGGCGTCGAGGCCGGCGGCGGGTCGGCGACGATCGCGGCGGCGTGCAGCGCAGGCCGCACCGCGCCGGCGACCGGCGAGGACGCGACGAGGCAGCAGAACGCGGCCAGGACAGCGATGAGAAGGGCTCGGGACATGCGCTCGCCCCCTGGATCGGCCGTTCGCGCCGATCCCTTGAGCGCTGCAGGTCAGCGCAGCCGCTCGTCGACCGCCAGTCCGGCCCGTCCAGCGGCGCGATCGCCCGGCGCGCGCACGAGCAGCCGCACGTCGCGGGCGAACGCCTGTGCGGCCGCCAGGTAGACCGCGTCGCGCACCCGCACGCGCAGCGCGGCGACGACGCGGGCACCGCCGGAGCCGGCCGGATCAGCGCGCGCGGGGCGCGCCGCGAGCACCTCAACGTCCTCCAGCGCCAGCACGGTCGTGCCGGCGCGCGCGCCGTCCCCCTCGCGCGTGACGAGCACGTCGACGCGGGCGCCCGGCACGACAGCGCGCGGATCGCCGTGCGCGACGACCTCCCCCACGCGCTCGCCCGGGGCGAGCGCGACCTCGGGCGTGGCGCCCGCGCCGCCGGTCCGCAGCACGGACGCGGTCACGATCGAGCCGGCCGGCAACGCGACCGCGGCGCGCGCACCGAACAGCCGCGCCGCGCTCGCGACCGCGTCCGGCGGGGCGTACCGGCGCGGCAGCAGCCGCACCAGCGGCCGCGCGCTCGCGAGCGGAGCGCCCGCGTCGACGGACGCCCGGGTCACCAGCACGCGCATCTGCGGGCCGAGCGCCCGCGCGAGCGCCGCCTCGCGGCGGTGGACGCTCGCCGCCGCCAGCGCGCCGAGCAGCAGCGCGAGCGCGAGCAGCAGCAGCGCGCGGCGGCGGGGCGTCACGCCGGACGTCCCGCCGCTCGCGCGCCGCCTCCGGGCGTGCCGCTCATGCGCGCGGCGGGATCGGCAGCTCGAGCACGAGCCGGGCGCCGCGCTCGCTCGGCGCCGCCGCCAGCCGCCCGCCGAAGCGCGCGGCCGCGTCCTCGACGTTCGCGAGGCCGCGTCCGCGCTCGCCGCGGCCGCCGCGCGCGCGCCGGATCAGCTCGGCGACCGGCACCGGGAGGCCGGGGCCGCCGTCGAGCACCTCGACGCGCACGGTGTGCCGGCTCGCACGCGCCCGCAGCAGGACGTCGCCGCCGCCGTGCTCGATCGCGTTGGCGAGCAGATTCGCGCACGCCTGCGCGAGCCGCCGGCGGTCGCCGCGCAGTACGACGTCCGCCGGCGGCGGCTCGAGCCGCAGGCGCACGCCCCGCGTCCAGGCGGCCGGCCGCTGCGCGGCGACGGCGTCGGCGAGCAGCGGCGCGAGCGCGAACCGCTCGATGCGGTCGTTCGCGCGCCCGCCGCGCTGTGCGGCGGCGAGGTCGGCAAGCGCGAGGCCGGCGCGTCCGAGCTCGAGGTCGACGGCGGCCAGCGGCCCGCGAGCGCGGCCTCCCCGTGTCCCGGCGGGCCCGCCGTCGGTCGCGAGTCGCAGCGCGAGCTGCGCGGCCGTCAGCGGGCCGCGCAGCTCGTGGCAGGCGCGCGCGACCAGCTCCATCCGGCGCGCGAGCACGATCCGCCCCGCGGTCGCGACGCCCAGCGCGGCCAGCCAGCCGCCGATCGCCAGCGAGGCGCTCATCGGCCCGTCTCCGCCGCGGCGGCGAGCGCGTCGAGCTGCTCGGGCGTCGGTCCGTCGACGAGCCGGTAGCCGACGCCCCACACGTTGACGAGGTAGCGCTCGCCGTCGCGCGCGAGCTTCTGCCGCAGCCGGCAGGCGTGCGAGTCGAGCGTGCGCGTGGAGCTCGTCGCGCGGAAGCCCCACAGGCTGCGCAGCAGCTCCTCCTTCGTGAAGACTCTCGTCGGATCTGTGGCGAGCGTGCGCAGCAGCGCGAACTCCTTCTGCGAGAGCGACACGCGACGGCCGTTCATCAGCGCGGTCCGCGCCGCCGGGTCGATCTCCAGCGTTCCGACCTTCAGGCGGCCGTGCCGCACCGTGCGCTCGCTACGCCGCAGGAGGGCCGTCACGCGGGCGCGCAGCTCGGCGTACGAGAACGGCTTGCCGAGCACGTCGTCGGCGCCGCGCTCGAACGTGCGCAGGCGGTGCAGCTCGCCGACGCGGCCGCTCAGCACGAGCAGCGGCAACAGCGGGTCGATGCGCGTCGCGACGCCGTCGGACTCGCGCACCTGCCGCAGCAGGTCGAGCCCGTCGCGGTCGGGCAGCGTGAGGTCGACGATCGCGAGGTCGGGGTAGCGCGTCTCCATCAGACGCACCGCCTCTCTGGCGCTGGCGGCGCCGATCGGCTCGAAGCCGTCGGCCGCCAGGTTGTCGGCGAGGAACGTCCGCGTGTGGCGGTCGTCCTCCACGATCAGGAGGGTGGGTCGTGGTTCGTTCATGGCCGCCCTGAGCGGCGGCCGGACAACGATTCGCCCCCATCGCGGCCGTTGTGCGGAGCTGCTCCGGTGGCGCGCTGCAAGTTCGCGTGCAACCCATCCACCGATGGAGGAGACGCGCATATGATGCCGACGCCCACGGACCGGGACGCCTTCTTTCATGCTGAACCAACGCGGAAACTACAGATCCGGTGACGACTTCGTCCTGGAGTACGGCGAGCTTCGCTTCACCTTCAACGAACGCGACTTCGCCGAGCGCTGCGAGCAGGCCGCCCGCAAGCTCGGCTTCGTCGGCGGACGGCTCGAAGACGAGGAGGCGGAGGATCTCGTCAACCTCGTCGTCAACGGCGAGGTGCACGACCCTGCCTCCGCGCTCGGCGAGCACGTCAACGACTGCTGGCCGGAGCTGGTGGGCCCGTCCGAGCGCTCGCTGGTGCACTGGCTGCGGCGACTGATCTTCCGCAGCGCATGGCTCGACCAGCGCGTCAAGGAAGGCGAGCTCGACATCGCCTTCGACGAGCAGACGCACACCTTCTCCTACGTGCAGCCCGATCGCGACAACGAGCCGATCGAGCTGGCGCCCGAACCCTCGTGGGGTCGGGTGGCGTACCGCGCGGCGCGCTGAGCGCACGCCGCGCGGGATTCGCGACTACCCCGTCTGCTCGCGCACGGCCTCGGCGATCGCCTGCGCGCCGGCCTCGCCGACGAGCAGCTCGGGCCGCAGCGTGCGGCTCGCCAGCAGGTTGACCGCCGGGAAGCGGCGCTCGCCGGCGAGCGCCATGTCGAGCGCGACGATCGTCGTCTCGCCGCCGTAGGGCGCCAAGGCGGTCGCGATCACGGTCAGCGACCCGCCGCCG
>DASVFS010000254.1:0-4196 GCA_036379915.1 Conexibacter sp. | reverse complement strand
GCCGCTGCGCGATGCGCTGACGACGGCCGCCGCGACGCGCGCCGCCGCGATCTGCGACCAGGGCAGCGAGTACACGCCGATCGGCCACGTGGTCGACGAGCGCGCGATCGCGAACGCGATCGTCGGCCTGCTCGCGACCGGCGGCTCGACGAACCACACGATGCACCTGCTCGCGATCGCGGCGGCCGCCGGCGTCCGGCTCGACTGGGACGACTTCGACGCGCTCTCGCCGCACGTGCCGCTGCTCGCGCGCATCTACCCGAACGGCAGCGCCGACGTGAACGACTTCCACGCCGCCGGCGGCACGGCGCTGCTCATCGCCGAGCTGCTCGACGCGGGGCTGCTGCACCGCGACGTGCGCACCGTGATGGGCGACGGGCTCGACGCCTACACGCTGCGGCCGACGCTCGACCCCGACGAGCGCCTGACGTGGGAGCCGCTCGGCGAGGACGCCGGGCGGGCCGACGTGCTGCGTCGCGTCGCCGACCCGTTCGCGCCCGACGGCGGCCTGCGCGTACTCGACGGCGCGCTCGGCCGGGCGGTCATCAAGGTCTCGGCCGTCGCGCCCGAGCGGCGCACGATCACCGCGCCGGCGCGCATCTTCGAGGATCAGACCGAGCTGATCGCCGCGTTCGAGGCTGGCGAGCTCGACGGCGAGGACTTCGTCGCGGTCGTGCGCTTCCAGGGCCCGCGCGCCAACGGCATGCCCGAGCTGCACAAGCTGACGCCGGTGCTCGGCGTGCTGCTCGACCGCGGGCAGCGCGTCGCGCTCGTCACCGACGGGCGCATGTCGGGTGCATCCGGCAAGGTGCCCGCCGCGATCCACTGCACGCCGGAGGCCGCCGCCGGCGGGCCGCTCGCGCTGCTGCGCGAGGGCGACGTCATCACGCTGGACGCCGACCGCGGCATGCTCGAGGTCCTCGACGTCGAGCTCTCCAGGCGCACCCCCGCAGCTCGGTCCACAGCGGCGGACGTGCGCGGCGGGGGGCGCGAGCTGTTCGCGGGCATGCGCGCGCTCGTCGGCCCGGCCGACGCCGGCGCCTCCGCGCTCGGCGACCCGGCGGCGACCGGCGCGGCCGCGCCCGTCGCGGCGGTGCCCGCATGAGCACGCCGGCCGCGAGCGCACCGCTGACGACCGCGCGGCTGCTCGCGCTCGACCCGGTGATCCCGGTCGTCGTGCTCGACGACGCCGCGCACGCGGTGCCGCTCGCGCGCGCGCTGCTCGCCGGCGGTCTGCGCACGATCGAGGTGACGCTGCGCACGCCGGCGGCGCTGGAGGGGATCGAGCGGATCGCGGCGGAGGTGCCGGAGATCGCGCTCGGCGCCGGCACGATCGCCGAGCCGGCGCAGGTCGCGGCGGCCGCGGCGGCCGGCGCGCAGTTCCTCGTGTCCCCCGGCCAGCGGCCGGCGCTGCTCGACGCGATGGGCGCGAGCGGGCTGCCGTTCCTCGCCGGCGCGGCGACGCCCTCGGACGTGCTCGCGCTGCTCGAGCGCGGGATCGCGCACGCGAAGCTGTTCCCGGCCGAGGTCGTCGGCGGCGTCGCGATGGCGCGCGCGCTCGCCGGCCCGTTCCCGCAGCTGCGCCTGTGCCCGACCGGCGGGATCGCGCCCGAGCGCGCGCGCGAGTACCTGGCGCTGCCGAACGTCGCCTGCGTCGGCGGCAGCTGGATCGCGGCGGGCGCGCCCGACTGGAGCGACGTGACGGCGCGCGCCCGCGCGGCCGCCGCACTGCGATGAGCGCCGTCGAGCTGCGTCCGCTCGCCGCCGCCGAGCAGCCGCGCCGCCCGCTGCCGCCGACGACGTTCGTCGTCTTCGGCGCCACCGGCGACCTCGCGCAGCGCAAGCTGCTGCCGGCGCTCTACAACCTCGCGTGCGACGGCGCGCTGCCGCAGCGCTTCGCGCTCGTCGCCAGCTCGCGCTCGCCGCTGAGCGACGAGCAGTTCCGCGCGCTCGCCGCCGACGCGATCCGCCGACACTCGCGCCGCGCGCCCGACGAGGAGCTGCTCGCGCAGCTGCTGGCGAACGTGCGCTACGTGGCGGGGCCGTGCGACGAGGACGCGGTCTACGCGCGCATGGCGGAGGTGCTCGCGGCGGTCGAGCCGGCCGGCGAGCGGCCGCCGAACCGCACCTTCTACCTGTCGACCGCGCCGGAGCTGCTGCGGCCGATCGTCGAGGGGCTGGGCGCGCACGAGCTGCAGCGGCGCGAGGGCGCCGACGTGCGGATCGTGATCGAGAAGCCGTTCGGCACGACGCTCGCGGAGGCGCGCGCGCTGAACGAGCGCGTGCTGGCGGTCTTCGACGAGCAGCAGGTCTTCCGCATCGACCACTACCTCGGCAAGGAGACGGTCCAGAACATCCTCGCGCTGCGCTTCGCGAACGCGCTGTTCGAGCCGATCTGGAACCGCACGTCGATCGCCGCCGTGCAGATCACCGCCGCCGAGCAGCTCGGGATCGGCTCGCGCGCCGGCTTCTACGAGGGCGCCGGCGCGCTGCGCGACCTCGTCCAGAACCACCTCTTGCAGCTGCTCTGCATGGTGTGCATGGAGCCGCCGGTGGAGCTGAGCGCGAACGCGATCCGCGACGAGAAGGTCAAGGTGCTGAAGGCGATCAAGCCGCCGGGCCCGCGCGCGACCGTGCGCGCGCGCTACACGGCCGGCGTGATCGGCGGCGAGCGCGTGCCCGGCTACCTCGACGAGCCGGGCGTGCCGCCCGACTCGCGCACCGAGACGTACGCCGCGCTGCGTCTGACCGTCGACAACTGGCGCTGGGCCGGCGTCCCCTTCTACCTGCGCACCGGCAAGCGGCTCGCCGGCAAGAAGACGGAGATCGCGGTGACGCTGCGGCCGGCGCCGGCGCTCGGCTTCCGCCACGCGGACGTCTTCACCGGCCCGAACCAGCTCGTGCTGCGCGTGCAGCCGAACGAGGGCATGTCGCTCGAGCTGGCCGCCAAGGCGCCCGGCGCGGGGATGCGGATCGAGCCGGTCAC
Organism: Conexibacter sp.; assembly: GCA_036379915.1. Lineage (GTDB taxonomy): Bacteria > Actinomycetota > Thermoleophilia > Solirubrobacterales > Solirubrobacteraceae > Conexibacter. The sequence goes on along the minus strand of DASVFS010000254.1, from coordinate 1,210 downwards.
GCTCGTGCACGACTACGGCTCGCGCGCGTCGCGCCACCGCGAGGCGTACGAGCGGCTGATCCTCGAGGCGATGCGCGGCGACGCGACGCTGTTCACGCGCGACGACGAGATCGAAGCGCAGTGGCGCATCTGCGACCCGATCGTGCACCGCTGGTCGGTCGACCGCAGCCTGCCGGTCGACTACCCGGCCGGCTCGCAGGGCCCGCCGCCGGCCGCGTCGCTGCTCGCCGCGGGGGACGCGTGGCGACCGATCTGAGCGCCGATCGAGACCGGAGGTCCTAAGCTCCCGCGCACGATCGTGCGCGACGTGATCGACAGCTCAGCGCCCGTCTCCGGCCCGGGGACGATGCTGCGACTGGTCCGCGAGGGCCGTGCGACGACGCGCGCCGAGCTGGTCGAGCTGACCGGGCTGGCGCGCTCGACCGTCTCGCAGCGTGTCGACGCGCTGCTCGCCGAGGGCCTGCTGGTGGCGGGCGAGACGAGCGCCTCGACCGGCGGGCGGCCGCCGACCGTGCTCGCCTTCAACGCCGGCCTCGGCGTCGTGCTGGCGGCCGAGATCGGCGCGACCCGCTGCCACGTCGCGGTCGCCGACCTGGAGGCGACGGTGCTGACCGAGTCGATCGAGCAGATCGCGATCGCCGACGGGCCCGACGTGCTGCTGCCGTGGCTGGTCGAGCGCTTCGACGCGCTGCTGAGAGAGGCGGGGCGCAGGCGCAGGGACGTGCGCGGCGTCGGCGTCGGGCTGCCGGCGCCGGTCTCGCCGGGCAGCGGCCGCCCGGCCAACCAGCCGACGATCCCCGGCTGGGGCGACGTCCCGGTCGCCGAGCGGCTGCGCGAGGCGCTCGGCGCGCCGGTGCTGGTCGACAACGACGTGAACGTGATGGCGCTCGGCGAGCACCGCCTCAACTGGCGCGACACCGAGCACCTGCTGTTCGTGAAGGCGGGCACGGGGATCGGCTGCGGGAGCGTCGTGGCCGGGGAGCTGCACCGCGGCGCGCACGGCGCCGCCGGCGAGCTCGGCCACGTGCGCGCGCCGCGCGGCGGCGACGTCGTGTGCGCGTGCGGGAACCGCGGCTGCCTCGAGGCGATCGCCGGCGGCCCGGCGCTCGCGCAGGAGCTCACCGCCGCGGGGCAGCCGGCGGCCGACGTGCACGACGTCGCCGCCCAGCTGCGCGCCGGCGACCGCACCGCGCTCACGCTCGTGCGCCAG
>DASVFS010000253.1:0-14954 GCA_036379915.1 Conexibacter sp. | reverse complement strand
GGCGCGCTCGAGTTCCTGCTCGCGCGCCGCCGCCTCGACCGGCTCGCCGCGCGGGTCGGCGCCGCGGCTCCGTGGTCGGCGGCGGGCGCGCGGCGGATCGACCGCGAGACGCTCGGCGCCTGGGCCGACCGGACGCTGCTGACGCGCACCGGTCGCAGGCTGCTGCGGCTCGCCGCCGAGCCGCTGTTCGCCGCCGACGTCGGCGAGGTGTCGCGCCTGCACGCGGCCGCCTTCCTCGCCGCCAACGGCAGCTTCGGCGCGATGACGGAGACGGGCGGCGGCGCGCAGAGCCACCGCCTGCGGGGCGGGCCGCAACGGCTCGCCGAGCTGCTCGCGGCGCACGCCGGGGAGGTGCGCTGCGGCGAGCCGGTCGAGCTGCTGCGCTGGTCGTCCGTGGGGGTCGAGGCGCTGGGGCGGACCGTGTGCGTACGCGCGCGCGTCGCGGTCGTGGCCATGTCGCCGGCGCTCGCCGCGCGCATCCGCTGGGAGCCGCTCGTGCCGGCGCGCGACCAGCTCGCGCAGCGGATGCCGCACGGCCAGGCGCTCAAGCTCGTGGCGCTCTACGCCGAGCCGTTCTGGCGCGCGGACGGCCTGTGCGGCCAGGCGGCGACCGACGGCGCGGTGCGCGTCGTGCTCGACGAGTCGCCGCCCGGCGGGCGCCCCGGCGCGCTCGCCGCCTACGCGGTCGGGCGCGCGGCGGTGGCGCTCGGCGGGATGGACGCGGCGGTGCGGCGGCGCGTCGTGTTGGGCGCGCTCGCCGAGCTGTTCGGGACGGCGGCCTGGCGTCCGGACGCGGTCGTCGAGCACGACTGGACGAGCGACCCGTGGACGCGCGGCGGGCATGGCGGCTACGGCGCGCCGGGCGCGTGGAGCACGCTCGGGCGGGCGCTGCGCGCGCCGATCGGGCCGCTGCACTGGGCCGGGACGGAGACGGCGGCGGTCGGGATGGCGTCGATGAGCGGGGCGCTGCTGTCGGGCGAGCGCGCGGCGGCGGAGCTGCTGGGCGGCGCGGCCGACGTCGGCTAGGCCGCCTCGGCGAGGTGCGCGGGCGGCTGCTCCGCGCGACGGAGCGCGGCGGCGACCTCGCGCGCGGCGCGACGGCCGGAGTCGATCGCGCCTTCCATCGTGCCGAGACCCCAGGTGGCCGTCTCGCTGCCGGCCCAGTGGACCGGACCGGCCGGCTCGCGCAGCCGCGGGCCGTGCGCGAGCCAGGCGCGCGGCGCGCCGATGCCGTGGTAGCAGCCGCGCGTCCACGGGTCCGCCGTCCAGTCCTTCTCGAAGTACCGCTCCGGCCTGCGGGCGGCGTCGCCGAACAGCTCCGCGAGGCCGCCGAGGATCGCGCGGCGGCGATCCCGCTCCGGCAGCCGCGCGAGCGCGCGGGCGCTGCCGGCGACGACGAACGCCTGCAGCACGCCGGCGCGCGCGGTCGCTCGCGGCGGCGAGGTGTCGAGCACGCCGCGGACGGGGCCGTGCGAGGTGGCGGCATAGCCGCTCAGGCCCTGGGCGCGCCAGAACGGGTCGGCGTAGACGAGCGAGGCGGTGATGACCGCGCCGCCGGCGAACGCGAGCCTCGCGCGGTCGCGGTCGCCCGGCAGCGGCGGGTCGAGCTCGAGGCGGGCGGCGAGCGCGGGCGGGAGCGCGACGATCGCGCGGCGGCAGACGACGGTCGCGGTTGGGCCGGTGAGCGTCGTCGTGTCGCCGCGGACGGCGATCCGGCGGATCGGCGTGCTCAGGCGGACCCGCTCGCCGAGCGCGACGGCGAGCGCCAGCGGCAGCGCCTGCGCGCCGCCGCGCAGCTGTTCCTGCTGGTGGCCGCGACCGACGCGCGCGAGGTGGGTGAGGTGGCCGCGGCCGGCGCTGCGCACGTAGGCGAGCGCGTGCAGCAGCGACAGCTCCTCCGGTTCGGCGGCGTAGAGCGTTTCGGTCGCGAGCCGCAGCAGCGCGCGGCTCCGGCGCGTGCGCACGTTGCGCTCGATCCAGCTCGCGTAGGTCTGGCCGTCGAGCGTCGCGGCGTCGGGCGCGCGCCACGGCTCGCCGGCCGGGAAGCTGCGCGCGAGCCGCTCGAGCGCGTCCTTCGCGCGCACGAGGTCGACGGCCGCGTGCGGCGGCCAGCTCGGGGCGAGGCCGCGGTAGCGCACGCGGCGGCTGCCGAGCAGCACGAGCTTGTCGCCGCGCTCGTGGATCGGGAAGCGCTCGATGCCGTGCTCGCGGCACAGCTCGTCCATCAGCCACGGCCCCTCGCGCGGCGGGCCGACGAACTGCCCGCCCTGGTCGATCGCGACGCCGTCGCTCACGCGGTGGCTGAGCACGCGCCCGCCGACGCGGTCGCGCGCCTCCAGCACGACGGTCGCGATCCCGCGCCGCTCCAGCTCGCGCGCCGCCGTCAGCCCCGCGAGGCCGCCGCCGACGATCGCGACGTCCGCATCGAGTCGCCTCATCGATCCCCCGATCCTTCGTCCCCCGACTGAGCCAAGACTACTTCCCGGTCGGTCCGTTGTCGCGCAGCAGCCCGCGCAGGACGTTGCCGGGGCCGATCTCGACGACGTCCGTCACGCCGTCCGCGCGCATGCGCGCGACGGTGGCGGCGAACCGCACGGGCCGTGTGACGCCGTCGACGAGCGCCCGCACGATGTCGTCCGGGTCGTGCTTGGGCGTCGCGTCGACGCATGAGTAGACGGGGATGCGGGGCGGGTGGAGGGTGGTGGTGGCGAGCGCCGCGCGCAGGCGCTCGGCGGCCGGCGCCATCAGCGGGGTGTGGCAGGCGATGGTGATGGGGAGGGGGACCACCAGCTGCGCGCCGGCTGCTTGCAGCTGCTCGGTCGCGGCTGCGACCGCCTCGCGCGTGCCCGAGACGACGGTCTGGCGCGGGCTGTTGACGTTCGCGACCCAGACGTCGCCGAGCGGTGCGCAGGTCGCCTCGACGGCGTCAGGGGAGAGCCCGACGACGGCCGCCATCGCCCCCGGCGGATCCGCGCCGGCCGCCGCCATCGCGCGGCCGCGCACATCGACCAGCTGGAGGGCGGCGTCGTAATCGAGCGCGCCCGCCTCGACGAGCGCGGCGTACTCGCCGAGACTGTGCCCGACGACGGCGTGCGGGGGAGCGCGGCGCTCGTCGTGCGCGGCGGCGGCCGCCGCGCGGGTCGTGACGAAGATCGCCTGCTGGAGCTCGTCGGGCGGCCAGGCGGGGTCGGGATCGTGCACGCAGCGCTGCACGAGCTCGATCCCCACGGCCCGCCGCGCCCGCTCGGCGAGCGCGCCGAACGGCGGCAGCTGCGCCCCCATGCGGGCCCGCTGCGACCCCTGCCCCGGGAACGCCCACGCGATCACGCAGGCGATCATCTCGCGTCGCTCACCGCCGGCGCCAGGGCCAACCCTCCGGTCAGCAGCTACAATCCCTCGTCGCCCTGCGCCCCTAGCTCAGCTGGATAGAGCGTCGGTCTACGGAACCGAAGGTCAGAGGTTCGAATCCTCTGGGGCGCGCTCCGAAATCCGCAGCAGCGCAGCGGGTTTCGCCTTTGGGGGATGTGGCGAACACGAGCCGCGGACCCCGTACGGACCCGAGGCTCCGCCTCACAGCGTGCCGCTGGCTACGGTGTCGGCGTGCTTGAGGGTGTTGCGACCGGCTTGACTGTGCTGCTCATCGGCGCGGCCGCGAAGTGGCTGCGGTCGGCTCAAAACCGCGACGAGCTCCGCGAGCGCTTGCGCGAGTACATCTGTCGGCACCAATGGGAGCGCATCCCGGACGACGGTCCGATCGGTGGTGGCGGCACGTTCTGGTGCACCAAGTGTCGTGCCCGACGATGAGCGACCGCATCGCCGACGCGATGGCGCGGTTGTGCGCGGCCGAGCGAGACAGGCGGGAGGCGATCGACGATCTCATCGCGCTGGGCGTCGTGCGCTGGCGCAGGCTGGTAGCTGACATCGGTGAGGCGCTTGCGGCGCGGTACTACGGCGTCCCGTTGGCGGCAAATGCCAACGAGCCTGGCTACGACCTCGTGGCGAGGGATGGCCTACGCATCCAGGTTCGCACGCTCCGGTCGGAACCCCATCGTGAGCGAACTGTGATGGGCGTCATGAAGGAGCCGTACGACGCGTTGTTCGCGGTCAAGCTGTCGGTTGACTACGAGCCTCTGCCCAGCAAGGGCGAATGGTGGTTCCTTCAGCCGCGCGCCGAGCGGGATGCCGGCGCCCCGCAGGGAGGACGCTTAGCGCGCAGAGCGCGCGGTTGGGCGCGACGGCGAGCGCGAGCGACGCGCACGGACTTGCCGATCGGAGCATGTCACGCTCTGCCGATCAGCTCTTGAATTCGCGCCGCATATGTGGGCGCGATCGCAGGCCGTTCGGGCGTCCCAGTCGCAAGGAGTTCGAGTAGCGTCGCAACCGTCCAGCCGTGGAAGCTCGCATGGTCACGGAGCGCTGCCACGGCTGGGTCGACGGTGGCGTCGTCGAGGAGCGACGTTAGGAAGTCGTCGGGTGTTTGCGGAGCGATGCGGAACCGTGCCCCGTCGTCGATGGCGAAGTCACGAACGTTCGTCGTGATCACGACGGTTGCGCCGACGGCGACCGCGGCGGCGAGGACGTGGCGGTCCTTGGGGTCGTTGAGCATGCGCGGCTCATGCACGACGACCTCGGCCTCGGGGATGAGGCTTCCGGAGCGGGCCTGTTCGAGCGCGTCGGTGACACGTCTGAGGGTGCGGTCGACGGCCTCCGCGCGAGCCTCACTGAACTTCGTGACGTTGCGCTCGACGAGGTGGCGTCTGGTCTCGTCGAGGATGCGCGTGGACCAGTGCAGCTCGAAGAGGCCGGCGAGGGCGTGCCAGACGAGCAGGTTGCGTGGGTGGCGTCGATAGAGGACATCGGCGTCGATGATGGCTCGCGGGATTGGCACCCGCGGGACGGTACGAGACGTTGCGGCCGCTACTCGTCGTCGGCGAGCTCGTCGGCGCTGCGCATCGACTCGCGCATCGCGGCGTGCGCGAGCGCCTGGCGCTCGTGGTAGTCCTCGATGTCGGAGCGGCGGATTCGTCGATGTCCGCCCGCGGTTGTCTGGTAGGGGATGCGGTCGCGGTCGAGCAGCATCGTCAGGTGCGGGCGCGAGACGCCGAGGAGATCGGCGGCTTGCTGCGTGGAGAGCGTCTCACGCACGACGACGATGTCCGACTCGCGGCCTTGCGCCTGCTCGCGCAGGACCTCCGCCGCGGCTTCGAGCACGCTAGGTGGAAGCACGACGTCGTCGAGCCCGAGGGCGGCGATGGTGGGTGCCTTCCCGGCTCGTGCGCTGCTGGCGGCGTCCGCGAGACGCTGCGCCTGTTCGCGCAGTCGCTCGGCATCGGTGACGCGCGATGCTCGTGACGTTGCCATGCCCGGAGTGTAGAAGAATTCGAAAAAAACGCAACTACGAGCAATCCTGGTCCCGGTCGCGCTTGCTCTCCAGCTGGCGCTCCAGCAGAGCGGCGTGACGAGCCTCAGGCGCGTTGCCTGGCGCGCGCCCTGAAGTCGAAGGCGCTGACGAGCGCGCGCTCGACCGCGAAGCGCGTGTGCTCGGGGACGGCACGCAGGGGCGGGGCGGCCGACCAGTCGATCTGCTCGGGGCTCAGGCGGCCGAGGATGACGGCCTGCTCCTCCGTGAGCGCGCCGTTGGCGACGAACTTCGCGAGGCGGGTCTCCTCGAGAAGGATGGCGGGGATTTGGGCCATGGGATCGAGCGTACGACCACTGTGGTCGCTTGTCAATGAGCAACCATGGTGGTCGTCATGTTGTGTTCGCCTATTGTATTCGCTTTACAGAATGGTAAGATGGTGCTAGCTTTCAGCAAACCAAATGAGTGAGCGGTTCCCCAGACCTACGGAGAAGGAACTCGAGTTGAAGACGACCACTGTTCGACTGGACGACGACCTGCTGCTGCTCGTGCAGAAGCTCGGAAGCCTCACGGAGCGAGGGACGGCCGACGTGATCCGGGACGCCTTGCGTGCGTACATCGGATCGAGCGTGGTCGACAACGACGAGTTCCGCGCGTTCGCGCAGGACGTGGCGTCGCAACGTCTCGCGGCTCGTCTCGCCGCCAGTCGCTCGGAGATCGAGGAGACGCTCGGAGACCTGCTGCCCGCCGATGCGGAGGGCAGCGCGTCGCGCTGACGCGGAATGGGCCATGGCTGCAGCTGTCGCCCGAGCGGTGCTTGGCCTCGACGATGCGGAGTGTCGCGACGCCGCGTCCGTCGGGCCGAAGGCGGCGGTGCTGTCCCGGCTGTTCACGCGCATGCCGGGGTCGGTCCCATGGGGCTTCGTGCTCACGCCGGCTGCGGCGGACGCCCTCTGCGACCCGCACGCGGCTGAAGCCCGAGCGGTGGAGCGGCTCGTGCGCGCTCGCATCGAGCAACGCGCCGGGCCGTTCTCGGCCGCGGCGTTTGCGGTGCGATCCTCGGCGTTGGAGGAGGACTCGCGCGACCGGTCCTACGCCGGCCAGTACGAGACGATCCTCGGCGTCTCGACGCCCGAGGCGCTCGTGGCGGCCGTGGCGCAGTGCGCGCGATCCGGCTCTTCCGCGCGCGTCGCGGCGTACCGGCGGGCCGCGGGCGCCAGCGGCGGCGAGGGAGGGGTCGCGGTCCTGATCCAGGAGATGGTCGCCGCCGAGCGCTCCGGGGTGGCGTTCACGGCGAATCCGACGACCGGCGCGAGCGAGGTCGTCGTGAACGCCTCCTACGGCCTCGGCGACGCGATCGTGAGCGGCGAGATCACGCCCGACGAGCTGGTGCTCGACGCGTGCGACCGCGTGCTGTCGGCGCGCACCGGAACGAAGCGCCACATGGTCGTGCTCGCCGCCGGCGGGGTCACGCGCGTGCCGGTCCCGGCGGCGCTGCGCGAGGCGCCCGCGCTCACCGAGCCGCAGCTGCGCGCGGTCGCCGGCGCGGCGCGCCGGTGCGAGGCGGAGCTGGGGTTCCCGGTCGACATGGAGTGGGCGATCGCGGGCGATGCGGTGCACGTGCTGCAGGCGCGTCCGATCACGGCGCTGGTCGTTGCGGAGGGGGCCCGCGATGGCGGACGCTGACCGCTCCGAGCCGTGGGTGACCGCCGTCGCCCGTCAGCACACGCCGCTGTTCCTCAGCTTCCTGGTGAGCGGCCAGGAGCGCCGGCGCATCGAGACCGAGACCGGCCTCCCCGTCGGCTTCGACGCGATCCGCCGGGATGGCATCGCGCTCCAGTACGCGCGCGACGAGCTCACGACAGCACGTGCCGTCATCGGCGCGCGGCGGCACGCGGAGGGCCTCGCGTTCTTCGAGACGTACGCGCAGCGATGCCTCGCCTCGTGCGATCGGCTGCTCGCCGTCGTCGAAGAGCTCGGCGCCGAGGCCGGCGCGGGCGACCTCCGCCGCACGCTGGAGCCCTACTTCGCCGGCGCGATCGCGCACGCGACGTTCCTGCAGACGCTGATCCTCACCCAGTTCGAGCTGGAGGACGTCCTGCACGAGGTCGTCTCGTCGCGCCTCGGCGGACGTCCCGCGGACGCCGCCGCGGCGTCGGCGGCGCTGAGACTGGCGCTGGAGCCGACGCACGAGGTCCTCAACCTCACCGAGCTGCTCGAGCTCGGGGCGGAGGTCCAGCGCAGCGTGAGCGACTGGTCGAGCTGGATCGACGGCCACCCCGCCGACCTGATCGTCCGCATCGCGGGCGGTCACGCGGCGATCTGGGACCGCGTGCTCGCCTACGAGCGGCGGTTCGCGTGGATGGGTCGCATGTACTACGCCGGGCAGCCGGTCAGCGCCGGGGACGTCGTCCTGCGGCTTCAGAACATCCTCGCGCGCGACTGCGCCGGGCAGCTCGCCGCGATCGCCGTCAAGCGCGATCGCGCGCTCGCGGAGCGGGAGCGCGCGATCGCGCGGCTCGGCGGCGACGACGAGGCGCGGCGGCTCGCCGACGTCGTGAGCAGCTACATGCACCTGCGCAGCCATCGCCTGGACGTCTTCTTCATCGCGCATGAGCGCATGTGGCAGGTCGTCGACGACGCGGCGCACGCGCTCGAGCTGTCGGGCCACGACGCTGCGATCCAGCTGGCCTGGCGCGAGCTGCTGGACGGGCTCGACGGTCGCGATCGCGGCGACCTCGCGGCGCTGGCGACCGACCGCGCGCGCGGCTTCGCGTTCCGTGCATCGGCCGGCGAGCTTGAGTGGATCGCCCCGATCGCGTCCGCCGGCACGGCAGCGACGCGCACGCCGGCCGCGCAGGACGGGCTGCTCGAGGGCGTCACCGCCTGCCCCGGCAGCGCGCGCGGATCCGTGCGGCTGGTCCGATCCGAGGAGGACATGCTCGCGATGCGGACTGGCGAGGTGCTCGTGACGACCATGACGATGCCGAGCCTCATGCTCGCCGTGGAGAAGGCGGGCGCGATCGTCACCGACGAGGGCGGCATGCTGTGTCACGCTGCGCTCGTCAGCCGGGAGTTCGGCATCCCCTGCGTCATCGGCACCGTCGACGCGACGCGGCGCTTGCGGACCGGCGACGTCGTCGAGGTCGACGCCGGCCGGGGGGTCGTGCGCGTCGTCGACCCGTGCGGGAGCGGGGCATGAGCGGCTCGTTCGTGATCCGCGGCGGGACGGTGTGCGACGAGCTCGGCGCGCGCCGGGAGGACGTCGTCGTCCGCGACGGGATCGTGCGGGCCGCCGGCAGCGCGGAGCGCGGCGGCCGTGTCCTCGACGCGACGGGCTGCGTCGTGATCCCGGGGCTCGTCGACTTGCACACGCACGTGCGCGAGCCCGGGGATCCGGCGGTCGAGTCGATCGCCTCGGCCGCGCGTGCCGCCGCCGCCGGCGGATACACCTGCATCACGGTGATGCCGAACACCGTGCCGCCGATCGATCGCGTCGAGCTGGTCGAGCAGGTCCGGCGCGCTGCCGCGCGTGCGTGCGTGGACGTGCGGATCGCGGGCTGCGTCACCGAGCGGATGGAGGGGACCGCGCTCACGGCGTTCGAGTCGCTCGCGGCGGCGGGCGTGCGCTATCTCGTCGACGAGACGCGCGGTGTCCCGGACGACGCGACGATGGAGGAGGCGATCCGGCGGGCCGAGCGCGCCGGCGTGCTGCTCGGGGCGTACTGCCTCGACGAGTCGATCGCCGGCGACGGGGTTGCGCACGACGGCGCGGTGGCGCGGTCGCTCGGGCTCGCCGGGATCCCGCCGGCGGCGGAGGAGTCCGTCGTCGAGCGCAGTCTCGCGCTCGCGGAGGCGCACGACGCCCGCCTCCACCTGCTCGCGGTCTCGACCGCGAGGTCGCTGGAGCTGATCCGGGCGGCGAAGCGGCGCGGCGCGCGCGTCTCCGCGGAGATCGCTCCGCATCACCTGCTGCTGTCCGACGAGGCGCTCCGCTCAGGCGGCGCGCTGTGCAAGATGAAGCCGCCGCTGCGGACCGAGGCGGACCGCAAGGCGGCCGTTCGCGCGCTGGCGGACGGCACGGTGGACGTCGTCGTCACGGATCACGCGCCGCACTCGCGCGCGTCGAAGGCGCTCGCGTTCGAGCAGGCGAGCTTCGGCGTGATCGGGCTCGAGACCGCGCTGCCGTGGGTCATGACCGGACTCGAGCTCGAGCTCGGCGACCTCGTCGAGCGGATGTCCACGCGGCCCGCGCGGATCGGCGGCTACCGCGAGCACGGCGGCCCGATCGCGCCGGGGCGGCCGGCGAACCTCTGCGTGGTGGCGACCGACGAGCGCCGGCGCGTGGACGTCGACGCGTTCGCGAGCCGCAGCGCCAACTCGCCGATCGCGGGCGTCTGGCTCACCGGATGCGTGCGCCACACGATCGCCGCCGGCGTGCCCGTCTACGTCGACGGCGCATTCGACCAGCAGACATTCGACATCCAGGAGGCATCATGAGCATCGTTCGAGCGCCGCTGTCCAGGGCGGAGATCGTCCGCGCGGCGATGGCATGGAACGAGCCGCGCGCCGTCCGCCGGTACACCGTCGCCCGCGGCACGTCGCCGGAGCAGGCGGATCGCTGCTTCGAGGCGCTCAAGCAGTTCCTGGCCGTCTGCGCGCTGGCGGACACGGCGCGGGCGCCGTCCCGCGAGGTCGACGAGATGTGGCACGTCGCGCTGATGTTCACCCGCGCGTACCGCGAGCTGTGCGAGCGGCTCGGGCGCCACCTCGATCACGAGCCGCTCGACGCGCCGGTGGAGGAGGCGGTGTACGCGACCACGCGCGCGGAGGCGGAGGCCGTCTTCGGCCGACTCGACCAGGAGCATTGGCCGCTTCCGGGCACGGCGCCCCGCTGCGGCAGCATGTACGTGCCGTGATGGCGCGCGCGGTGCGCCGCAGAGGTCCTCACCGTTCAAGTACCTTGACGGTGCCAATGCGCCAAGCGAGTGTCTGATGCCGCTCCGGGTTCTGGTTCTCGAGGACGCGGATGCCACGTCGGCGGCGATAACGCAATTTCTGAGCAAGCACCTCTGGCGCATGGCGTTCGAGCCCAGCGAGGAGCGGGAGGGCGCGTTTCGCAACACGGACCCGCACCTCGGCGAGCACGGGGCGCTGGCCCACCTCCTGCCGGAGGACTGGGGTCCGTATCGCCCGTCGCACTTCGACGTGTGGTGTCCGGGCGGCGCGGAGCTGCGGAGGCTGAACGAGCTCGCGCGCGATCCGGAGAAGCTCGACCAGGAGCTTGCGCGGCTCAGTCTGGAGAGGTTCGCCGACGGGAACTCGCATGACGTCGTCGTGGTCGACCTCGCACTGTCGCTCGAGCAGCAGATTCGGCTGATCGAGGAGGGCGGAAATCTGGTCGCGCGCGACGGGAGCTTCGTCGCCGAGAACGGTCGTCGCGTCACCGAAGACCCGAACGCCCGGCCCGAGGACCTCGCGGAGATCGCGGATGCCGAAGCGGTGCAGGATCTCCGCGAGATCGTCCAGGACCTGACCGGCTTCCGCGTCGTCTCGCTGTTGAGCAGCCAGCGGACTCCTGTGATCTCCACCACGTACGCGCGCAACCCGCTGGTCCGCAAGCAGCTGCGCGAGAACGGGGCGTTCGCCGTCGTGCAGAAGCCGGTGACCTCGAAGGAGATGGCCCATGCGACGCGCAGGGGGATCAGAGACCTCGAGCGGCGGGCCCATGAGGGCACGGACGCCGAGGCCGTCGTCGTCATGGACTACCTGATGTCGATCGCCGCGGAGGTGCTCAAGGCCGCGGTGTCCGTCGGCGTCCGCTTCGCCGCGAGCACGCTTCCCCCGGGGATGTCGACCGACCCGATCCGCAGCGCGGGCTAGGAGCGCCTGCGCGCAAGTCGCGCCCCCACCGCGCGCAGCTCGTCGAGCGTGCTCGCCTCGAGCACGTCCGCGAGGCCGATCTGCGTGCACGCCTGCTCGGGCGTGAGCGCCGCCTGGCCGACGACGGCGAACGTCGCGGCGCCGACCGCGTGCGCTCGCCGCGCGACGACGCTCACGAGCTTGCCGGCGGCGCTCTGCGCGTCGAGCCGGCCCTCGCCGGTGACGACGCGGCCTGCCGCCGCGGCGCGCGCGTCGAAGCCGACCGCGTCGAGCACCGCGTCGGCGCCGGAGCGCAGCTGCGCGTCGAGGAACGCCCACAGGCCGCCCGAGAGGCCGCCGGCGCAGCCGCCCATCGCCACGGCCCGGGGGTCGCGCGGGAAGGTGGCGGCGAGGCGCTGCAGGCGGTCGCTCAGGCGCGCGACCGCTGCCGCGTCCGCGCCTTTCTGCGGGCCGAACACCTCGGCCGCGCGCTCGAACGGCTCCCGCGTGTCGCACAGCACCTGGAGCTCGACGCCGTCGATCCCGCCGGCTTCGTGGATCGCGGCGATCGCGCCGACGCCGCCGTCGGTCGTCGCGCTGCCGCCGACGGCGACGAGGATCCGCTGCGCGCCGGCGCGCGCGGCCGCGACGATCAGCTCGCCGGTGCCGGCCGACGACGCCGCCTCGGCGTCGCGCTCGTCCTCGGAGACGCGCCCGAGCCCGGACGCCTCCGCCGTCTCCACAATGGCGGTGCGGCCGTTGGCGAGCAGCCCGTAGGACGCCTCGACCGGCCGGCCCAGCGGGTCGTGCGCACGCGCCCGGACGCGCGTCCCGCCGAGCGCCTCGAGCAGCACGGCGAGCGTGCCCTCGCCGCCGTCCGCGACCGGGCAGACGTCGGCGATCGCGCCGCCCTCGCGCAGCCCGTCGGCGAGCGCGGCGGTCACCTCGGACGCCGTGAACGTGCCCTTGAACGAGTCGGGGGCGACGAGCCAGCGCGCCCGGGCGCCCGCCGCGCCGCCGCCGTCGGCCGCGGGCGCGTTTCGCTCAGTCGCCATACCAGTCCGGCTGGGATTCCTGCAGGTCGACCCACACCGACTTCGTCTGCGTGTAGTGCTCCATCACCTCGATGCCGTTCTCGCGCCCGTAGCCCGACATCTTGTAGCCGCCGAAGGGGACGAGCGGGTTCCACGTGCGGTACGTGTTGACCCACACCATGCCGCAGCGCAGTCCCGCCGCGACGCGGTGCGCGCGCCGCACGTCGCCCGTCCAGACCGCGCCGGACAGCCCGTACGGCGTGTCGTTCGCCTTCGCGAGCGCGTCGGCCTCGTCGTCGAACTCGATCACGCACGTGACCGGGCCGAAGATCTCCTCCCGGTACACGCGCGGCGACCCGTCGCCGACCGCGAAGATCGTCGGCGTGTAGAAGAAGCCCTCCGCGGCGTCGCCGTCGAGCTGCGGACGACGCCCGCCCGTCAGCGGCTCGCCGACCTGCTCGCGCCCGAGCGCGACGTAGGACTCGATCGTCTCGCGCTGCTTCGCCGACACCTGCGAGCCCATCTGCGTCGCCGGGTCGAGCGGATCGCCGATGCGGATCGCCTCCGCCTTCGCGATCAGCCGCTCGAGGAACTCGTCCTTGATCGAGCGCTGCACGAGCATGCGCGAGGCGGCCTGGCACGACTGGCCGGCGGCGGAGAAGATCCCGAACGCGGAGCGGTTGACGGCCTCCTCCAGGTTCGCATCGGCGAACACCACGTTCGGCGACTTGCCGCCCAGCTCGAACGTCACGAGCTTCAGCGTCTGCGACGCGGCGGCCGCGATCGTCTGGCCGACCTCGGTCGAGCCGGTGAACGTGACCTTGTCGACGCCGGGGTGCTCAACGATCGCGTTGCCGGCGCGCCGGCCCTTGCCGGGCAGCACGTTCGCCACGCCCGGCGGCAGCAGCTCGACCTGCTGCAGCAGGCCGGCGAACGCGAGCGCGGAGATCGACGTCAGCTCGGCCGGCTTGAGCACGAGCGCGTTGCCGCCGGCGAGCGTCGGGCACAGCTTCCAGGCGAGCATCACGAGCGGCGAGTTCCACGGCGTGATCGCGCCGACGACGCCGACCGGCTCGCGGCGCGTGTAGACGAACTGCGGCCCGGTGTCCGGCAGGACCGACCCGCGCTGCGCCTGGCAGACGCCGGCGAAGTACTCGTAGCAGCGCACGACGTTGGCGATCTCGGCGCGCGTCTCGCGGATCGCCTTGCCGTTGTCGCGCGACTCGATCTCCGCGAGCGCCTCGCGGTTCGCGTCGACCAGCTCGGCGATCCGCCACAGCACGCGCGCGCGGTCGGCCGGGCCGACGCGGCTCCACGGCCCGCCGTCGATCTGCGCGCGCGCCGCGGCGACCGCGCGCTCGACGTCCTCCGGCCCGGCCTCGGACACCGTCGCCCACGGCCGCCCGGTCGCCGGTGCGATCGAGTCGAACGTCGCGCCGTCGGCGGCCTCGCGCCACTCGCCGCCGACGAACAGGCGGAGCGTCCCGTCGCCGCCGGCGGCGGGCGAGAGCAGGTCGACGGTGGGCGCGGTCGGCGGCATGGCAGGTCCCTTCGAGGCGTCGAGGCAGAAGTGATGCGAACGTTTGCACAAGCCTGGGCGGGCCGTCAAGGTTGGAGCCGGGACAACGGGAGGGCGGCGCCGCGGGCGCCGAGGCATGCAAGCGTTTGCAAAACGGTCGTCGCACACCTAGGCTCCCACCATGTCGACGACGCCGCGGCTCGCGCGGGTGACCGTCCGCGAGGTGGCGGAGCGCGCCGGCGTGCACGCCGGCACCGTCTCGCGCGCGCTCAACCCGTCGCGACGCCACCTGCTGAGCGACGAGACGGTCGAGCGCGTCGAACGCGCGGCGCAGGAGCTCGGCTACAGCGCCAATCGGCTCGCCAGCGGGCTGCGCTCGGCGCGTTCGTTCAGCGTCGGCGTGCTGATCCCCGACCTCACGAACCCCTTCTTCCCGCCGATGGTGCGCGGGATCGAGGACCGCCTGCTCGCGCACGGCTACACCGCGCTGCTCGCGAACACGGAGTCGGAGCTCGAGCGCGAGCGCCGCAGCCTCGCCGCGCTCGCCGCGCGCCAGGTCGACGGCCTGATCTTCGCGCCCTCGCCGCCCGCCGGCGCGCTCGTGCGCGAGCTCGTCGCCGACGGCACGCCGCTCGTGCTCGTCAACCGTCGCGTCGACGCGGTCGCCGCCTTCGCCGTCACGCCCGACGACCGCCGCGGCGCCGGGCTCGCCGTCGCCCACCTCGTCGCGCGCGGGCACCGGCGGATCGCGCACCTCGGCGGGCCGCAGGCGCTGTCGCCGGCGCTCGACCGGCGCGAGGGCCTGCTGACCGCGCTCGCGGCGTCGGGCCTCGCGCTCGATCCGCGGCTCGAGGCGTTCGCGACGTCGTTCACGGAGGGAGCCGGCGTGGAGCCGACGCGCGCGCTGCTCGCGGTGGGCGTGCCGTTCACGGCCGTGGTCGCGGCGAATGACCTGCTCGCCGTCGACTGCATCGACACGCTGCGGGCGGCGGGGCTGGAGTGTCCGCGCGACGTGTCGGTCGTCGGCTTCAACGACATGCCGTTCGCCGAGCGGATCCGGCCACCGCTCACCACCGTGCGCAACTCGCCGTACGAGATCGGCCGGCAGGCCGCCGGACTGCTGCTGGAGCAGATCGAGGAGTTGGTCGTCTCGCCGCGGACGATCGTGCTGTCGCCCGTG
>DASVFS010000252.1:0-17107 GCA_036379915.1 Conexibacter sp. | reverse complement strand
GGCCGCGCCCCCACCGCCGCTGGAGCTGGCCGGCCTCGTCCAGTCGACCGACGCGCAGGCGCGCACGCTCGTGCTCGCGCTCGATCCCGATGCGCAACCGCCGCTCGCGGTCACGCTGAGCGCCCCGTCGACGATCGACCTCGCCAGGCTGCTGCCGGCGCAGCGCGTCGCCGTCACGGCGACCGCCGCGCCGGACGGAACGCTCGCGCTGAGCGGCCTCTCGCCCGACGAGGACGCGCTCGCGGCGGACGATGCGACCGCGTTCCAGGGCGACCAGGCGCCCGGAACGCCGCCGTCCGGCGACGGCACGACGACGACCGCCGGGACCTGCACGGCGCTCGACGCGCCGGCAAGCTGACAGCCGGTCTCAGGACCTTCACGACTCCGCCACCGGATCGCAACGAGCGCCCGCGCGGGCGCTCGTAGCGTGCGCGGCGACCGGCCCCCGGACATCAAGAAGGAGCTTCGATGAAGGCCAATCGCCTGATGGCGGCGCTCACGACGACGGCTGTCGTGGCGGCCGCCGGCGGCAGCACCGCGCTCGCGACCGGATGGTTCAGCGGGCACTCGCACCACCACGGCGCACCCAGCCCAGCCGAGCTGCAGAGCGCGTTCCACGACCACAGCCCGAAGAACGTGATCCTGTTCATCGGCGACGGCATGGGCACGCAGGAGATCACCGCCGCCCGCTACTACCAGGGCGTCGAGCAGCCGCTGAACGTCGACCGCCTGCCGTTCACCGGCTTCGACACGACGTGGTCGGTGAAGCCGGCCGCCGCCGCGCCGTACCTGCCCGACTTCGATCCCGACTCGGCCTCGACCGGCACGATGTGGGCGACGGGCGAGAAGACGATCGACGAGCGCATCTCGCAGGGTCCGAGCAGCGCCGAGAACGTGCCCGGCGCGAACCTCAGAACCGCCCTCGAGTGGGCGCAGTCGCGCGGCAAGACGGTCGGCGACGTCTCGACGGCGGAGATCACCGACGCGACGCCCGCGGTGCAGGTCTCGCACATGTCGCTGCGCGGCTGCCAGGGCCCGGCCAACATGGCCAACTGCCCGACCGAGACGAAGGCCGCCGGCGGCCTCGGCTCGATCGCGGAGCAGACGGTCGACCACAAGGTCGACGTCGTGCTCGGCGGCGGCCGCGGCCGCTTCGAGCAGAGAGTGGCCGGCGGTCCGTTCGACGGCAGAACGGTCGTCGAGCAGGCGCAGTCGCTCGGCTACCGGTACGTCACGGACGCGGCGGGCCTCGCCGCCGTCAGATCCGCCGGAAGACCGCTCCTCGGGCTCTTCACGTCCGGCAACATGTCGCTCGAGTGGAGAGGGCCGGCCGCGTCGCTCGGCAAGGGCAACGCGCCGGTCGCCTGCACGGAGGACCAGCGTCCCGCGAACGAGCCGAGCCTCGCCGCGATGACGGACAAGGCGATCGCCCTGCTGGAGAGCAGAAGAGGCTTCTTCCTGCAGGTGGAGGGCGCCTCGATCGACAAGCAGGACCACGCGACGAACGCGTGCGGGCAGCTGGGCGAGACGGTCGCGTTCGACGACGCGATCGGCGTCGCGCTCGACTACCAGCGCACGCATCCGGACACGCTCGTGCTCGTCACGGCCGACCACTCGCACACGAGCCAGATCGTCTCCGAGGACGCGACCGGCGGCGGGCTGCCGACCGGGTACTCGACGAACCTCACGACGAAGGACGGCCAGACGCTGACGCTCACGTACGGGACCGCCGGCTTCGGCGGCGACGGCAGAGCGCCGAGCGCGGCGCCGGCCAGCCAGCAGCACACCGGCGCGGTCGTGCCGGTGTGGGGCAAGGGCCCCGGCGCGCTCGACGTGCTCGGCACGAACGACCACACCGACCTGTTCGACCTGCTGGTCGGCTAGACGGCGGGGACCGCAGGCAGCGTGCGGGCGGCGGCGATCCTCATCGCCGCCGCCCGCTACGCGTAGTAGCGCGCGATCACGAGCAGCTGGCCGAAGACGTCGTCCGCCAGCGTGAGCAGCACGAGCGCGACGCCGATCAGCGGCATCCAGCGGCGGCCGCCGGCGCGCGCCGCCAGCGCGAGCACCGCCGCGTACAGCGCGAGCAGCGGGAACAGGTAGCGCGTCTGGCCGGCGCCGCCCGCGTGCTGGAGCGACAGGTTGTACGAGTTCGCGGCTATCACCGCGAGCACGCCGCCGGCCATCGCCGCGTACACGAGCAGCTCCGCGACGCGGGCGCGCAGCGACCGGCGGGCGCGCACGGCGCCGACGACCGCCAGCAGGGCCACCGCGATCAGGACGACGAGCCCGACGTCGTAGACCCAGTCGCGGAAGGCGGTGTCGACCCAGCCGAACCAGCCGACGAAGCCCCTCACCCACAGCTCCCGCAGTTCGCCGCCGTAGAACCTCACGACGTACCTGAGCGCCCCGCCGAGCGAGGCGCCGTCGGTCGGTCTGAACGCGCCGGTCGTCGCGCCGGTCGGGTCGCGGTCCCACAGCACGACGTTCGCGAGCACCATCAGCGCGGCCGGGACGGCCGCGACGCCGACGGCGAGCGCGGGCAGCCGCAGCGCGCGCGGCGTGCGCGTGCGCTCGCCGCGCAGGCCGAGCACGAGCAGGCCGGCGACCGCGCCCGGCACGAGCCCGGCGAAGTTGAGCTTCGTCAGCAGGCCGAGCGCCATCACGGCGCCGGTCGCGAGCGCGAGCCGCGGCGTGAAGCCGTGCCGGAAGCCGCGCGCGAGGCACAGGAACAGCGCGCCGGAGAGCGCGAACAGCAGCGCGTCCGGGTTCACGCCGCCCGAGATGAAGCCGAACAGCGGCTGCAGCGCCACGCCGAGCGCGCCGACCGTCCACGTCCACGGATGCGCCGGCAGCGCTTCGCGCAGGAACAGGAACGCGCACAGCACGGTGACGCCGCCGAGCAGCGCCGACAGCAGCCGCATCAGCTGCAGGCTCAGCAGCGGCGAGCCGGCGCTCCCGGCCGCGTACGGGACGAGCTCGAGCGCGTAGTAGAGCGGCGGCTGCGGGCTGCCGGCGAGCGAGACGCCGTTGCCGTCGCCGCGCTCCGGGTTTGCCGCGAGCGTCGCGACCAGCTCGTCGTGCGCGGCCTGCGTCGCGAGCGCCGGCACGTATTCGTGAAAGCGCACGCGTTCGACCCCGAGCCCGGCGAGCGCCGCCTGCTCGGAGGTGGAGAACAGCGAGCGCGCCGCCTCGTCGTTCGCCGGCGGCCGGCCGGCGGTCGCGAGCTGCTCGACGTAGGCGTAGTGGTCGGGCTCGTCGGGGACCTGGAAGGCGGGCACGATCAGCGACCAGGCGAGGCAGTTGAGCACGGCCACGAGCGCGCACGCCCACGCCGCCGAGGGGATGCGGCGTACGCTCATCGCTCGCCGCGCACCAGCTGCCACGTCGCCAGGCTCGCCGCGCACAGCATCAGCAGGAGCGCCGCGACCACGACCCCGACGCCGGCGGGCGCGCGCCCGAGCCCCATCCGCCTCGCGATCGCGCCCGCCTGCGACCACCAGCTGCGGCGCGCGGGCTCCAGGTACTCGAAGCGCAGCCGACCTCTCAGTTCGGCGCCCGACGCGGTCGCCGACGGGCCCGCGTCCAGCTCGGCGGACGACTCGCCGCGGACGTTGACGCTGGCGGACGCGCCGATCGTCACGCAGATGCGCGCCGGGCGCTGCACGCGCGTGACGGGCCGCAGCGGGATCGTCGCCGTGCTGCCGCTCCAGCCGCGCGCGAGCCTGCCGCGCGCGACCGTCGTGCGACCGTTCGTCGCGACGAGCGCGAGCGCCGGCCCGGGCGTGCCGGTCGTCTCCAGCGAGACGCGGACGGCGCCGGTGCCGGCGGGGATCAGCTCGGCGTCCTGGCAGACGTCGAGCCTGCCGACCGAGCCGCCCAGCACAGCGATCGCGAGCGTGTCGTTCGTGCCGGTGCGGACCGGCACGGCGCGCGTGAGCGCCGCCGCCACGCCGACGACGAGCAGAACGCATCCGATCGCGACGATCGGCAGTCGCGCACGACCCCCCATGACTCCCCCGGTCTGCGTACGGTCGCAACCGCCGGCGCCTCCGAGCGCCGACGATCGCGATCATACCGTCCGATCGGCGCGCGGCTCACGCGTAGTAGCGCGAGATCGCCAGCAGCTGGCCGAACACCGCGTGCGCCACGGCGAGCAGCACGATCGCGGTGCCGACGACCGCCGCCCGCCGCCGACCGGCGGCGCGCGCGGCGAGCGCGAGCAGGGCGCCGTACAGGGGCAGCAGCGGCAGCAGGTAGCGCAGCTGCGCGGCGCTGCCGCTGCCGCCGAACAGGCGGTCGAGCGCGAGCGACTGCAGCGCGACGAGCGTCAGCAGGCCGAGCGCCATCGTGGCGTAGACGGCGAGCTCGGGAGCGCGCGTTCGCAGCGCGCCGCGAGCGCGCCAGAGGCCCGCCAGCGCCAGCAGGCCGATCGCCGCCAGCACGATCGTCGCGGTGCGCGTGACGCCGGGCCCGAACCTCGTGTCGAAGATGCCGAACGCTCCGACGAAGTCGTGCAGCCATTCGCCGGACGCGTCGTAGGTCAGCAGTCGCGTCATACCGGGCAGCGGAGGGAGGTAGAACTGCCACACGTAGCTGAGCCGATCCCCGAGCGAAACGCCGGCGAGCGCGCCGGCGTTGTTCGACACGAGCCCCACCGCCGGCCGGTCCCACAGCACGTTCAAGGCCATCCCCGCCGCGACCGGAAGCGCCGCGACGCCGAGCGCGAGCGCGAGCAGGCGCAGCGGCCGCCGGCGCGGGTCGGTGCGCCGCAGGGCGAGCAGCAGGCCGAGGCAGACGCCCGGCAGCAGCCCGACGAACGTCAGCTTGCCGAGACAGCCGACCGCGACCGCGGCGCCGAGCGCGAGCGCTCGGGGCCGGTCGAGTCCCCGTCGCATCACGCGGGCCATGCAGGCGAACAGCGCGGCGGACGCAGCGAACAGCAGCGCGTCCGGGTTCACGCCGCTGCTGGCGCTGAGGAACATCGGCTGCAGCGCGACGCCGAGCGCACCGACGCTCCAGGCGATCGGCGCCGCCGGCAGCGCCTCGCGCAGGAACAGGAACGTGCACAGCGCCGTGACGCCCGCGAGCAGCGCCGACACGAGTCGCATGAGCGCCAGTCGCTGCAGCGCCGTGCCGCGCGACGCCGCGACGTACGGGACGCTCTCGAGCAGGTAGTAGAGCGGCGGCTGCGGCGTCGCCGAGTACGAGTAGCCGGCCGCGTCGCGGTCCGCGTCCGTGTGCTCGTGGCGCTCGAGCGCCTGCTGCTCGAGCGGCGACCACACGCCCTTGTTCTCGGGCTTGCCCGCCACTTCTTCCGCCTGTACGGCGCGGTAGACCGCTCGCAGGTCGGCCGAGAGGTCGAGCCGGAACGGCTCGGGCGGCCCTTCCGGCGGCAGCCGCCTGGCCTGCACGACGTACTCGACGTACGCATAGTGCGCGATCTCGTCGGGCACCTGGAACGGCGGCAGGATCAGCGACCATGCCGCCGCCCCGAGCGTCGCCACGAGCGCGCACAGCAACCCGGCGCGCGGCACCGCGAGCCTCACCGCGCCGTCCGCAGGAGCGCGATCACGACGCCGACGACCCCGATCGCGAGCAGGACGACGAGCAGCGCGGCCCAGGCCCCGTCGAACGCGCGACCGCGACCCATGCGCGCCGTCACGGCCGGCGCCACCGACCACCACGTCTCGCGACCGGCGCGCAGGTACTCGACGCGTATGCGGCCGTCCAGCCCGCGCGGGCTCGCCATGCCGCCCTGCGCGGCCGCGCTGGTGTCGCCGAGCAGCACGGCCTCGCCGGCGCGACCGAACACGAGGCACAGACGGCCGCGCACGTCGCTCGCGATCGCGATCGCCCGCCGCAGCGGGACCGGTGGCGCCGGAGCGCGCCAGCCGGCGCTCAGCGAGCCGTGCGCGAGCACGCGCCCGTCGGGGTCGTGCCACGTGATCCGCAGCGGCGGCCCTCCGTCCGGGGTCGCCGGCTGCATCGCGATGCGCACGACGTCGGCGTCGGCCGGCAGCAGCTCGTCGGCCTGGCAGATGCGCAGGCTGTCGACGCGCTGCGTGAGCACCGTCGTGGCGCTCACGTCGTTCGTCCCCGCGAGTCGCTGCGCGCGCTGCGACAGCACCGCGAAGAGCCCGGCGACGAACGCCAGCAGCCCGAACGCGAGGACTGCGCGCGCCGGCGCCGGCGGCCGCCAGTATGCGTGCATCCGCTCCCCCGAGTCGACACACCGAGATGCCTGGCGAGCGTAGTCACGCGCGGCCGTGCGCGCAACCGTCGGGCGTGCGGGCGCGATCGTCGCGGGCGGCGCCGTACGGCCGCCCGCGCGTTCGCGGCGCTATCTGATCTGCATGCCCGAGATCGCGCGCGAGATGACGAGGCGCTGGATCTCGGAGGTGCCCTCGAAGATCGTGTAGATCTTCGCGTCGCGGTGCATCCGCTCGACGGGGAACTCGCGCGTGTAGCCGTTGCCGCCGAGGATCTGGATCGCTCTCTCGGTCGCCCAGACGGCGACCTCGCCGGCCTTCAACTTCGACATCGAGCCCTCGGCGTTGAGGAACGGCTTCTGGTTGCGGCCCATCCACGAGGCGCGCCACACGAGCAGGCGGGCGGCGTCGATCTCCATCTTCATGTCGGCGAGGGTGAACGCGATCGCCTGGTTCTCGATGATCGGCTTGCCGAACTGGACGCGCTCTCTCGCGTAGCCGAGCGCGTACTCGTAGGCGGCGCGCGCGATCCCGAGCGCCTGCGCGCCGACGGTCGGGCGCGATGCCTCGAACGTCGCCATCGCCGCCTGCCCGCGCGACTTTCTGCCTTCGCGGGCGCGCGCGAGCCGCTCGTCGAGCTTCTCTCTGCCGCCGAGCAGGCACGAGCCGGGGATGCGGCAGTCGTCGAGGAACACGTCGGCCGTGTGCGAGGCGCGCAGGCCGTGCTTCTTGAGCTTCGTGCCCATCTCGAGGCCGGGCGTGTTCGGCGGGATCACGAACGACGCCTGTCCGCGCGAGCCGAGCTCGGGGTCGACGGAGGCGACGATCACGTGGACGTTCGCGATGCCGCCGTTCGTCGCCCACGCCTTCTGGCCGTTGAGGATCCACTCGTCCTTCGCCTCGTCGTACTTCGCGCGCGTGCGCAGTGCCGACACGTCGCTTCCGGCGTCCGGCTCGGAGACGCA
The DNA here is from genome assembly GCA_036379915.1 of Conexibacter sp. Taxonomy (GTDB): domain Bacteria; phylum Actinomycetota; class Thermoleophilia; order Solirubrobacterales; family Solirubrobacteraceae; genus Conexibacter. Next base: position 9,930 of record DASVFS010000252.1, on the reverse strand, counting down.
GAAGGCGGCGATCTTCGGCTCCTCGGCGGTGCCGAAGCACTGCGGGATCCACTCGCCGATCTGCTCGCCGGTGCCGTTGGCGAAGATGCCGGCGGCGGCGAGGCCGGAGCCCATGATCGCCATGCCGATGCCGGCGTCGCCCCAGAACAGCTCCTCGTTGACGATCGGCAGCGACAGGCCGGTCGGGTCGGCGAAGAACTGCGCGAGCCCCTCGAAGCCGTAGAGGCCGATCTTCGCGGCCTCCTGGATGATCGGCCAGGGCGTCTCCTCGCGCTCGTCCCACTCCGACGCGGCGGGGCGCACGACGTCTCTCGCGAAGCCGTGCACCCAGTCGCGCACGTCCTTCTGGTCTTGGTTGAGCTCGAGCGAGAAGGCGCTCTCGCCGGCGGCCTCGGGCAGTTCGATCGTGGATGCCATGCGACGGATTCCTTGTCAGAGCAGGGGTTCGGCCACGTCGAGAAACGTGACATGCGCCAATGTAGCCGTTCTGACGGTGACGGACGCCGCTCACAGCGCGTTGACGCGATGCACCGGGAAAGCGCAGTAACGTGGCGCCCGACCGTCGTCGAGGCCATCGGGAGGCCACATGGGGACTGCGCCGCTGCTGGGGACCACGTCGGGACGTCACCGGCGCGGACCGCTGACTCTCGCCCTCGTGCTCGCGTTGCTCACGCTCGGGACGACGAGCGCCTCCGCTGCGACCCTGTTCGGCAGCGTGTCCCATCAGGCGGTGGGACAGTCGCCGGCGCCTGACGTCGGCGCGTCCGTGACGGTCGTCGACGTGGAGAGCCAGGCTGTCGTCGCGCTCGTCACGACGGGCCTCGACGGCGGCTACTCCGCGATCGTCCCGGCGGGCAGATACGACGTCCGGTTCGAGCCGGGAGCGGAGAGCGAGTTCTCTCCCGCGGTCGTCCGCGACGTGCGGGTCGACGTCACGCGGAAGCTCGACGTCGTGCTGGTGCCCGGTGGACTGGCGCGGATCTCCGGCGTGGTGCGCGACTCCCGGGGGGTGCCGATCGCCCAGACGCGGATGTACGTGTACTCCGACGTTGGCGGCTCGGCGGAGGTCGTGACCGAAGTCGACGGGTCGTACTCCTTGGTGGTCGCTCCCGGGCGGTACTCGCTCGCCGGGTATCGCATGTCGGGAGAGGAGCCGGCGGAGCCGGCGGGGTTCTCGTTCGGTACGCAGCCGTTCGACGTGAGTGGGGATCGGACGGTCGATGTGACGTTGTTGGCGACGTCGACGTTGACGGTGCGGGTCCTGGGAAGCGACGGTGCGCCGGTGGTGGGTGCGCGGGTGGATCTGCCTTCGTACTTCTCGGATCGCGACGACTGGGCCTCGGGTGGCGTGTTCGGGTCGTACATGGTGGCGACGGGAGGTGATGGTGCGGGTGTGCTGGCGGGCGTGACGGATGCGAGCGGAGAGGTGCGATTCGCAGTCTTCAGCGGGTCACGGCCGGCTACGGCGGGCCCGGGGTCGGTCGTGCCGCCGGACGACAGCGGGTATGGACGGCAGGCGCTCACGCCACCGTCGTCCGTCGACGACGATGCGACGGTCGACGTGCACCTCCGGCCACTGGCTCACGTCAGTGGCGCGGTGCGTGATTCGGGTGGAGCACCGGTTTCCGGGGTGCGGATGTACCTGTACTCGGACCTCGGGGCGTCGTCAGAGGTCGTGACGGGTGCAGATGGGTCCTATGCGTTGGCCGCGGCGCCGGGCCGGTATTCGATGGCGGGGTATCGGACGTCGGGGGAGGGCGACTCGGTGCCCGCATCGTTCGGGTTTTCGACGCAGCCGTTCGACCTGGACGACGACCGCGTCGTCGACGTCGGTTTGTTGCCGGTGTCGGTCGTGACGGTGCGGGTGCTGGGGAGCGATGGCGCGCCGGTCGTGGGTGCGCGGGTGGATCTGCCGTCGTACTTCTCGGATCGCGACGATTGGGCTTCGGGGGGCGTGTTGGGCTCGTATATGTCTGCGATGACTTCGGAAGCGGGGGACCTCTCCGGTGTGACGGGTGAGGACGGGCAGGTGCGCTTCGCGGTCTTCCGCGGTTCGCGCGTGTCCGGTCAGGCAGCCGGGACCGTGACGCCTCCGGACGGCAGCGGGTATGGGCAGCAGACGTTCACGCCACCTGCGCGCATCGACGACGACGCCACCGTCGAGGTGCAGATGCAGCCGCTGGTGCATGTGAGCGGTGCGCTGCGCGATTCGGGTGGGGCGCCGGTCGCCGGCGTGCGGATGTACGCGTATTCGGCGGAGAGCTCCACGCCGGAGGTCGTGACGGACGCTGACGGGTCATATGCGCTGGCGGTGGCTCCCGGCCGCTACTCCTTGGCGGGATATCGGATCACGGGCGAGGATTCGCCGCTGGCGCCGGCGGGTTTCTCGATCGGGACGCAGCCGTTCGACGTGGTCGCGGATCGGACGGTCGACGTGACGTTGTTGGGGACGTCGGCCTTGACCGTGCAGGTGCTGGGGAGCGATGGTGCGCCGGTGGTGGGTGCGCGGGTGGATCTGCCCTCGTACTTCTCTGACCGTGAGGACTGGGCTTCGGGCGGCGTGCTCGGCTCGTACATGTCGGCGAACGGGGTTGGTGGTGCAGGGCTGCTGTCGGGGGTGACGGATGCGAGTGGGGAGGCGCGATTCACAGTCTTCAGCGGGTCTCGGCCGGGTACGGCAGGGCCAGCGTCGGTGATGCCGCCGCCTGATAGCGGGTATGGCGCGCAGACGATCGCACCGCCGACGTCGATCGACGGCGACACGACGCTCGTCGTGCGATTCGGCTCAGCGGACGCAACCGCCCCGGTGGTTGCCTGCGACGCGCCGCCATCCGGCTGGCACGCCGACGACGTCTCGGTCGCTTGCACCGCGAGCGACGACGGCTCGGGACTCGCCGATGCCGCCGACGCGTCGTTCTCGCTCACCACGAGCGTCGGCGACGGCGACGAGGACGCGGGCGCGCGGACCGGCACGCGGCAGGTCTGCGACAGAGCCGGCAACTGCGCGACCGCGGGACCCGTCGGGCCGATCGCCGTCGACCGCAAGCCGCCCGCGATCGCCTTCTCGCAGCAGCCGAACGGCGCCAATGGGTGGTGGGACACGTCGCCCGGCTCGACGCACGCGACGGCGAGCGACCTGACGATCGCGACGCTCGACTGCTCGCTCGACGGCGCCCCGCAGGCGCTCGTGCCGACATCGAGCCCGGGCTCGCTCTCGCTCGACGTGAGTGCCGCCGGCGAGGGCCGGCACGCGGTGAGCTGCACGGCGACCGACGGCGTCGGCCACCCGGCCACCGGTGGCGACAGCGTGCGGATCGATCTGACCGCTCCGAACGCGCCGGTGCTGCAACCGGATCGCGCACCGGACTTCACCGGTCGCGGCGGCTGGTACCGCGACGCCGTCACGGTCAGCGTCGCCGGCAACGGCGATCCGCCGCTCGCCGACGGCAGCGCGGGCAGCGGCGTCGACCCGGCGAGCCTCCCCGCGCCGCAGACGCTCACGACGAGTGGCAACCACGGCGTCGGCGGCAGCGTCGCGGATCTCGCCGGCAACGTCTCTGCCGTGGCGACGGCGGTCTTCAAGCTCGACGCCGACGCGCCGGAGACGACGCTCGACTGTCCGGCGAGAGCGGTGAGAATCGGTGCCAGAACCAGCGCCAGATGGAAGGACAGAGACGGCGAGTCGGGCCTCGCGACCGCGGGCACGGGATCGATCTCGCTCGACAGCTCCAGAGCCGGCACGTATTCGGTGCAGCACACCGCGATCGACAACGTCGGTCACAGCGCGAGCAGCAGTTGCGCCTATACGGTCGTCTGATCGGCCAGGCCGCGTCCACGCCGAAGTGGACGCGGCCAACCTCCCCGCATGGTGCGCGTTTCCAGCGACATGAGCATCAAGCGAAGCATCCTCATCGGCGTCAGCGCCGCGGCGCTCGCCACCAGCCCGGCATGGGCGCATGGAAGAGACGATCACCCGACTCCGTCGGCGAGATCGCACAAGTGCACGCCGCACAAGGTCGCCTACGTCGCCGCCGGCACGCTCGTCAGCCAGACGCTCGTCGCCGACGCCGCGGCCGCCGCCAGAGGCGGCTCGAAGCCGACCTACAGCGGCGACGTCACGATCGACGTCACGAAGGGCAACAAGGCCGCCAAGGGCGACAAGAGAACGACCAAGACGTACACGCTCGACCACGCGCGCGTCGTCCTCGGGCTCGAAGACCAGAACGCCGACGGCAGAGTCGACCTCGCCGACGTCGCCGCCGGCGCCCGCGTGAAGGTGATCGGCAAGGTCACGAAGCTCGCGAAGCGCTGCGACCAGACCGGCTTCACGCCGCAGCTGACGATCAGGAAGCTGATCGTGCACGCGCCGAAGGTCGACAGCTAGTCCCCGTGCCGCGTCAGGGGCTCGACGCCGAGCAGGTGGTGGAGGAGGCCGTCCGCGTCGCCGACGCGGACGGCCTCGACGCCGTCACGCTCGCGCGCGTCTCGTCCGCGCTCGGCGTGCGGGCCCCGTCGCTCTACAACCACGTCGCCGGCCGCGAGGCGCTGCTGCGCGCGATCGCGCTGCGGGGCCTGCGCGAGCTCGGCGACGCGCTGCGGCGCGCCGCCGTCGGGCGCGCGCGCGACGAGGCGCTCGTCGCGGTCGCGGACGCGTATCGCGCGTACGCGCACGCCCACCCCGGCTCCTACGCCGCGACGGCGATCCCGCTCGCGCCGGGTGACGGCGAGCTCGAGCGGGCGGCGGCCGAGGTCGTCGGCGTGCTCGTGGCGATCGTCGGCGGCTGGGGGATCGAGGACGACGACGCGATCCACGCCGTGCGCACGGTCCGCAGCGCGCTGCACGGCTACGTGACGCTCGAGGCGGCGGGCGGCTTCGGCACGCCGGTCGACCGCGACGAGTCGTTCGCGCGCCTCGTGCGCACGCTCGCGACGGGGCTCGAAGCGGCTGCCGCGGCGCCCTGCTGAGCGCCCCGCCGCGCGAGCCGCGCGAGCCCCCATCCCAAGACGAGCAGCAGCGCCGAGGTGATGCTCAGCACGACGAGCCCGGCGACGCCCCACAGCCAGCCCGGCACGTCCTGTCTGCGCTCGCGCTGGAGCACGTGCTGGTCGGGCTGGAAGGCGCGCGTCGCGGCGGCGAGCGCGGGCACTGATGGCACCGGGATCGCGGCGTCGGCCGGCAGCGCAAGCGGGATCGCCGCCAGGTCGCGCCCGCGGTTCATGCGGATCATCGTCTTCCAGGAGCCTCCGACCGGGATCGGCCGCGTCGTCGCGTAGACGCCGTCGCCGAGCGCGCGCAGGCGGTCGACGACGAGTCTGCCGCCACCCTGCCAGGCGGTCACGGTCAGCCAGCGCGCGTCCGCGACCGCGCTCGGCGGCTCGAAGCGGATCGTCGCCGCGACGGTGCGGCCGGTGTCGTCGGGACCGCTGCCGGGGTGCACCGTCCGCAGCGCGATCCGCGCGCGCGCGTCGGTCGGCGCGCTGCTCGGCAGCAGGAACGCGACGACGGCCGCGACCGTCAGCAGGCTCGCGCCGGCGGCGAGCCAGGCGCGCGGGCGCCCGGCGAGCGCGGCGTCGAACCGCAGGCCGCCCGCGACGAACGTGCCGAGCACGCCGCCCGCGACCGCGACCGGCAGCGCCAGCGCGATCGCCTCGGGCAGGTCCTGCGCCGCCCACGGCAGCGGCATCCAGACGTGGCTCCAGGCGTGCTCGGCGAGCACGCCGAGCGTCGCGATCAGCGCGCCCGCGAGCGCGCCGAAGCGGAACGAGCGGATCCCGTTCGCGCCGACGACGAGCGCGGCCAGCTCCACCAGCAGCGCCTCGGCGGCGTACAGCGGGAAGTGCGGAACCGTCTCCCCGAATCCGACCCCGACCAGCAGCGCGAGCGCGCCGCGCAGCGCGAGGAAGAAGGCGACCGCCGTGAGCGCGCCGCCGCGGCCGAGCAGCGTGCGCGCCAGCACGAGCGCGACGGCGGCGGCGAAGGCGATCAGCAGCGGGTGGAACAGCTGGCTGAACTGCGGCACGCCGTAGTCGAACTCGCCCTGGAAGATCGACAGGCCGGCGAGCATGCCGCCGCAGGCGGCGACGACGCGCATGCGCCGCAGGCGGGCGACGAGCGGCGACTCGGCGCGCGCCGCGGCGGCGGCCGCGTGTCCCTCCCGCAGCGCCAGCCGCGCCTCGGCGAGCAGCACGAGCGCGGCGATCAGCGTCAGCGCCGCGCCGCCGAGCATCATCAGGTGCGTCGGGCCCCACAGCGTCACGTCCTGGCCGAACAGGCGGTGCGAGACGTCGTCGAGCGGGAAGCCCATCAGCGCGAACGACGCGCACGCGGCCATCAGCAGGCCCCCGAGCGGGGCGTGCCAGTCCGGCGCGATCCGCACGGCGGTCGGGGTCGGCCGCCCTCTCGGCAACGCGATCGCGAGCAGGCCGGCGGCGAAGATCCCGTAGAGGCCGACGAGGATGAAGTAGTGCGAGGGGTTCGCGAGCGGACCCGCGTCGCGACCCTGGTCGATGTGCAGCGAGACGTCCCAGTAGAGGCCGATCACGGCGATCAGCAGCGACGCGCCGGACAGCATCAGCGGCAGGGCGGCCCAGCCGGGCAGGCCGGTGAGGCGGGCGAACGCGCCGCTCGCGCGCTCGAGCAGCGCGACGCGGCCGCTGCGGTGCCCGAGCGCGAGCCACAGCAGTCCGAACGTGAAGAGCGAGACGGCCGCCGTCATGCCGGCGACCTGGCCGAGCGCGGCGCCGCCGGCCGGTGCGGCTTGGGCGGAGGCGAGCGTCACAAAAGAGTGCATGGCAATATGCTACATCACCTGATGACACATACAACCCTGTCATGTCAGCACGCGGTCACGCGGGTCGCCGCGGACCGCTTCGTAGGATGTTGCGCATGAGCGAGCGGCGGGCCGGGGAGCTGACGATCGACGAGCTCGCGCGCGAGACCGGCATGACGGTCCGCAACATCCGCGCGCACCAGTCGCGCGGGCTGCTGCCGCCGCCGGAGGTGCGCGCGCGCACGGGCTACTACGGCCCCGAGCACGTCGCGCGCCTGCGGCTGATCCAGGACCTGCAGGCCGAGGGCTTCAACCTCAAGGCGATCGAGCGGCTGATCGGCGCCGCCGACGGCGCGAGCGAGGAGGTGCTCGCGTTCGGGCGCCAGGTGCTGACCGCGTTCGCCGACGAGGAGCCCGAGCTGACGACGATCGACGAGCTCGCCGCGCGCCTGGGCAGAGCGGACGAGCGCGCGATCAGGCGCGCCGAGAAGCTCGAGCTGATCCGGCCGCTCGGGGACGGGCGCTACGAGGTCCCGAGCCCGACGTTGCTGCGCGCAGGGGAGGAGCTGGCGGCGATGGGCGTGCCGCCGATGCACGCGCTCGCGGTCGCCGAGCAGATCCAGCGCCACACGCGCGCGATCGCCGACCAGTTCGTGCGGCTGTTCGTCGACGACGTCGCCGGGGGCGAGCTCGACCCGTCGAAGCGCACGCCGCAGGAGTGGGCGCTGCTGAGCGACGCGCTCGCGCGCCTGCGCCCGCTCGCGAGCGAGGCCGTGCGCGCCGCCTTCCAGCAGACGATGTCCGCCGCCGTCGAGCGGCAGCTGCAGAAGACGCTGAAGGGCTGAGTCCGGGCGACGTCAGCCGCGGCCGCGGCGGGTACGCAGCTCATGCCATGCCTCGCGCGCTCCTCGCCATCGCGCTCGTCGTCCTGCTGGCCGGCGCGGCACCGGCCGCGGGTCGCAGCTTCAGCGCGCACGTCGACAACGCCTGGTACCCGCTGCGGCCGGGGACGACGTACGTCTACCGCGGCGCGAAGGACGGCAAGCCGGCGCGCGACGTGGTCTCCGTCACCCACCGCACGAGGCTCGTCGGCGGCGTGCGCTGTCGCGTCGTGCACGACCGCCTCTCCCTGCGCGGCCGGCTCGCCGAGCGCACCGCCGACTACTACGCGCAGGACGCGCGCGGCACCGTCTGGTACTTCGGCGAGGACACGGCCGAGCTGTCGCCGTCCGGCGACGTGACGAGCACCGAGGGGACCTGGCACGCGGGCGTCGACGGCGCGCGTGCGGGCATCTTCATGCCGGCGCGCCCGCGCGTGGGCGAGCGCCACCGGCAGGAGTTCCTGCGCGGGCACGCCGAGGACCACTTCCAGGTCGTCAGCCTCGACGCGCGCATCGCCGTGCCGTTCGGCACCTTCGACCACGCGCTGCGCACGCGCGAGTGGACGCCGCTCGAGCCCGGCGTGATCGACGCGAAGTACTACGTCCGCGGCGTCGGCGAGGTCTCCGAGCGGACGATCCGCGGCGGCCACGAGCTGGCGCGGCTCGTGCGGATCGTGCGCGAGCGCTGAGTCACCGCGGCGGTTCGACCGCGACGACCTCGACCCCGTCGATCCCGTCGAAGTCGGCCGGGTTGGCCGTGTAGACCGGCAGCTCGTGGGCGAGTGCGGTCGCCGCGATCATCGCGTCGTATGAGCGTGCCGCCGGCTTGCGGCCGCTGCGCCGCAGCGACGCCGCGACGCGGCCGAACGCGCGCGCCGCGGCGGCGTCGAACGGCAACGGCGTGAAGTCCGCCTCCGCCTGCTGGAGCTGCGCTTGGCGCGCAGCCCGCTCCGCGTCGTCCTGCGCGACGAGCGGCCCGACCGACAGCTCTGCGAGCGTCACCGTCGTGATCAGCGGCTCGTCCGGCAAGGCGTCCGGGTCCTCCAGCTGCGGCAGCAGGATGACCGTGGACGTGTCGAGGACGCCGCGTGTGCGGGTCACAGTCCGGCGTCCAGCAGCGCGTCGAGGTCGGCGCGCAGCGCCGCGGGATCGACGTGCGGGAGATTCCTCCAGCGCGCCAGCAGCGTGGCGGCCGTGAGCGCCGGGGGCGCGGTCGGCCGCAGCTCGGCGACCGGCTTGCCGCCGCGCGTGATCGTGATCTGCTCGCCGCGGGCGGCGCGATCGACGACGTCGCCGCCGTGATGCCGCAGGTCTCGAATCGTCACATCGCTCATGCGACGATGGTATCACGCGTGATACACGTTGCTGCTCAGGTGAATCGCGGCAGCGCTCTGCCGCCGTTGTCGCGCACGATCATGTCCTCGTACATGCGGCGTGCCTGCTCCGGGCGCGTACCGGCCAGATCGTCCAGCTCGCGCGGGTCGCGGCGGTGGTCGAACAGCTGCGGGTCGGCGTTCTGGTTGTCGCCCATGTACGACCAGCGGCGGTCGCGCGCGAAGACGATCGAGCTGTAGGCGCCCGTGACGTACTCGCGCTCGGCGAGCCGGCGCTTCCCCCGCGGACCGTCGAGCAGCGGCAGCAGGTCCTGGCCGTCCATGAAGTCGGGTCTGCGCACGGTCCCGGCGTGCAGCAGCGTCGTCGCGACGTCCTGCGTCTGCGTGAGGTAGTCCGTCGTCGCGCCGGCGCCGCGGCCGTCGGGCGAGCGGATCATCAGCGGCACGTGGATCAGCTCCGGGTGGCACTGCGTCGCCATCTTCGCGACGTAGCCGCGCTCGCCGAGCAGGAAGCCGTGGTCGGACAGGAACAGGATCAGCGTCTCGCGCTCGAGCTTCAGCTCGTGCAGCCGCTGCATGAAGGTGCCGAACCAGTGGTCGGCCATCGACAGCTCGGCGCGATAGAGCGCCTTCATCTGCGCGACGTCCTCCGGCGCGAGGCCGTTCGTCGCGGTCGTGCCGTTCAACACGGTGCCGGGATCCCACGCGCGCTCGAGGTCGCCGCCGTGCAACGCGACGTATTTGTCCGGGGGGTCCCACGGCTCGTGCGGGTCGAAGCAGTCGACCGTCAGCGCGAACGGCTTCTTCTGCCGCTCGCACTCCTCCAGCAGCCGCATCCCCGCCGTGAAGACCTTCGCCGGCAGATAGTCCTGCTCCGATCTGCGCCCGAGCTGGTTCGCGAGGTACTGGCGCATCTTCTGGCCGGAGCTCGAGTCGACGATCTTC
>DASVFS010000251.1:0-2160 GCA_036379915.1 Conexibacter sp. | reverse complement strand
CGGCGAGAAGACCGGCGCGCAGAGCGGCGAGAAGAGCCGCCCGTCCGGCCGCGCGCAGAGCGGCGAGAAGAACGTCGCGCGCCGCCGGCAGAAGACCGGCCGCGAGACGCCCCGCGCGCAGAGCCGCGAGAAGAGCGGGTGCGAGAAGGGCGTCCAGAAGAGCACGCAGTACCACCGCGCCTCGGCGGGCGCTCGGCGCCGCAGGGCGCCGTCCGGGCGACTCGGTCGCCCAGCTCGTCGATGCGCTGCGGGAGCATCTCGGCGAGGCGAGCGGCCTCGTCGACGAGCTGCTGCGCAGAGGGCGCGAGCAGAAGGACGACGTGCTCGCCAACCTCGACGAGCTGCTCGGCAAGGGCGTCGAGCAGCTCGAGCAGGTCGCGCGCAGGCTCGAGGGCGCGGGCGCGAACGCGCGTCGTGCCGAGGAGTCGGTCGACCTGCTGCTGAGAGGCGCGGAGCGCGCCCGCGCGGCGGTCACCAGAGCTCGGAGAAGGTGAGCTGTGGGGCGTCTCGGCCGACGTCAGCCGAGACGCCCTGCGGAATAGCGCGTCAAGCCGTCGTCCGGGATCGGATCCCACGGCGGGGCCGAAGACGTCCACTGGTGGAAGCTCGGCGCAATGCCGGGGTCGCCGTCGAGTGCCCCGAAGCGGATGCCGCACACGCCCAGTCCGCCCGGGACGCCGCTGAAGAGGTGCGCGCCGCAGATGCCGCAGAACGACTTCGGGAAGCCGCCCTCCGGCTGCCACGTGCGGATCGCCTCCTCGCCCTGCACGACCGCGACGTCCTGCGCATGCGCGAGTCCGTTGACGGACGAGCCGGTTCCGGTGCGGCCCTGGCAGCGCGTGCAGTGGCAGTAGCCGGCGTCGAAGAACGGCGCGCGCACCTCGAAGCGCACGGCGCCGCAGAGGCACGAGCCCGTCAGCGGTGCGTCGCTCACCGTGCAGCCTCGTCGGACGCGGCGCCCACCAGCCCCAGGTCCGCAAGCAGCGCGCCGAAGTCGAGCTCGGCGCCGGTCAGCTCGCCCAGCAGCTCCTCCGCCGACAGGCGCTGTCCGTCGCGCCACAGCGCGCGCAGCAGCTCGCCCGCCTCGCGCCGCTCGAACCAGCGCTCGCCGAAGCGCTCGCGCAGGTGTGCGCGCAGGTGCGTCTCGAGCGCCCACGCGCGCAGGTAGGCCGCGACGTAGAAGCCGGGGTCGAGATCGGCGAGGTATGTCTCGCGCGGCCAGCGCACGCGCGCGGCGTGCCCGAGCAGCGTCGCGTAGCGCTCGCGCATCGACGCGTCGTCCGGCGGGTCGACCGCGTGCACGTCCAGCTCGTACGACAGCTTCGCCGCGTAGCGGCGCAGGTAGATCAGCCGCGTCGCGCGCGCGTGCGCGGCGAGCGTGCCGTCGGCGTCCTGCACGTCGAGGCGCGCGCGCAGCCACGCGGGGTTCTCGACGAGGTGGTCGAACAGGAACGCGAACGCCTCCGTGATCGCGTTGTCGCCGAGGTGGCGGTACTCGAACGCGAGCTGCGGGTCGACGTGCGCGTAGTGCTCGACGTGGCCGCCCTCGTGCAGCAGCGCGATGAAGTCGTCGCGCCCGCCGATCGGCGGCACGACGAGCCGCACGTCGTCCGGCACTCTCACCGCCACGCAGAACGCGCGCGGCGACTTCGCCGGGCGCGACTCGACGTCGAGGTGGACGTTGCGCTGCGTCGCGGGATCGATGCCGAGCCCGTCCAGCGTCGCCTCGAAGCTCGGCAGCAGCTGCGCGCCGTCGAACGCCGCGTCGGCCTCCGCGAAGCGGAACAGGCGCGGCAGGTCGGCGCGTCGCAGGTCGTCGAGCGCGGTCCCCTCCAAGGTGCGCTCGACGACGGGCCCGACGAGCGGCGCGTACGCCTCCTCGGTCGCGGTCAAGAACGCCTCGGTCGCGCGCGCGAGGCGGTCGAGCTCGAAGCCCTTCAGCTGCTCGCACAGCGCGCGATAGGTCGGCCAGCCGAGCGCGACGGCGGTCGCGCGCGTGCGCTCGAGCATCTCTCTGTAGAGCGGGTTGAGGTGCGTCTCGGTCGCTTCGAGGCGCGCCGCCTCGATCGCGAGGCGCCGGTCGCGGTCGGGCTCGTTCGCCTGCACGATCGTCGCCTCGCGGAACGGGATGGCTCGGCCGGTGCCGTCGTCGGGCGCCAG
>DASVFS010000250.1:0-4509 GCA_036379915.1 Conexibacter sp. | reverse complement strand
CGACCGAGGGCTACGGCGGCACGTTCGCGACGCAGGCGAACTTCCGCATCATGCGCGAGGCGCTCGACGAGTGGTCGCGCGCGAACGGCCGCTACGTGCGCCTGTCCAGCTTCTGCTCCGGGCTGTGCATGCCGGAGATCGCCGCGATGGGGGCGGCCGAGGGCCTCGACAACATGGTCAACGACGCGCTCTACGGGATCCTCTACCGCGACCTCAACATCCTCCGCACGATGATCGACCAGCGCGTCTCGCGCGGGGTCAACGGCCGCTTCGGGATCGTCATCAACACGGGCGAGGACAACTACCTGCGCACCGCCGACGCGATCGACGCGGCGCCGTCGGTCGTCGCGTCCCAGTTCATCAACTACTTCCTCGCGCGCGACTGCGGCGTGCCGGACGCGCAGATCGCGATCGGCAACTCGTTCGAGATCGCGCCCTCGGTCGAGAACGGGCTGCTGTACGAGTGGGCGCACGCGCAGCTGACGCGGGAGCTGTTCCCGGACTGCCCGGTCAAGTACATGCCGCCGACGAAGCACATGGACGGCAACCTCTTCATGACGCACGCGTGCGACACGCTCTTCAACCTCGTCACGGTCGCGACCGGTCAGGAGATCCAGACGATCGGGATCCCGACCGAGGGGATCTTCACCCCGCACATCCACGACCGCGTGCTCGGCATGGAGGGCTCGAACTACGTCTTCATGGCGGCGCGCGGGCTCGCCGACGAGATCGAGTTCAAGCCGGACGGCTTCATCGTCAGGCGCGCCGCCGAGGTGCTGCGGGACGCGCACGCGATGCTCGAGGAGATCGTCGAGATCGGGCTGTTCGCGGCGCTCGAGCGCGCGACCTTCGGCGACGTGTCGCGCACGCTCGACGGCGGGCGCGGCGCCGACGGGATCGTCGACGTCGCGAGCGACTACCTCAACCCGCTCGAGGGCGCGGTGGAGGCGCCCGCCGGTGTCTAGCGTCGCGCAGCGCGCCTCGCTCGACGCGGTGCGCCCGTACGGCGACCACCTCGACGACGGGCTCGTCCAGCTCAGCTTCACGCTGCCGGTCGACCACGGGCCGCTCGCGCGCGAGGCGGCGCTCGCGCTCGTGCGCGACAAGATGGGACTCGTCAAGCCGGAGATCGTGCACGCGAAGGCCCTTACGCCCGGCTTCACCTACTTCGTGCTGTTCGCGCAGTGCCAGGACGCGGTCGACTGCGACCGGCTCGCGGCCGTGCGCACGGCCACGCGCGCGATGAGCGAGGAGGAGGTCGACGCGTTCGTCGCCGAGCACGTCGGCCGCGAGATCGTCGTGATCGGCGCGAGCACCGGCACCGACACGCACAGCGTCGGGATCGACTCGATCCTCAACCTGAAGGGCTTCGACGGCCGCCACGGGCTCGAGGCCTACCACTGGTTCCGCGCCCACAACCTCGGCAGCCAGGTGCCGAACACCGCCCTGCTGGCGAAGGCGCTCGAGCTGAGGGCGGACGCGATCCTCGTCTCGCAGACGGTCACGCAGCAGGGTCTGCACCTGCACAACCTGACCGAGCTCGTCGAGCTGGTCGAGGCGGAAGGCAGACGGCGCGACGTGCTGCTCGTGTGCGGAGGCCCGCGCATCACCGACGAGCTCGCGAAGGAGCTGGGCTTCGACGCCGGCTTCTCGAAGGGGACGTATCCGAACGACGTCGCGGCCTTCATCGCGCAGGAGCTCGCCGCGCGCGAGCGGCCCGCGGCCGACGCGCCCGAGACCGCGCCGGCGGGCTAGCCGCCGTGCGCATCTCGGACGCGATCGCGCCCGCCGCGCGGGTGGCGCTCGTCGGGCTCGCGAAGAACACCGGCAAGACGGTCGCGCTCGGCGCGATCCTCGCCGAGCTGGAGGCGCGCGGCGAGACGATCGGCGTCACGTCGATAGGCCGCGACGGCGAGGCGTCCGACGCGATCGACGACGCGATCGCGAAGCCGCCGATCCTGCTGCCGGCGATGGCGCTCGTCGCGACGACCGAGCCGCTGCTGGAGCGCGGCGACGCGCGCGCGGAGGTGGTGCTGCGGACGACGCACCGCACGCCGCTCGGGCGCGTCGTCGTCGCGCGGCTGCTGGAGCGCGGGGCCGTCGAGGTCGCCGGGCCGACGGCCGCGCAGGACGTCGGCGAGGTCGTCGCGACGATGCGCCGGCTCGGCGCCGAGCGGCTGCTGGTGGACGGCTCGATCGACCGTCGCGCGGGCGCGTCGCCGCGGCTTGCCGACGGCGTCGTGATCTCGACGGGGGCGGTGCTGAGCGCCGACCTCGACCAGCTCGCGCGCCGAACGCGAGCGGCCGTCGAGCTGCTGACGCTGCCGGCGGTGTCCGATCCGGGGCTGCGCGCGCGGGCTGCGGCGGTGTCCGGAAGCGCACTCGTCTTCGAGGACGACGAGCCGAGGCCGCTGGACCCGGCGATCGTGCACGACCGCGTCGAGCAGGTCGTGCCGCTGCTGCGGGCGCGGCCGGACGCGCAGGCCGTCGTAGTCAGAGGCGCGCTCGTCGAGCCGCTGCTCGACCAGCTCGCGCGCGTGCGGCGCGGCGCGCCGCTGACGGCGATCGCCGACGACGCGACGAGAGTGTTCCTCTCGCGCGGCACCGTGGCGCGCTACCGCGCGCGCGGCGTCGAGCTGGCGGTGCTGCAGCCGATCCCGCTGCTGGCGGTCACGACGAACCCGGTCGCGCCCTTGCGCCACCGCTTCGACCCGGAGGAGCTGCGGGCGCGGATCGCGGCCGAGCTGCCCGGCGTGCCGGTGCTGGACGTGCTGGCGGGGGCTGCGCTCAGCGCGGCCGGTGCTTGAGTCCTGGCCTGCGCTGTCTGGCATCGAGGGGGATGAGAACGGCGTCCGCGGTGCCCGCAAGGCGAGCGGTCCCCGTTCGAGCGTGGTCCGAAAAAGACCACCGCGAATTAGACCCCCGTATGCGGGGTCAAGTCCGCGGTCCTCAAATTCTGGTGTGTCAGAAGCAGCTGGAAGTGCGCAGACCGGGACGCGGACTGCGACGAAAGACGCGCGAACGCCAGCAGCACAGCCGCTCCCTTCCCCCTCGATGCCAGACAGTCCACGTCACGCACGCAGCGCACGCGTGAGCGGAGCTACGAAACCTTCCGGCGCCCTGCAAACGCCCGCCCGAGCGTCAGCTCGTCGGCGTACTCCAGGTCGGCGCCGACCGGCAGGCCGCTCGCCAACCGCGTGACGGTCACATCGGGAGCCCGCTCGCGCAGCTGCTCGGCGATGTGCAGCGCGGTCGCCTCGCCGGTCGTCGTCGGGTTTGTGGCCAGGACGACCTCGCGGATGCCCTCGGGTTGCCCCTCGACCAGCGCCGGGTCGTGCGTGCCGTCGACGCGCGCGAGCAGCTCGGCGATCTTGAGATCCTCCGGGTCGACGCCGTCGATCGGCGAGAGCGCGCCGCCGAGCACGTGGTAGCGACCGTGGAACTCGTGCGTGCGCTCGATCGGGATGATGTCGCTCGGCTCCTCGACGACGCAGACAGCCGACCGCTCGCGGCGCTCGTCGGCGCAGATGCGGCAGCGCGGCCCGTCGGCGAGGTTGGAGCAGATCTCGCACAGGCCGATCCGCTCCTTCACCTCGCGGATCGCGTCGGCGAGCGCGAGCGCGTCCTCCTGCGACGCCCGCAGCAGGTGGAACGCGAGCCGCTGCGCGGTGCGCCCGCCGATCCCCGGCAGCTTGCCGAGCTCGGTGACGAGCCGCTGAACCGGTGGGGAGAAGGAGGACAGGCCGTCCCCCTAGAACCCCGGCAGCCCGAGCCCGCCCATCCCGCCCGGCCCGCCGAGCCCGCCGGTGATCCCGCCGAGCTTCTTGGAGGCCAGCTCCTGCGCGGCGCGCAGCCCCTCGTTGACGGCCGCGAGCACCATGTCCTGCAGCAGCTCGACGTCCTCCGGGTCGACCGCCTCGGGGACGATCACGATCGCCTTGACGTCGAGGTCGCCGCTGACCTTCACGGTCACCATGCCGCCGCCCGCGGAGGCCTCGACGACTTCGTCCTTGAGCTGCTCCTGCGCGGCCATCATCTCGGCCTGCATCTTCTGGACCTGCTTGAGCATCTGCTGCATGTTCGGCTGCGGCATCAGCTGCCTTCCTCGTCGTCGATCAGCTCCTCTGCGTCGAACTCTGCCACGAAGCGGTCGACCAGCTCGTCGTCCGTCGGCGCGATCGGCGCCGGCATGCCCGGCAGCTCGACCTCCAGCTCGCGCAGCTCGTAGCGCGGGCGCAGCGGGGCGCCCGCAAGCGAGCGGACGGCCTCGGCGACGCGCTGCCGGTGCTCGTCGCGCTCGGCCGTGCCCTTGAAGAACGACTCCTCGCGCGCGAACGCGAACGTCGCCTCGCCGTCCGCGACCTCGACCGGCTGCGCCTTCTCGAGCGCGGCGCCGAGCAGCCCGTTCTCGGCGCGGACCGCCTCGACGACGGCCGGCCACAGCTCGCGCAGCGCCGCCAGGTCGAGCGCGCCGGCGGGCGCGGGCGCGGGCTCCGGCGGCGCGGCCGG
>DASVFS010000249.1:0-9753 GCA_036379915.1 Conexibacter sp. | reverse complement strand
CGCCGGTGCGCGCTTCGTGGTCTCGTTCTGCGCTCCGGACGGCATGGTCGCGGAGGCGCACGCGCACGGGCTCGCGGCGATCCCCGGCGCGCTCACGCCGAGCGAGGTCGCCGCCTGCGCCGCCGAGGGCGCCGACGCGGTGAAGGTCTTCCCCGCGCGCCTGGCCACCCCCGCGTACCTGAAGGACCTGCGCGCGGTCTTGCCGGACGTGCGCGTGATGGCGACCGGCGGCCTGCGCGCGACGCGCGCGAGCGCCGGCGCGTGGCTCGACGCCGGCGCGCTCGCGGTCGGGATCGGCGGCGAGCTCGGCGGCGTCGCGCGCGACGGCGTCGCCGAGGTGACGCGGCGGGCGCGCGCCGCACTGGAGGTGCTCGGCGGAGCGGACGCCAGACGCGGAGCCGCGCGATGACGGTTCGCGTCGACGACGCGTGGGCCTACGACGGCCAGCCGCTGATCCGCCTCGAGAACGAGCACCTGCAGGCCGACGTGCTGCCCGGGATGGGCGGCAAAATCCTCCACCTCGTCGACAAGGCGGCCGACCGCGACGTGCTGTGGCGCAACCCGCGCGTGCGCGTGCGGCCCGGCCCGATCGGCGCGGACGTCGACGACTGGTTCGCGGGCGGCTGGGACGACGCGTTCCCGACCGGCGACGCCTGCCTGAGCGAGCACGGCGAGCGGCTGCCGTACATGGGCGAGGTGTGGAACCTCGCGCTGCGCGCGCGGGTCGAACGCGCCGGCCCCGACGAGGCCGTCGTCGTGCTCGACGGCCACACGCCGATCACGCCGGCGCGCTGGACGCGCACGCTCACGTTGCGCGCCGGCGAGCCGCTGCTGCATCTGCGCACGCGGATCGAGAACGTCGGCCACCGCCCGTTCGCGTTCAGCTGGGGCAGCCACCCGGCGCTCGCGGTGCACCCGGGAATGCGGCTCGACGTGCCGGCCGCGCGCGGCGAGGTGACGGACGCCGGCGGCGACGGCGGGCCGCTCGGCGCGCTCGGCGAGACGTACGAGTACCCGCTGCTGCGTCGGGGAACCGGCGGGGCGAGCGCGGGCGGCGCGGCGGACGGCGACGACGCGTTCGACGTGCGCCGCGTCCCCGGTCCCGACACCGCCCACCACGCGCTGCACGCGCTCACCGGGCTGCGCGCCGGCTGGATCGCCGCGACCGATCCGGTCGCGCGGCGCGGCTTCGGCGTCGTCTTCGACCCCGAGCTGCACCGCTGCGTGTGGCAGTGGATGGCGTACGGCGGCTTCCGCGGCTGGTACCACGCGATCGTCGAGCCGTGGACCGCCCCGCAGCCGTCGCTCGCCGACGCGCGCGCGGCCGGCACGGCGCGCACGCTCGCAGCTGGCGAGGCGCTGGAGAGCGAGATGACGGGCGTGCTGTACGGCGGCGTGACCTCGGTCGCAGCGCTCGACGCGAGCGGCGCGGTAGTTGGCGCAGAAGCCGAAGACTCCGAAGGGAATGGATGAAATCCATCACATATAGATCTGATATGTGTAGACTTTCATCCATGCGACCGGAGCGAGTCTTGGACCTTGCGCGCGACTCGGGCGGGACGATCTCCTCAGCTGAGCTGATCCGCGGTGGCGCCCGTTGGGAGGACGTCTACGCCCTCCGCGACGGCGGCGCCCTCGTCGAGATCTCCCGCGGGATCTACCGCGTCGCCGATGCGGCAGCCACCGCCCACCTCGACCTGCTCGCCGTCTGCCGGCGCGTGCCGGACGGGATGATCTGCCTCAACTCGGCCGCGAGCTACTGGGATCTGACCGACGAGCTGCCGTCCGCGGTGCACATGGCCGTGCCGCGCGGCCGGCATCGTCCTCAGATCGCTTATCCGCCGACGCGGGTGCACGTCTTCGCCGCCGGCACGTTCGAGCTCGGCCGCGAGCGGCTGCGCATCGAGTCCGGCGAGACGATCGCGATCAGCTCGCGCGAGCGAACCGTCGTGGACCTCCTGCGGCTCCGCTCCCAAGTCGGGCACGACCAGGCGCTCTCCGCGCTGCGCCGCTACCTGCAGACCAGCGGCGCGCGGCCCGGAGAGCTGCTCGCGCTCGCACGACGCCTGCGCGCAGGCACGGTCGTGGCAGCCGCGATGGAGCCGCTGCTCGCATGAACGAGCGCACGCCACACCAGGCATACGCCGCGTTGCAGCGACTCGCGCGCGAACAAGGCCGCACGGGCCAGCAGCTGTTCGAGCTCTACGTTCACGAGCGCTTCCTCGCCCGACTGGCGGCGTCGTCGCTCTCGCAGCGCTTCGTGCTCAAGGGAGGCATGCTGCTCGCCGTCCTCGAGGTCCGCCGCCCCACACGCGCCGCCGACCTGCTCGCGCGAGGGCTCGCCAACGATCCACAGGCGATCCGAGCGGTCGTCGAAGAGATCGCTACGGTCCCGATGCCCGACGGCGTCGCATTCGATTCGCCGGCCATGACGATCGAGCAGATCCGCGAGGACGCCGACTACCGCGGCGCGCGAGTCAAAGTGCCGGCCGGCCTCGCCGGCGCCGAGCTGCGGCTCACCGTGGACCTGTCGTTCGGCGATCCGATCGTTGCGCAACCCATCGACTACCCGACGCTGCTCGACGACGGCGGCTTCGCGATGCTCGGCTATCCGCTGGAGGGCGTGATCGCCGAGAAGGCGATCACGATGCTGACCCTCGGAGACGCCAATACTCGCGACCGCGACTACGCCGACGTCTACCTCCTCTCGCGCATCCACTCGATCGAGGCCGCCACCCTGCGATCGGCGCTGCGCACCGTCGCCGAGCACCGCAGCGTCGAGCTCCGCCCGCTCGGACCGCAGCTGGACACACTGCCCGAGAGCCGTCAGCGGTCGTGGACGGCGTTCCGCGCACGCGTGGGGCTCGACGTGCTCCCGGAGCGCTTCGCAGACGTCGTCGACGCAGTCGTGGCGTTCATCGACGGACTGGCGGCAGGCGGCGCCGCGCGATGGAGCCCTGCTGACCAGCGTTGGGTTTCCAACGCCTGACCGACAGCCCGTACCGTCGCCTGGCGTCAGCTGGTCTGCCGTCTGTCCAACGACCAGGTGATACTGTCGGCCTGATGGCCGAGACGACCACCCCGTCGCTGAGCTTCCAGCCCGTCACGCGCAGCAAGCTGGCGGAGACGGTCGCGCCGCAGCTGCTGCGCGAGATCCGCGACAAGGAGCTCGCGCCCGGCACGCGCATCCCGTCCGAGCGCGAGCTGATGGCCAGCCTCGGCGTCGGCCGCTCGACGATCCGCGAGGCGATCAACGGGCTCGCGATGCTCGGCGTGCTGGAGATCCGCCACGGTCAGGGCGCCTTCGTCGCCGACCCGGCTGCCGGCGCGTCGGCGCCGAGCGCGATCGAGACGGCGCTCTCGCGCGGCTTCACGAGAGACCTGTTCGAGGCGCGCATGCTCGTGGAAGTCGAGGCCGCCCGGCTCGCGGCCGCGCGCCGCACCGACGCCGAGCTGCGCGAGATCGAGCAGACGCTGATCGACCACGAGCGCGCGATCGCCGAGGGCGACTCCGGCGTCGAGTCGGCCGTGCTGTTCCACGTGCGGATCGGCGAGGCGGCGCACAACGACGTGCTCGCGAGCTTCGTGTACTCGCTCGCGGAGGTGATGCGCCAGCGTGGCCCGACGCTCGAGGACGTGCCCGGCTACCGCGATTGGGAGATCAAGCAGCACCGCTCGGTGTTCGAGCCGATCCGCGACGCGAACCCCGAGCTGGCCGCCGAGCGCATGCGCATGCACCTCGACGAGGTGTTGCCGCACCACGCGAAGATCGGGCTCGAGTAGCGCACCCCGGCCGGTGCTCCGCTACGAGCTTCCAGCGTCCGTCGGGAAGGCGGATGCGACGTCCACGCAACGTTCGAGGCGCACGCGCGAATCGTCGTTCAGTCTGCGAACGAACTGCTCGAAGGGTGTGAAGGTCCACGCGCGCCCGATGACCTCCGGGTGAAAGCAGAAGCTGGTGGGCCGTCGCTCGGCGATCGCCGACTCGACCTCGATCCACCACACCTCGAACACCTCGCGCGGATCCCGCAGCGGCCCGCGGTCGTCTTCGACCGCCCCGAAGTGCGGGTAGTCGTCGAGCGCCCAATGCACCGGCAGCTCGACCAGCGTCGCGTCGCCGACGCGCTCGAGGTATGGACGATCGTCGCCCATCATGCTGCTGTCGTAGACGAACCCTCGCGCATGCAGCAACGCGAACGTCGCGACCGTCATCTGCCAGGCGGGGGCGCGGTAGCCCACCGGGACCGTCCCGCAGCAGCGGCGAATCGCGTCGATCCCCCGGTCGATCTCCTCCTGCTGCTGATCGGGCGTGAGCTGCGCGGGGAAGAAGTGATGGTAGCCGTGATGGGCGACCTCGTGGCCGGCGGCGGCGATCCGCTCGATCGCGCTGGGATGCGCGTCGGCGGTCGCGCCCGGGACGAAGAACGTGCCGCGGACGTCGAGCTCGGCGAACAGATCGAGGATGCGGGGAAGGCCGCGCACGATCCCGTAGCGGCCCCACGACAGCTGGCTGAGGTTGCGGGTCTCGCTCCCGTCGTGCGTGCGGAACCGCCACGCCTCATCGGCGTCCACATCGAAGGTCAGGCAGATCCGCGTGCCCGGCGTGTCGTCGGCAGCCATGGAGCCGGTCACCTCACTCTCGGAACGGAAGGCTCGCCGGACGCAGGCAGCGCGCGAACCGCGTCGAGCACCGCGCTGCGGATGTCGTCTTGCAGGCGCTCGGTGAATCCCATCGAGCGCGCCCACACGACCTCGTAGCCGCCATCGGGGAAGGCGTGTCGCGGCGGGAGGTAGCCGCGGCGCCCGTTCGCCTGCGTCACGACGAATGGGTGGCGGACTCCCGCTGCGCGAAGGTCGTGCCGCAGCGAGACCCCGGTCTCGCCGAAGACCTCGCCCGGCACGCCGACCAGGATGGCATCCGGCCCGTCGATGCCGACGAGCATCAGCTCGAGCGGCTGTCCCGGCGCCACGCGCGGTCGCGGAAGGCCGGAGGGCGGATCCGACGTGATCACGCCGCCGGCGACCGGGAGCTGGCGCGTCCACAAACGGGAGACGTCCTGCGTCGCGATACCGCGCGCTACGCGCATCACCTCCTCCGCCACCGCGTCGCCGATCTGCTCGACCTCGGCGAAGGCGCCGCCGACGCGATCGTCGGCATGGAAGTCCTCCCCGGCGCCGTCCGACTCGTAGTAGACCGCCGCCTCGGCCAGTCCGAGCGTCCTGCGCGCCCGAGCGAATCGCTCGCGCATGCCCTCGGTGAGCGGGTTGACGTCGCCGGACGAGCCCTGCCCGAAGAGCGCGACCGCGTCTGCGCCCAGGTGTGCTTCGACCACCCGCGAGCTGTGCGACGGCCAGTCGCCGGAGACCTCGCGGTTGTCGGAGCCGAGGACGACCGGATGACAGCCGTGCGCGTAGTAGAGCCCGAGCGGCGCTCCGTCCGCGGCGTCGATGCGGATCACGAACACAGCGGGATCGACGGGGTCCTCGAGGCGGCGGCGGTTCACCGCGTGCCCGTGGAGCATTCCCCAGCCAACGCCGGCGCGAGCCGGCTGCAATCGCTCCGAGGCGCGCGCGACTGCTGCCGCGATGAAGCCGGCGAGCCCGCCGTCGGGCCAGCCCGCGATGTCGAGCGGCGCGCTGTGCGTGTGGGATGCGGAGACGAAGACGCGCTCCGGCGCGATCCGCGTCTCGTGCGCGATGCGCTCGCGGGCGTCGGCGACGACGTCCTCGCCGACGTGGCAGAGATCGACGCTGCAGATCGCCAGCGGCGCGTGATCGTGCTCGAGCACGAGCGCTCGCACGAACAGCGGGTCGTGCACGGACACCGCTCCGCCACGCCGCTTGCCGTAGCCCGCCATCTCGGCGCCGACGACCGACGGCGACGCCGAGATCTCGACCTTTGCGACCCCTGCCTGCACGTCCAGAAGCTCCTCGGATGTCGTGTGTGGACGAGGGTGACGGCCGTCCGCCAGAGATTCCGGCGGACGGCCCACAGTCAGCCGGCTATGCGAGCTTGACGTTGTACTGCTTGGCGAGGCTGTCGAACTGCGCGGCCTGCTCGAGGGACGGGTCGACGTTCGTGGCGTCGATGACCTGGGCGCCGGTCATGTACTCGCGCGCCGCGACCCCGCGCTCCAGCGCCTGATTGGCCAGCATCGTCGAGACGAAGCCCCACGAGTACCGCTGGCTTGACACCGAGGCGGTGACCCAGCCCTCCTTGACGAGGTTCAACGTCGGCACCGCGTCCTCGAACGAGCCGACGATGATGTCTCCCGGCTGCTTGCCGCTCTCTCTCAGCGCCTTGACGACCGGCGCCTCCTGGGTCGGGCAGATGCCGACGAGGTCGTCGCCGATCTTCGTGATCTGCGCCTTGAAGCCGGCGAGCGACTCGGCCGGGTCGATCGGCTCCTTGTAGACGACGACCTCGTAGTCGCTGCCGGCGGCCTGCTTGAGGCCGGCGCCGTGCGCCTCGAGGTTCGCGTTGCCGGGGAACTGGTTGCCGAACAGGAACGTCCCGCTCGACTTGCCCGCTCTCTTGGCTGCCGCGATCAGCGCTTGGCCCATCGCCGCGCCGTTGGCCTTCTCGTCGGCTCCCACGTGACCGAGCCCGAGTCGTCTCGTCTCGTCAGGGCTGTTGTTGGCGTCGTTAAGAAGGCACAGAATGCCCTTGCTCTGCGCTTCCTCGAGCGCCGTGTACGCGCCGGGGACCCAGCCTGGCGTGACGAGCACGTCGGGCTTCGCCTGCGTCGCGCGCCGGATGGTGCTGACGACCGTCTCCGGCGAGTACTCGGCGATCGGGACGCCGACCTTCTGGTACTTCCAGCCGAGGGCGTTGCATGCCTCGATGAAGCCGATGTCGACGTTGAGGTTCCACGGGGCGATCGCTGCGACGGCCCAGATGATCGTGCGCTTCTTCCCTCCGGCCGGCGCGTCGGCTCCTCCGGCAGCGCCCGCTGCGGTGCTGCCACCGCTCGAGTCGCTGCCGCACGCGGCGAGCAGCGCGGCACCTGACAGCGCGCCCGCTCCGACAAGGCCGCGCTTGATGAGCGTTCCGCGCGTCACGCCATCCTGTTCGGCCTCGGGCCGTTCGTTGCTGTGCGTCACGTCGTACCTCTCCTCGGTAGTGATGAGTTACTGCCCACGCGCGGCCCCGGCCGCACCGGCTGCCGCGTGCTCCCCGCCGTCTCCGTCCGCGCCCCGATCGCGGAGCGGATCCGTGGCCGATCCCGACGCCCGTTCGGATCGTCGACTCCGGCGACGTCGCGACAGCGCCACCTCGAGCGTGCCGACCGCGACGATGATCAAGCCGATGAAGAACTGGTTCCAATTGGCCTCGACCCCCATCAAGACGAGTCCGTTGGGAAGCATCCCGACGATCGCCGCGCCGACGACGGTGCCGTACACGCTGCCGCCGCCGCCCGTGAGGCTGACGCCGCCGATGATCACCGCGGCGATCACCTGCAGCTCGAAGCCGCTGCCCGTCGTCGGGTTGGCCTCGGACAGGAGCGCGGTCTGCAGCGCGGCGACGAGCCCGCATGCGGCGCCCGTGATCGCGAAGCAGGCGAACTTGACGCGATTCGTCGAGATGCCGGCCGCCTTCGCGGAGCCCGCGTTGCCCCCCGTGGCGTAGACGTGCGATCCGAAGATCGTGAGCTTCAGGACGCAGCCGCCGAGCACGACGACTGCGACGCCCCAGAGGATGACGACCGGAAAGTCGCCGATTCTGCCGCTGGCCAGGTCGATGAACGACGACTGCAGTGCGTCGGCCCCGAAGACGAGCGGCAGGCCTCCGGTGATGACGAGCGCCGCACCGCGCAGGAGGCTGTACATGCCGAGCGTGACGATGAACGACGGCACGCCCACGTTGGTGACGATTCCGCCGTTGATGCAGCCCACGAGCAGCCCGGCGCCGACCGTCATGAAGGCCGCGAGCCACGGGTCGAGACCGAGCTTGACGATCAGCAGCCCCATGACGACTGCGCACAAACCGAACAGCGACCCGACCGACAGGTCGATCTCGCCGGCGATGAAGACGAACGTCAGCGCGACTCCCACGATCAGCAAGTACGTGCTGGTCCGCGCCATGTCGTAGACGTTCGAGAGCGTGAAGAAGTTGTCCGCGGTGATCGCGAAGAACACGAACAGGACGAGCGCGACAAGCGTGAGGGTCCCCTCCCGCCCGCGCATGAGAGACAACGTTGAACGAAGTGAATTTGTCATGATTGATCCAGCTTGGTGACGCCGCCATGGACGATGAGACCAACGATCTCCTCACGGTCGAGCTCGGTGCGCGCGCGCTCCGCGATCTTGCGTCCCTGCCGGAACACCGCGGCGCGGTCCGCCAGCTCGAACACGTTGTCCATGTTGTGGCTGATGAGCAGCACCGAGTGTCCTTCGGCGCGGAGCTCGCAGATGAGATCGAGCACTCGTCGCGCCTCCCGGACGCCCAGCGCCGCGGTCGGCTCGTCCATCAGGACGATGCGGCTGCCCTGCATGATCGCCCGGGCGATCGCGATCGCCTGGCGCTGACCACCCGAGAGGTCGCCCACGAGCGCGCGCACGCTCGGCAGACCGACCTTAAGACGTCTGATCGTCTCGGTCGACTCCCGCAGCATCCGGCGGCGGTCGACAAAGAACCGCCAGCGCCGCCGCTCTCGGCCGAGGAACAGATTGGCGGCGACGTCGCGCTGCTCGACGAGCGCAAGGTTCTGGAACACCGTGGCGATGCCCAGCTCCTGCGCCCGATGCGGACTGTCGAGCACGACCTCTTGACCATCGATCTCGATCGTTCCGGCATCCGGCTGAACGAGACCGGAGATGAGCGACACGAGCGTCGACTTGCCGGCTCCGTTGTCTCCGATGAGAGCGACGATCTCGCCCCTTCGAAGCTCGAGGTCGACTCCGTCCAGCGCCTTGACCGCGCCATACGACTTCTTGAGCCCGCGCGCCGACAGGAGCGCCGGCTCCCGCCCGTTGGCGTCGCTATGGATCATGCGCTCCTCGTTGTCATCTGTGATTTCTCTCCCAGCACGCCCAAGCTGATACGTCTCGAGTCTCGACACATCAGCTGGTCTGATGACCATGACATCGGCTAATATGCCTGCCTGTCGAGGGAATGTCAAGCTCGCGGCGCGCACGGCACGCCCTGGATCTGCTCGCGAACGGCCCACCTGCTGTCGAGCAGCGTCGAAGGGCGCGACGGCGGGGGCGCTCTGCGGCGGCCGCCGCTTAGCGGATCGGGGAGCTGATCGGCGTCGCGTCGACCGACGGCGACCGCGGCGGCGGCCCCTCGTCGACCCGCACCGGATCGAAGCGGTAGCCGACGCCGAAGTGCGTGTGGATGTAGCGCCAGCCGGGCGAGCCGCGCTCGAGCTTCGCGCGCAGCTTGCGCACGAACACGTCGACCGAGCGATCGCCGTGCGCCATCGCGTAGCCCCACACGCGCTGGTAGATCGCCTCGCGCTCCAGCACGTGACCGGCGTTGCGCACGAGCAGCGACAGCAGCTCGAACTCGCGGCGCGTCAGGTCGAGGCTCTGCGCGCCGGCGAACGCCTGCAGCTGGTCGGGCCGCAGCCGCAGCTCGCCCGCGTCGAGCCCGGGCGCCCCCTCGACGCCGGCGACCGCGAGCCGGGCGCGGCGCACGCGCGCCTCGACGCGGGCGATCAGCTCCTCCGGATGGCACGGCTTCGCGAGCCAGTCGTCGGCGCCGAGCCGCAGCGCCTGCACGCGCTGGGCGACGCTCGCGCGGGCGCC
>DASVFS010000248.1:0-4993 GCA_036379915.1 Conexibacter sp. | reverse complement strand
GGCGGCTGCTTCGCCTCCTTGAGCGGCTCGTGCGCGCCGCCGAGGAGCTCGACCAGCTCGTCGGCCAGTTCACCTTGGCCTGAGCCTGCGCGAGCGGCGCCGGGCGCGCCGTACGCTGTCCGCATGGGCGATGAGCGCGTGCACCCGCCGTCGTGGCGCATCCATCGCGCACATCCGGCGCTGGGACTGGAGGAGGCGCCGCTGACCAGGCCGAGCCCGCGCGAGCTCGGCGTTGCGTGGCTCGCCCTCGATGCGGCCGAGCAGCGCCGACGCGAGGCCGACCTCGAGGCGGCGCTGCGCACGGCGGGCTCGAACTGGACGTTCGAGCTCGTGGAGGCGGGGGATGTACTCGGAGTCGGGATCGAGACCTGGAAGGCGCCGACGCTCGAGCGGGAGCTGCTCGACCACGTCTGGGAGCAGGCGCGCCAGCGCCGCGACGCCGTGCCCGAGCGGACGGCGGAGCGGCGCCGTCACGAGGTCGATCGCACGGTGCGAGCACACGTGCTGGTCGCATGGGACGGCCACGCGTTCAAGGCGTTCCTCGCCGTGATGGCGCTCGCGGGCCTGCTCGGGCTGCAGCCGTGGGGCGACGGCAGCGTCGGCGCGGTCGCGGTACGGATCGCGATCGCCGTCGCCCTCCTGATCGCCCTCGGCGGCGTCGTCAAGCGCTGGTACCGGCGCTCGGACCGCCCGGCGGCGTGATGCGGGCGGGCGGGGCATGAAGCCCCGCCCTCGCAACCCGCCCGGTCATGGATCGCCACTGAACTACTACGTCCCAGGACTTGTGTCGATGCCTGGGCGGCGTGACACTCCCGGTCACCTGGACGGGGCCGCCGGCCCGAAGGCCGGCGCGTTGCCACGGCTGGACTCCGAGGAGCCCGCGACCGAGTGGACGATCCGCCGGACCAAGAAGGATACTCGCGCCATGGAGCAGGGCTCCGGAGAGGGGCACCTCGAGCAGGCGACGCCGGGCTGGCGCGGCGCGCGCAACGGCAACTTCGCCGCCGCAGTCTACGGCTCGATCCTCGCCGCCGCCGTCGTCGCCTCGCTCGACGTAGGCGACGTCGACGCGGGCGACATGATCGCGGCGCTCGGCGCCACGATGGTCGTCTTCTGGCTCGCGCACGTGTGGGCGGAGGGGATGGCCGACCGCATGCACGATCCGAGCCCGTACAGCTGGCGCCGGCTGCGCGCCGTCGCGTCGTGGCACTGGCCGATGGTGCAGGCGGCGACCGGACCGCTCGTCGCGCTCGCGCTGGCCGGGGTGGGCGTGCTGAGGCTGGGCACCGCCGTGACGATCGCGCTCTGCGTCTGCATCGCGCAGCTGGTCGGATGGGGCGTCGTCGTCGGGCGTCGCACCTTCGGCAACTGGCCGGCCGCGCTGCTGTCGGGGGCGGTCGACGGGTTGCTGGGCGCGGTCTTGATCGCTCTGAAGGCGCTCGTGCACTGAACGCGGAGGCGCCCCGCCGGGGCGCCTCCGCTCGCGCTCAGTACGGGTCGGGCGGCGGCGGGCCCGCGCGCCGCACGTCGCCGCGCGCGCTGATCCACATGCCGAGCCCGAGCACGAGGCCGGCGAGGCCGACCATGATCAGGATCACGCCGACGACCTGCAAGTCGACGCCGGCGACATCCGCGGTCACGGCCCACTTGAGGATCGCGCCCACTGCGACAAGGAAGAGGCTGGTACCGATCGTCATGGCCGCATCGTGCCCGCCCGACGGCGACTTCAAAAGCGCGGTTGTCCATCCGCGCTGAACGCTCGCCGCGCAGGCGCGTCAGGCGGCCATGACGACGGCGCGCCGGGGTAGCATCCAAGCACGAGCGGCCGTGCGCCCGGCGTTCAAGCGATTCTGCCCGGCTGCCGATGGAGACACGAGCGGATGTCCACGCACGAGCACACGCCCGACGACGTCGACGAGCTCGCGCGCAAGCGCGCCGAGCGCGACGCCGCGGGCGAGCCCGAGCTGCGCGAGAGAGTGCGCCAGGACCAGCGCCGCTCAGCGCGCCGCATGGCCGCCGCCGAGCGCGCCCGTCGCCGCGCCGGAACGCCGCTCCCGCCGACGCCACCGGGCGGGGGCAACGGCGGCGTCGGCGGCGCTGCCTGAGCGTCCCTGCGGTGCGGAGCGTGCGTGATGCCCGGCCGCCCGAGCTCCAACGCTCGATAATCGATCTTATGTAACCCGATAGGGGGCGAAGAATCGGACGCCGACGCGGGCTGCACCGAGACGGACTATGCCGCGAGCCGCGCCTGGCGGGAACGGGCGATCCGACGAACCTCTACTACGATCTGCTCTCGATGGCGGCGCACGAGTCGGGCCACGAGCTTGGGCTGGGCCACGTCGCGTCGTCGTGGCTGACGATGGGCCCGACGCTCTGCGCCGGCTGCGTGCGCTGGCGCGACCTCGGTCGCGGCGACGTCCTGGGGATGCGTGCCGTCTACCCGTAGCAGGCGCCGACGCGGCATCGCGGCGGTCGCGCTCGCGGCGGCGCTGCTGGGCGCTGCCACGGCGCCCGCCGCCGTCCGACCCGCGCCGTCTGGGCAGCTCGACGGGTTGCACGTGCGCGTTCTGACGGCACCCGCGGTGATCGACCCGCGCAGCCCGACGACGCTGCGCTATGAGCTCGAGCTGACGACGGGGGACGCAGAGGAGCGCTTCTCGGTGTTCGTGGAGCCGCCGCTCTACGGCGACGGCGGCGTCGGGCTCGAGCTCGTCGGCGCGGAGCCGGTGCAGCTCGAGGGGCCGGCTCAGGTCGTCGGCGGCGCGGAGATCTTCTCGGACGCGGCCTGCTCGACATCGCCCGCGCACGACGTCCACCACGGCGCACAGGCGCGTCGCATGGACCTGCGGATCGTCGCGCCGCCGAACACGACCTCCAAGCTGGTCGCCACGTTCGTGCCCTTCGCGCGTGACGCGCCGTTCATCGACATGCTGCTTCGTCCCTCGTTCGCGTTCGATCGAGACCGACTCACGATCGCGCCGGCCGCGCCGCGCGTGCGCGGCCCCCACGGCGTACGGATCCTGCTGACAACGGTCCCGGGGACCGCCTTCTTCAACCCGCTGCGGGCACCGCTGGTGGCGGACGGCGCGCTTGTGCGCGTGGGGGGGCGGACGGTCCCCCCCGTGCGCGGGCAGACGATCCGGCTCGCCGACCTGCCGCCTCCGCGTGGGGTGAGGCTGACGACGGTCGCGCGCGTGAGAACGGATGCGCGCGGCCGCTTCCATGCGCGCTGGCGTCCGCACGACGCCGGCGTGCACCAGCTGTTCGCGTTCTACCGCAGCCAGCAGCGCGGCTTCACGGACGACCGCACCTGTCCGGCGTTCGTGCGCGTGCGTCGCTGAGGCGGCCGTCAGCCGCCCCAGCTGGGCGCGCTGCCGTGACGCACGAGCACCGTCGCTCTGCCGCCTCCGAACGGGATCGTCGCGACCGATTGGCGCTGCGGGTCGTCGAAGTAGCCGCGCTGCACGAGCACCGTCGCGCCGTCCGCCGACAGGTCCGCGCCGATCACGCCGTCGAAGCGGCCCGTCAGGTCGCGCGCGCGGCCGCTCGCGACGTCGACCGCCCACGCCTCGCTCGTGTCCTGGCCGCCGTACTCGGCCAGCAGCCGTCTGCCGTCCGCCGACCAGGCCGTCGCCGTCAGGCCCGACAGCAGTCTCGGGATCCGCAGGTGCGTGAGCTGCCGCACGCCGCCGCCGTCCGCGCGCATGACGCGCAGCTGGTAGACCGGCGCGTCGGCTCTGCGCAGCCGCTCGTGCGTGTAGGCGATCCGTGTCGGACCCCAAACCGGGTACAGGCTGCGACCGTCGTGCGTGAGCGCCCGGCGGCCGGAGCCGTCGACGTTCGCCGCGAACACGTTCACGCGCGCGAGCAGCCGCGCCGAGCGCGAGCGCGCGTACGCGATCCGCTGCGAGTCCGGCGAGAAGCCCGCGCCCTGGATCTGCCCGCGCGCGACCACGGTCCGCTTCCCGCTCGCGACGTCGATCACGACGAGCCGCGTGGTGTTTATGACAACGGCGAGGAGGGCCCCGCCCGGCGACCACGTCAGCGGGCCGATCGCGTCGGCGGCGCGCACGAGCGTGCGAGCGGCGCCGCCGCCCGCCGGCCGCACGACGAGCGACGTGCCGGGCCGCGTGTACGGCGTGACGATCGCGACCTGCGTCCCGTCGGGCGAGATCGCGGCGTCGACGCCCGTCCCGAGCGCGACCGCGCCGCTGCCGTCGGCGTTCGCGACGTGCACCTGCGGACGCGTGCCGGCGAGGCCGGTGACGTAGGCGAGCTTCGCGGGGACGGCGGCCTGCGCGGCGGCCGGCACGAATCCGGCGGCGAGCGTGCAGATGGCGAGGAGCGACGCGGGGGTTCTCATGCGCGGCGTCCTACCCCACGAATCGGACGCCTTCACGGCTACCCTCGACGTATGACCGACCCGACATGTCCCAGCGGCGTCTGCGGCGCCGACGTTCCGCCGCTCGTCGGCAGCGTGCTGACGGGCACCGGTCTGACGCTCGCGCAGGCCGCCGCCGCGCTCGCACGCGGCGAGGCGCCGCCGCTGACCGACGTGCAGCGGCGCATCGTCGAGGCGTGGGCGCACGAGCACGCGCCGGCCAAGTCGATCTGAACCGAGGTCTAGGCTCCGGCCATGCCCAGAGCGCGCGGCGGGATCGACCTCGGCGGCACTAAGATCCAGGCGGTCGTCGTCGACGGCGACAGCGAGGTGCTCGGCGAGGCGCGCTACCCGACGCCGACCGCGGGCGGGCCGGCGGACGTCGCGGACGCGCTCACGGCGGCGTTGCGCGAGGCGGCCGAGGCGGCGGGCGTCGAGCCGTCCGCGCTGCAGGGCGTGGGCGTCGGCTCGCCCGGCGCGATCGACGCCGACGCGGGCACCGTCAGTGGCGCGCGCAACCTGCCCGGCTGGGCGGGCACCTATCCCCTCGCCGCCGAGCTCGGCGAGCGACTCGGCACGCCCGTCCAGCTCGGCAACGACGTGCAGGTCGCG
>DASVFS010000247.1:0-16958 GCA_036379915.1 Conexibacter sp. | reverse complement strand
GAGGTCACGGAAGACGACGACGTCCCGGCCGTCGCCGGTCATGACCTCCCAGTAGCGCCTGCGCAACGGCGCATCGGTCCACCAGCGGTCCTCGACGAGCCACGACTCGCGCACGGCGTCGACGACGCGACCGCCGACCGCGCACGGCCGGCCGTCGGCGGGGTCCGCCTCGACGTGCGCGCGCTGCGGCTGCGCGAGACGGTGGGCACGGCCGCCCGCACGCGAGGCGTCGGTCGCCCGCTGCAAGCCGCCTGCGGCGAGGCGGCTCATTCGAACGGCGTCAGCACGACCCGACGCTCCGGCACGCGCGACTCCGCCTCGACCGCGAGCACGCGCAGCGCGGCGTCCGGTCCCGCCGCCGCGCGCGCCTGCCGGACCGCCTCGCGCAGCCGCGAGCGGCGCACGGCGACCGCCTCGTCGAGCAGCGAGCGCTGGTCGCTCGCCGGCGGGCCGAAGCGTTCGACGGCGAGTCGCAGCCGCTCCGCCGGCGCCGGCAGCAGCGCCAGCCGCGGCGCGAGCGCGAGCCGCATCCGCTGCGCGTCCGCGAGCGCTTCGCGGAACGGCACGCGGTCGCGCCACGTCCCGCCCTCCACGAGCGCAGCCGACAGCACCACCGTGCGCAGCGTCCGTCCGCGTCGCTCGCGCCGTGCGAGCAGGCGGTCCACGAGCAGCTGCAGCGCGCGGTCGAGCTGCACGCCCGAGAGCGCCTCCGGCAGCTCCAGCTCCTCCGCCAGGCGCTCCGGCGGCCGGCGCGGCGCGAGCCTCCCGTCGCGCCCGCTCGCGAGCTCGTGCGCCAGCAGGCCGGGCCCACCGAAGCGATCGGCGACCGCCGCCCGCGGCAGCGCGGCCAGCTCGCCGAGCGTCGCGATCCCGAGCCGCTCGAGCAGCTCGGGCAACGCGGCCGTCTCGCGGCGATCGCGCAGCAGCGCGACCGGCTGTCCCGCCAGGTACGCGGCCGCCTCCGCCTCGCCGCCCGGGACGATCTGCGGGCGCCGCACGCGGGCGCGCGACGCCGCCGCGAGCGCGCAGAAGCGCGACGGACCGGCACCCAGTCGCGCCGACACCCCCAGCGCACCGGCGGGCGCGACTGCCGCCGGCCCGCGCAGCGCACCGGCGGGCGCGACTGGCGCCGGCTGGCGCAGCGCATGGCGCGCAGCGAGCAGCACGCGCTCGAGCGATCCGCCGTGCAGCCGCAGCAGACCGCGCGCCGCGAAGCACGCGAGCCCCGGCCGCTCCGGCTCGACCGCCGCGCCGATCGACTCGAGCCGCACCAGCAGGCGCTCCCAGCGATCCGCCACCCCGGCCGGGTCCGGCGGCACGAGCGTCAGCGAGGGACAGCGCGCGAGCGCCTCGCCGAGCGCCATCCCGGCACGGACGCCGAACGCCTCCGCCGCCGGAGACGCCTCGCCCACGCGCGCCTCCCGGCCCGGCTCCGGCGCCAGCGCCGCAGGCGCGCGCAGCAGCTCCTCGCGGTCGCCGGCGGCGACGGTGAGCGCGAAGCGCGGGATGAGGACGGCGACGATCACGGGCGAACGCATGTTCGCCTGACGCTCAGCCTGCCTCCACCGTCCGCAGACGGAAGATCACCGCCCTCAGGCGGAGCGCGACGCGAGCGCGGTCAGCTGCGCGCCGCCCACAGCCGCCACGTCCCGGGCACGCCCTTGAGCGCATGCTCGCCGCGATCGGCGAAGTCGATGCCGGAGCCGACCACGAGGTCCTTGACGGTGTTCGACACCAGCACCTCCCGCGGCGCGGCGAGCGCCCCGACGCGCGCGCCGATGTGGACCGCCAGACCGCCGACGTCGTCGCCCATCGCCTCGCACTCGCCCGTGTGCAGGCCCGCGCGCAGCTCGACGCCCAGCTCGCGCACCGCGTCGCGCAGCTCGAGCGCGCAGCGGATCGCGCGCGCCGGCCCGTCGAACGTCGCCAGCCACCCGTCGCCGAGCGACTTCACGGCCCGCCCGCGGAAGCGCGCGAGCTGCGCGCGGCTCAGCTCGTCGTGGCGCGCGAGCAGCTCGCGCCATGCGCGGTCCCCCAGCCGCGCGGCCGTCTCGGTCGAGCCGACGATGTCCGTGAACATGACCGTCGCCAGCACCCGATCCGCCTCCGGCGGCGTGTGCGTGCCGGTGAGGAAGCGCTCGACCTCCACGAGGATCCGCTCGCTGTCGCCGACGACGACCAGGTTGTCGCGGCCGGGCAGCTCGACGTAGCGCGCGTCCGGCAGGTGCGCGGCCAGGTAGCGCGAATGGCGCACGTCGATCGCGAGGTCGTCGCGGCGGTGCAGCAGCAGCGTCGGCGCCCGGATCGACGGCAACACCTCGCGCACGTCCGTCTCGCCCGCGATGTCGAACAGCAGCCGCAGCGCCCCCGGGCTGGCGGACAGCCGCTCGAGCTTCCCGAACCAGCGCCGCAGCGCGGCGTCGTCGGCGTGGCTCGGCGCGATCAGCGCGACGCGCTCGCCGCCGCCCCAGTGGGCGAAGATGTCCGCGATGCGCGCCTCGCGCTCAGCCGGCGCGCCCGGCCATTCGTAGCCGGGGGCGGCCGTGACGCGCGCCATGCCGGCGTACAGCACGAGCGCCCGCACGCGCTCCGGATGCGTCGCGGCGTACAGCATCGCCATCGGCGAGCCCTCCGCCTGCGCGAACAGCGCCGGGCGCTCGGAGCCGACTGCGTCGAGCACCGCGTCGAGGTCCTCCATCTGGTCCTCGAGCGTCGTGCGCGCGGCGATCGGGTCGGACAGGCCGGTCCCGCGCCGATCGAACAGCACGAGCCGCGAGAAGCGCGCCAGCCGCTCGAAGAAGGCGGCGACGCGCGGCTCCGTCCACAGGTGCTCGACCTGCTGCAGCTGCGGCGGCACGTAGACGACGTCGACCGGGCCGTCGCCGACGACCTGGTAGGCGATGTGGACGTCGCCGGCGCGGGCGTAACGTGTCTCGGGAACCACCGCGGGAGCCTCTGCGTGCAGCGTAGCCCGCGGGCGGCGGGAGACGGCGCGATCCGCCCCTCCTCCCGCGGGAGGGAGCGGATCGCAGTGCCTCGCGGCCTTACGGCATCAACGCGAGCGCGACATCGTTCGTCAGCGATATCGAGTTGTTGCCCGCGGCCGAGGGGAGCCTCAGCCTGGCGTTCACGAGCGCGTTGATCAGACCGAGGCCGAGACCGCATTCGGTCGCGCCCGGAATCGCGAACGAGTTGTCGACGTTGACGTTGCCGATCCTCGATATGCCGCCGGTGATCGGAACGACCGTCCCGAATCTGCCGCTTATCGGCGTGTTGGGCGGCGGCGGTTCGGTCGTGCCGACGATGAGGTTCAGCCTCACCGGGTTGCTGTTGTTGCCGATGTGGCAGTCCATGCCGAGCAGCAGGTTCACGAGGCGCACCTTGATCGGCATCGAGACGCTGCCGGTGCTCGGGTTGATCTTGATCGACGACGACGGGCCGGCGAGCTCGGTGATCGCTAGCACCGTGTTGCCCGGGATCCATTCTATGCCGAGGAGGCCGCCCGGAACCGGCTCCGGTGTCGCGAAGAA
Organism: Conexibacter sp.; assembly: GCA_036379915.1. Classification (GTDB taxonomy): domain Bacteria; phylum Actinomycetota; class Thermoleophilia; order Solirubrobacterales; family Solirubrobacteraceae; genus Conexibacter. The sequence goes on along the minus strand of DASVFS010000247.1, from coordinate 13,428 downwards.
GCCATTCGTGCCGGCCGGCGGGACGAAGTCCGGTATGTCGGTTTCGTTCGGGACTATCTTGCCGCGGACCTCGAGCGATTCATGGAGCGGGACTCTGAAGCCCTTTATTTCGAAGAGTCCGCTGCGGTTCTGGATGTCGATGCAGATGCCTTCCTCGAACCTCCTCGACGTACAGCCGGTGAAGTTCGGGAACGCGGCCTGAGCTGCTCCAGCTCCGACCAGGGCCATCGCAGCGACCACCGCGGCCACAACGAGGCTATTTCGACGTGCCTTCATTACGTCTCTCTGCCTTTCTCCGCACAGGGGCGGCTTAGGAAAGGCGGCGCGCCCTGTACCAGGCGTGACGCGAGCACGGCGCAGGCCCCTGCCCGTCGCCGAATCGCGCGACGAGCGAACGCCATCCCCCCATCAGCGGCTGATCGAGCCCGCCCCCCCAAGCGCGAAGTGTTTTCGCGCCATTTGTGACACTAGAAACCCGAATGGCTCTGTGTCAAGTCGCGACTGTCGCTGTCACAGCGCGCATCGGCACGTCACGGTCGGCCCCGGTCGCCCACCGTGACAGCCGTTCTCGCAGGTGCCGCTCCGCGCGCCGGCAGACGCTAGGTTCCGCGCATGCCCGACGCCTTCGTGCTCGACGCGGTCCGCACGCCGTTCGGCCGCTATGGCGGTGCGCTCGCGGGGGTCCGGCCGGACGACCTCGCGGCGCACGTCGTCGACGCGATCGTGCGGCGCTCGCCGGGCCTCGACCCGGCCGCGATCGACGACGTGATCTTCGGCAACGCCAACGGCGCCGGAGAGGAGAACCGCAACGTCGCCCGCATGGCGGTGCTGCTGGCGGGCCTGCCGACGTCGATCCCGGGCGTGACGGTGAACCGCCTGTGCGCCTCCTCCCTGGAGGCGGCGATCGCCGGCAGCCGCGCCGTCGAGTGCGGCGACGCGTCGCTCGTGCTGACGGGCGGCGTCGAGTCGATGAGCCGCGCGCCGTGGGTGCTCGCGAAGCCCGAGCGCGGCTTCCCGCGCGGCGACGAGACGCTGCACTCGACGACGCTCGGCTGGCGGCTCCTGAACCCGCGCATGCCCGACCGCTGGACGATCTCGCTCGGCGAGTCGACCGAGCGGCTCGCCGGCAGATACGCCATCGCGCGCGAGGCGCAGGACGCGTTCGCGATGCGCAGCCATCGGCTCGCGGCGCAGGCGTGGGACGACGGCTTCTACGACGCATGGGTCGTGCCGGTCCCGGAGACCGACTTGCGGCGCGACGAGATCATGCGCCCGGACACGTCGCTCGAGGCGCTCGCGAAGCTGAGACCGGCGTTCCGGCGCAGCGAGGACGGCGGCACGGTGACCGCCGGCAACTCCTCCGCGCTCAACGACGGCGCCGCGGCGGTGCTGATCGGCGACGCCCGCGCCGCGGAGGCGATCGGCCGCGAGCCGCTCGCGCGGATCGCCGGGCGGGCGGCCTCGGGCGTCGATCCGGACGTGTTCGGGATCGGGCCGGTGCAGGCGGTCGAGCGCGCACTGAGACAAGCCGGGATCGGCTGGGGCGACGTGACCGTGCTCGAGCTGAACGAGGCGTTCGCCGCCCAGTCGCTCGCGTGCCTGGCCGAGTGGCGCGAGCTCGACCCGGAGCGGGTCAACGTGAACGGCGGAGCGATCGCGCTCGGCCACCCGCTCGGCGCGAGCGGCGCGCGCGTGCTCGCGACGTGCGCCTACGAGCTGCGCCGCCGCGGCGGCGGCTGGGGCGTGGCGGCGTTGTGCATCGGCGTCGGGCAGGGCTTGGCGGTCGTGCTCGAGGCGTGACGCGCAGCCGCCGTGACGCGCGCGTCCGCCGGCCGCCGTGAAGTCCTCAATAGAGAAGCCCCGCCGAGGCAGGGCTTCTCCGTAGCTGACCGATAAGCGGGATTCTGTCGTGAGCAGTCATCCATCTGTGCGGCCGACCTGGACCTCGGCGGGCAACCTGCGAACGGTCCGGCTTGGCCTTGCATCGGGTGGGGTTTGCCTGGCCGCCGCGTCACCGCGGCGCCGGTGCGCTCTTACCGCACCATTTCACCCTTGCCGGCCCACCATGCGGTGGACGTAGGCGGTGTCATTTCTGTGGCACTGTCCCGCGGGTTTCCCCGGGTCGGCGTTACCGACCACCCTGCCCTGTGATGTCCCGACTTTCCTCGAAGGACGGACCTCCGCGACTGCTTGGTCAGCAGCGTCAGGGTAGCTCGCGGGCCGCAGCGCGCAACCGCTGCACGCGAAGCTGCGGCGCACCGTGGCGCGACCGGCGCCGGTCTCCGAGTCAGTCGAGCGACGTGCCGCAGTCGCGACAGCGGCCGCCAGCTGCGTCAGGCGCCGCGTGTGGACGCAGCGCTCCGCCGCACAGCGGGCACGCCACGACGACCCGGGCGGCGAGGCCCTCCCAGGCGCCGACGATCGCGTCGTCGAGCGTCGGCCCGCCGGCCGGGTCGCCGTAGCGCTCGTGCACGGCAGCGTCGGGCGCCGGCGTGCGCAGGTCCCGCTCCTGCGGGCCGAAGAGCGACGCCGGTCGCTCGATGCGCTCCGCCAGCACCGTGGCCATCACATGCTCCGCATGAGACCGACCACTCTGCCGAGGATCCGCACCTCGCGCGTGCGTATCGGCTCCATCGTGTCGTTCTCCGGCTGGAGCCGTATGTGGTCCGACTCTCTGTAGAAGGTCTTGACCGTCGCCTCCTCGCCGACGAGCGCGACGATGATCTCCCCGTCGCGCGCCGTGTCCTGCGGCGCGACGACGACCAGGTCGCCTTCGAGGATCCCGACGTCCTTCATCGACTCGCCGCGCACGCGCAGCAGGTACTCGCCGTCCTCCCCGCCGACGACGCCCGGCGTCTGGATGTACTCCTCGACGTTCTCCTCGGCGAGGATCGGCTGGCCCGCGGCGACCTGGCCGAGCAGCGGCAGACCGGGCGGCCGGACCGCGTTGCGGACGCCCTCGACCGCGCGGTCGAGCAGCTCGATCGCGCGCGGCTTTGTCGGGTCGCGCCGCAGCAGCCCGACCTTCTCGAGGTTCGCGAGGTGGGCGTGCACGGTCGAGGACGAGGCGAGACCGACCGCCTTGCCGATGTCGCGCACCGTCGGCGGATAGCCGTGGCGCGCGGAGTAGCGCTTGATGAACTCGAAGATCTCCTGCTGGCGCTTCGTGAGGTCGACCATCGGGCAGACGCGCTCCCAGTGCGGATTCCAAGACGAACGTGTGTTCGACCAGTGTACCGGCCCGCCGGACGGACCCGCAACGCCCCCTCCCCTCTATACTCACCGCCCACGCTCGCGCTCGTGGCGGAATTGGTAGACGCGCAAGGTTGAGGGCCTTGTGGGCCGTATGGCCCGTGGTGGTTCGAGTCCACTCGAGCGCATTCCCCGGTTGCGACCAGGTGAACGCATCCGTCCTCGTTGGTAGGAAGCGGATGTGTCGATCCCGCTCCTCGACGGCTCGCTTCCGTCATGGCCGGACGTGGCCAGACGCCATCCATGGGCTGCCTTGCTCGTGGGCAACGGCCTCAGCGTCAACGTCTGGTCGGATTTCGCATACGGCTCCCTGTTCGACCGGGCGCACGTCGCGGGGCTCACGGACAGGGATCGGGAGCTGTTCGATGGCACGCGGAACTTCGAGCGCGCCCTCAGCGACCTGATGACGACGATGCGCGTCGGACGTGTCGTGGGACTGGACGTCGATCCGGTGCTCGAGCGCTATCGCAGCATTCAGGTGGCGCTCGGACATGCGATCAGAGCGGTGCACCCGAACCGGTCCAGCGTCTCCAACGCGGCGCTGAAGGCGATCCGATCGGCCATGCTCGACTACGAGTGGGTCTTCACGACCAACTACGACCTGATCCTCTACTGGGCGATGGGGTGCGACGGGTGGAAGCCGTTCGTCGACACCTTCTACGGCCGTCGCTGCGCGTTCGATCCGCGCCGCGCCGACATCGACGCCGACAAGATCCCGGTGTACTTCCTCCACGGAGCACTGCACCTCGTGGTAGGCGGATCAGGCACGACCTGGAAGCTCAGAGGGTCGTACCTGCAGACCCTCTTGGATCAGTTCGGTCAGCCGATCGACGGCGATCCCGAAGCCCGCCCGCTTCTCGTGACCGAGGGATCGGCGATCGAGAAGCTTCGTGCCATCGAGGGCAACGACTATCTGGCTCACGCCCTGCAGCGACTTCGCGACGTACGCCCGCCGATCGTCGTCTTCGGGTGCGGTCTCAGCACTCAGGACGACCACCTGGTCGACGCCCTGAACGAGCAGCCGGACCGTCCCGTAGCGGTCTCCATGCTGCCCGGCTCGAAGAAGGATCTGGCACGGCGTCAAGCCGACCTCTTCGGGCGCTTGGAGACGAACGACCTGCTCTTCTTCGACGCCACAACCCATCCGCTGGGGTCCAGCTCGTTCAAGGTCGGGTGAGGCTGACGCCTGACCGACGCCACCCCCGTCTCGCATCCGAGCATCGGCGTAGTGTTGTCGACATATCGAGACGACCAGGAGCGCCGCACATGGCGACCAAGCGATACGTACAGCAGAACGCACAAGGCGATTGGGAGGTCCTGAAGGAGGGCCATCGCCGGGCGCCGAGCCACTACGACACCCGACAGAAGGCGCTCGCGCGCGCCCGCGAACTGGCACGGCGGGAGGGCGGCGGGGAGATCCGCGTCATGAACACGATGGGGAAGGTCGTGGATGCCGTCACCGTGCCGAAGATGAGCGCGCGCGCCAAGAGCGCAAAGCGCGCGGCCTGACGCGGCGTCAACGGCGGCCGGCCGCGGAGGGCACGCCGGCGGCGCCGGTCCTCACCCCAGGCCGACGTACCAGAGCCCGAACACGACGCCGAAGAGGCCGAGGCTCGGGATCAGGATCGTGCGGTAGACCGGCTCGATCGCCGGGCGCGTCAGGACCCAGGCGAACGCGCTCGTGCAGAGCGCCATCGAGAGCATCGACATCGGCGCGAACACCGCGAGCGCAAGCCCCGCCTCGAGCTGGCTCGGCAGTGCCGCGAGCAGCAGGACGACCACGGCGCCGGTGCCGGCGAGCCCGTGCAGCAGCCCGATCGAGACCGCCTGCGCCGGCGTGCGCGCCGCCGCGTGTCGATGGTCGCCGCCGACCCCGCGCCGCAGGTGGCGCCGGCGCGCGTGCCCGCCTGCGTGCGCGTGCGCGCCGGAGCGGTAGTCGCCGCGCAGCCACTTCACGATCACGCGCACGGCGAGCGCGACGATCGCGACGCCGACCGCCTTCTCCGCCCCCTGCTCGAGCCATGCGGGCAGCTCGCCCTTCAACACGATCAGCGGCAGGCCGAGCGCCAGCAGCGCACCGGCGTGCCCTGCGCCCCACCAGGCGCCCAGACGCGCGGCGCGCCGCGTGTCGCCGTCCTCCGCCGCGACGAGCGACGTGACCGCGACGAGGTGGTCCGGATCCGACGCGTGACGCAGCCCGAGGACGAACGCGATCGCAAGCGCGACCAGCAGCGGCGCGCCGGCGAACAGGTCGGTGAGCCGGTCGTCGACCCCTTCGACCAGCTTGAACAGGAACTCGAAGCTCATGCGGTCCTCTCCCTCATGGTCACAGTTCGGGTCATGTCACGCCTGGAACGGCCTTGGCGGTCAGCACGCAGCCGACCACCACGATCAGCACCGCCGAGACGGCGGGCAGCGCCGTCGCGAGCCGCCCGGACGCGAGGCCGCTCGGGATCAGCCGCCGCGCGGAGACGACCGCGAGGCCGAGCGCGGTCAGCGTCGCCGCGAGCCCGAGGCTGAAGGCGAGGATCAGCAGCAGGCCGAGCGCCACCTGGTGCTGAGAGACCGCGGCGAGCAGCACCACGAGCGCCGAGGGGCAGGGAATCAACCCGGCGGCGGCGCCCATCGCGAGGATCCCGCGCACGCGGGGCTCCTCGGAGTGGTGGTGGTGGTGGCCGTGCGCGTGCTCGTGCGCATGCGCGTGGTGGTGCGCGTGCGCATGTCCGCTCCGCGCGCTGCGCAGCCGCGCCCGCAGCACGCCCGCCCCGACGCCCGCGACCATCAGCCCGGACGCGAGCGTCAGCCACGGATACAGGTCCTCCGGCAGCACGTACTGCGACAGCGCGAGCGTCACGAGGCCGAGCGCGAAGACGCCGATCGTGTGCGTCGCCGTGACGGTCGCGCCGAGCGCGACGGCGTGCCGCGCTCTGCCGCGGGTGCCGACCAGATAGGCGGCGACCATCGCCTTGCCGTGCCCGGGCGAGAGCGCATGCAGCGCGCCCCAACCGAGGGCCGCCAGCAGGAGCAGCAACAGCACGCGCCGGCCGGAGGCGGCGTCCGCGAACAGGCCAGCGAAGCCCTCGGTGCCCTCGGCGCGGCTCGTCGCGTACGACCCGCCGGGCGCCGCGGGCGCCGTCAGCGTGCCGTCGCCGGAGCGCACGGCGAAGCGCGCGTCGCGGCGGTCGAGCGGGCTCGACTGCAGGTCGACGGGATAGCGGCGCAGGCCGTGCGTCGGATCGCCGGACGGCGCGTCCGTGCGCACGGCCGTCCGCTCGCCCGGCGCCGAGACGATCGCCTTCCAGCCGACGCGGTCGGGGAACGTCCCGTCGTGCAGGCGCACGCCGCGCGGGTCGCGCACCGGCGCGCGCAGCGTCAGCACGAGCCGCGTCGTCGCCAGACCGCCCGCGCCGGGCGGGAACGACAGCCGCGGCGCGCGGGCGAGTCGCAGCGCGACGCGACGCCCGTCGACCGTCAGCTCGAGCCGCCGCGCGACCTCGGCGCGCTTGCGCCGCACGATCTCGGCGTCGGACAGCGAGCGCTCCTGGACGGTCGGGATCTCCGCCTGGTCGAGCACGTAGCGGACGTCGACGCGGTCGGCGGAGATCCGCACCGTCGAGAGGTGGTTGATCGAGAAGTTGCCGAGCGGGTGGGCGGACGCGAGCGTCGGCGCCGCGGCGAGCGCCGCGAACGCGAGCAGAGCGACCAGGCGCGCCCTCATCGCAGCGCCTCCCGCACGCGGCGATACGCCGGCGGCGACAGCAGGCCGCGCCCGACCGCGGCGATCCGCAGGTCGCGCGCCGCCTCCGCGCTCGCGCCCGCCGCCCGCGCGGCGATCCCCGCGTGGGAGCGGAACAGCGGGTCGAGCGAGCCGAGCCGCAGCGCGCGCCGGGCCCAGCGCAGACCCTCACGCGGCCGGCCCGCGCGCGTCAGCGCCCAGCCCAGCGCGTCGGCCGAGCGCACGCTCGGCGCCGACCGCCAGACGCGGCGGCCGAGCACGACCGCGCGCACCGGCTCGCCGTGATCGGCCTCGAACAGCACCGCCTCAGCGTCGGGCACCGCGCCGGCGGCGGCCAGCAGTCGTCGCTGCGCGCGCACGACCGCCAGCTGCGCAGCGCCTTCGACACGGCGCCCCGCCGCCAGCTCGACGTCGGCCAGCAGCGTCAGGTTCGTCGTCAGCGGCAGCCGCGCGACCGCCGGGCGCAGGCGGGCGGCGGCTCCCCTCAGGTCGCCGCCCGCCACCGCCACCCGGGCGAGCCCGGCCAGCGCCTGCGGATGGCCCGGCACGGCGGCGAGCGCCGCGCGGTACGCGTCGCGCGCCGCGCCGATCCGTCCGCGGCCGAGCTCGAGATCGCCGAGCAGGACCTGCACGTAGGCGACGCTGTCGGCCGTGCCGCCGGCGGAGACCGCCAGCCGCATCGCCGCAATCGCGCCGGCGCGGTCGCCCGACAGCTCGCGGAAGTAGGAGGCGCGCGCGTACGCCGCCAGGCCCGGCTTCAGGTCCACCAGGCGCTGGATCGAGGCGAGCGCGGCGCGGTAGCGCCCGAGCTCGATCTGCGCGTCGGCGAGCACGACGTACGGCCGCGTGAGCGCCGGCTCCGCGCGGTGGGCGGCCTCGCCGAGCCGCAGCCCCGTACGGAAGTCGTGGCGCAGGTTGGCGAGCGTCCCGGCGCCGAGCAGCGCGCCGACGTCGCGCGGATCGCGCCGCAGCCCGGCGGCGAACGCGCGTCCGGCGCGCGCGTACCAGCCCGGATCGCCCGTCTCGCGCGCACGCTGCAGAAACGTCTCCCCGAGCGCGGCGTACGGCGCCGCCTCGCGCGGGCGCGCCGCGATCGCCGCCTGCAGCTCGCGCAGGCGGTCGCCGCCGGCGCGATCGGCGACGCCGCCGACGACCGGAGCGAGCGCCGGCGCGACCGGAGCGGCCGCGTCGAGGCGGTTGACGAGCGTCAGCGCGGCCAGCAGCGCGCCGAACACGACGAGCGGCGTAGCGAGCCGGAGGACGGTGCGTGCGGAGCGTGTCATCGGAAGGATCTCCCGGTCCGGGGGAGCGCCCGCGGTGAGCGCTCCCCCGTCCCATGGGCGTGTCAGCTGCCGCCCGCCCCCACCGGCGGGTGGCTCGGCTCGACGCGGCGCGAGGGCGCCGAGTCGAAGCCGCTGTCCGGCGCGGCGACGTACGGGAACGACGCAAGGAAGTCCTTGTCGTTGCGATCCACGCCGTCGCCGAGCGGCACTCTGTTGCCCTTCAGGAAGCCGGCCACGACCTGCAGCTCGATGTCGACCACGTCGTCGCCGAGCCGGCGGCCGTTCGGGAAGCCGGCGACGTCGCCGCCGATCACGCCGAAGCGGTTCTCGCTCGCCGCGGGCGGCGTGCCGAGGTTGAGCTTGAGCGTGTCGACCGCGGGCGGCCCTCTGATCCCGGCATGCTGGTTCAGTCTCGGGATGCCCTGCAGCAGCGCCTGGACGATGTCCGTGCGGTCGGTCTCGGGCGCTCTGATCCCGAACAGCGCGTTGAGCACCGCGGCGAGCTCCGGCTGGAGCACGTATCTGCCGTAGAGCTGGGCGTCGCGGTCGGGGCTCGTGCGGTTGAACTGGTCCTTCTTGCCGAGCGGGATCACGACCTCGTTGACGAGCGGGTTGCCGAGGCGCGAGACCTGCACCCACTGGTCCGCGCCGCTCCGGCGGCCTCTGCGTCCGTGGTGCGTGCCGCGGCGCTTGGCGATGCCCGCCTGGTCGGAGACCTGCAGGCGGCGGCGCTCGGTCGACTGGTAGACGCCCACGACCGCGTTCGCGGCGCCAGGCCCGGCGACGGCCTTGCCGTCCTTGGTCACGAGCCGCTCCGGCAGCTGCAGCACGATCGACGAGATGTTCATCCCGGAGAAGTCGTCCTTGCCCTCGCCCTGGTTGCCCGTGAGTCTGCGCACGTCGATCGCGTCGAACGTCGCGCCGAGGTCGACGAAGAACGGGTCGTCGCGCTGGCCGACGAACACCTTCGTGCCGTCGTTCAACGTACGGATCGCGCCGTCCACGAACGCCTGATAATTCGGGAACGTCTTCGGCCCGATGTTCGGCGGCGCGACCGGCAGGCCGTGCGCGATCATGCGCTCGCGGACGTGCGTGCGCCCGCCGTGGTACCGGTACGTCACACGGGTGATCGAATAGCGCTGGACGACGTTGAGCTTCTGGTCGTCGTAGCCGCTCGCGCCCGGGAGCGCGTACAGGAACGAGTTGGGGTTGCGCACCGTCGTCTTGAACTGAAAGCGGTACGCGACGTCTCTCCTGCCGTCGCCCGTGTTGTCGATGTTGAGGTAGTAGCGGGCGCGGTCGTCGAAGCGGAAGAAGTTCGGGCCGTTGGCGGGATTCTGGCCCGGGATCCAGTCGCCGACGACGGTCAGCGAGCCGGGAGCGTCCTTCGCCGTGAAGGCGTACAGGTCGGTGTCGTCGGCGCTCGGGTCGAGCATCGTCCCGGGCGCCTCTCGATGGCTCGAGCCGACGGCGACCGTCACCGCGATGGCGGCAGCGGCAATCGCCGCGAGCGCGATCAGCAGCTTGCGCATGTGTGAATCCCCTCTTGGTCAGGGTCGAGATCGGGCCGGAACCCAACCTCCCTCGTCCAAGGTATTCGCGGGCGCCCGGGAAGCGGATCACTTCCATTGGCGCAGCTGCGCTACCCGTCTTAATTAACCCCGGAGCAGGAACCCCACTCGGCGCGTGGAAGTCCACACTCCATGCCCGCACTGACGGAGATCGAGGAGCTGCGCGACGAGCTGGCGCGCCTGCGCGCGCAACTCGCCGCGCGCGACCGCGAGGCGGCCCGCCGCGAGCTGCAGCTGCGCGCCTCCTACGAGGCGACCGTGCGCGCGCTGGCCGACGCGGTCGAGGCGCGCGACGCGTACACCGCGCGCCACGCCGAGCGCGTCGCCGCCTACGGCCTCGAGATCGCGCGAGCGTGCGGGATGGACACGGTGAGCGATCCGGACCTCGAGTTCGGCTTCCTGCTGCACGACATCGGCAAGATCGCGATCTCCGACGCGATCCTCTACAAGCCCGGCACGCTGACGGCCGACGAACGCGACGCGATGCAGCGCCACCCGCTGATCGGCGAGGAGATCGTGCGCGGGATCGACTTCCTCGCGGGCGCGCGGCAGGTCGTGCGCTCGCACCACGAGCGCTGGGACGGCGCCGGCTACCCCGATCGCCTCGCGGCCGAGCAGATCCCGCTCGCCGCGCGCGTGTTCGCCGTCGCCGACACGTTCGACGCGCTCACGAGCGACCGGCCCTACCGCGCGGCGGCGTCGTTCGGCGACGCGCGACAGGTGATCGCCGACGCCGCCGGCACGCAGTTCGACCCGATCGTCGCCGAGGCGTTCGACGACATCCCCGACGCGCGCTTCGACGAGATCCGCGTCGCGCTGGCCTGACGCCCAGGCGTCAGATCTTGAGCATCAAGACGGTGTTGAGCCCGAACAGGACCGCGAACAGGACGGTCCAGCGGTTCAGGTTGCGCTCGACGAGCGAGCCGCCGCCGAACGGGCCCGACCCGGTGCCGACGCCGAACGCGCCCGACAGACCCGTGTCTCTCCCCGAGTGCATCAGGATGAGCAGGATCAGGACGACGGCTATGGCGACTTGGATCAGGCCGAGGATCGTGTACATGCGCGTCCGATCTTAGCCGACGGCGGGCGGCGCGGGTGCGGGCTCGCCGACGCGCGCGCGCACCGCGTCGATCCGCTTCAGCAGGACGATCGCCTCCGACCGCAGCTCCGCGTCGAGCTGGCGGTGGTCCTCCTCCGACAGCTTGCCGGTGCGCTGGTCGAGCTCGGCGTCGCGGATCTCCTGGTACTTCGCCTCCTTCGCCGCCTCGAGGTCCGCCAGCTCGGCACGCATGGAGACGTCCGGGTCCACGACCCGAGACCGCTCGCGCAGCGGCGTGCCGACGACGGCGACGACCGCCAGGACGACGAGGAACACGACGAGCGCCTCGATCACTGCGTCGTCCGTGCCAGCTCGCGCGCGACGCGGGCCGCGTAGCCGGCGGTCACGCGCCGGCGCGCCGCCGCCGGCGCCGGCCACAGCGCGAGCAGCCCGCCGAGGAACGTGACGATCGCGCCGATCCAGATCCACGTCGCCATCGGCGAGACGATCAGGCGGAAGTCGACCGGCCACGGTCTCGTGACGTAGCGTCGCGCGACCGCGACGACGGCCGCGTCGCGCAGCGCGAACAGCTGCTCGACGGCGCGCTGCCGCTGGTCCTCGGGCCCGCGCATGATCCCCGTCATGGCTCTGCGGAACGTGTCGTTGCCGCGCTCGATGATCGGCTCGAGCGGCGCCAGGTTCGGGGCGACGACGGTCCAGATGTCGCGTCCGAGGCCGGCGCGCAGCCCGACCTCGCTCTCGGCCTCGCCGCCGAAGAAGCGCCCGACGATCCCCTGCGAGAGGTCCTGCGACGGGTAGAAGCCGCGCGTCGTGTGCAGCCGCGCGACCTCGCGCCCGTCCTTCGTGACCGCGAGCACGGCGCCGAGCGAGATCTTCTCCGCCTCCGCTCTCGACGTCGCGCGCACGTATCTGACGTCGAAGCCGTCGATCCGCGTGCTCTGGCCGGGCCTCAGCGTGACGTCCTTCGCATGCTGGAAGGACGACGACAGGGCCACGCCGAGCAGCAGCGTCGCGAAGCCGGCGTGCACCACGTAGCCGCCGTAGCGGCGGCGGTTGCGCCGCACGACGCCGGCGAGCGCGACGGCCGCCGGCTCGCGTGCGGACGCCTGCCGCGCGCGCATGCCGCGCCACAGCTCCTGCCCGACGCTCGTCAGCACGAACGCGACGACGCCGGCGAACGCCGCCGCCTTCGGCTCGGCCCACGCGCCGGGGACCGCCAGCAGCGCGAGCACGGTCGCGAGCGCCGCGGCGCCCGGCAGCACGAAGCCGCGCCGCACGCTCGCGCGCGTGAGGCGCCGCCACGGCACGAGCGGCCCGATCCCCGACAGCGCGACGAGCGCGAACGCGAGCGGCACCGTGTACTTGTCGAACCAGGGCGGCCCGACCGACGCGCGCGTCCCGGTGACCGCCTCGGAGATGAGCGGGAAGAAGGTCCCCCACCAGACGACGAACGCGAGCGCGACGAGCAGCACGTTCTGCAGCAGGAAGACGGCCTCGCGCGAGAGCAGCGAGTCGAGCCGGTGCTCGCTGGCGAGGTCCGCGCGCCGCCAGGTGACGAGGCCGACGGAGCCCAGCACCATCGCGCCGATCAGGATCAGGAACGGCACGCCGAGCGTCGAGGCGCCGAACGCGTGGATCGAGTCGAGGATCCCCGAGCGCACGAGGAACGTGCCGAGGATCGCCAGCGTGCCGGTCGCCAGCACGAGCGAGGCGTTCCACACCTTCAGCATCCCGCGCCGCTCCTGGATCATGATCGAGTGGATGAACGCGGTGCCGGTCAGCCACGGCAGCAGCGAGGCGTTCTCGACCGGGTCCCAGGCCCAGTAGCCGCCCCATCCCAGCTCGGTGTAGGACCAGCGCGCGCCGAGCACGATCCCGACGCCCAAACACAGCCAGGCGGTGAGCGCGAAGCGGCGCGTCGACACGATCCACTCGGCGTTCAGGCGGCGCGTCACGAGCGCGCCGATCGCGAACGCGAACGGGATCGAGAAGAGCGTGTATCCCGAGTAGAGCATCGGGGGGTGGAACATCATCGCCGGGTGGCGCAGCAGCGGGTTGAGCCCGGTCCCCTCCGGCGGCGGCTGCGCGAGCGTCCCGAACGGGCTCGCGTAGAACAGCGTCAGCATCAGGAAGAAGGACGCGAACGTCATCAGCACCGCGGTGGCGACCGGCGCGACCTCGCGCACGCGCCGGCGCGTCAGCAGCAGCGCGAGGCTCGACCACAGCGACAGCAGCCACACCCACAGCAGCAGCGACCCCTCCTGCGAGGACCACGCCGCCGTCGCCTTGTAGAAGGTCGGCGTCGTCGTGCTCGAGTGCGTCGCGACGACGCTGAACGAGAAGTCCGAGCGCAGGAAGGCGAGCTCCATGATCGCGAAGGCGAGCGTCAGCACGCCCGCGAGCGCGTAGACGGCGCGGCGCCCGGAGTCGACCCACGCGCGGGCGCCGGCGAACGCGCCGTAGAGCGAGGCGGCAACGCCGTACAGCGCGACGGCGAACGCGACGATCAGCAGGGCGCGGCCGACG
>DASVFS010000246.1:0-4121 GCA_036379915.1 Conexibacter sp. | reverse complement strand
ATGCGGATCGCCTGGAACGTGCGCTTCGCCGGATGGCCGCCGGCGAACTGCGCCGGCGCCGGGATCGCCGACTTGATCGTCTCGACGAGCGCGTGCGTCGTCTCGATCGGCGCGCGTCTGCGGTCGCGCACGATCGCGCGCGCGATGCGGCCGGCGTAGCGCTCGTCGCCGTACTCGCGCAGCAGGCGGGCGAGGCGGCGCTCGTCCCAGCCGTTGACGACGTCGGCGGCGCTCAGCTCCTGCGCCGGGTCCATGCGCATGTCGAGCGGCGCGTCGTAGGCGTAGGAGAAGCCGCGCTCCCACGTGTCGACCTGCATCGAGGACATCCCGAGGTCCATGTAGACGAGGTCCGCTCTGACGCCCTCGGCGCGCAGCTGCTCCAGGCCGCTCGCGAAGTCGGCGCGGATGAAGCGCGTCGCGCAGGAGACCTCGGCCGCCAGCTCGGCGAAGCGCTCCTCGGCGATCGGGTCGCGGTCGATTCCGATCAGCGTCCCGGCCGGGCCGATGCGGTCGGCGACGAGGCGCGCATGGCCGCCGCCGCCGATCGTGCAGTCGACCGCGACGGCGCCCGGCTGCGGATCGAGCAGCTCGATCAGCTCTCCGGCGAGGACCGGGATGTGGACGGAGACCATGTCAAGCAGTGTGGTCATCGGCCACGGTCACCCCGCGGACTCCAGCCCGGCGGCGATCTCGGAGACGTTGTCGAGCACCTCGCCGTTGTACGCGGCCCAGTTGCCGCGATCCCAGATCTCGAGGCACTCCCCCGCGCCGACCACGCTCACGTCCTTCGCGAGCTTGCCGGTGTCGAGCAGGAATCTGGGGACCATGATGCGGCCGGCCCCGTCGAGCTCGGTCGGGTGCGAGTTGGCGGTGAAGTGGCGTTGGAGCTTGCGGTACTCCGGCGACAGCGGGCTCTTGCCGGCGAGCGCGGCGCTCGTCCAGGCGTCGTAGTCCTCCGGCCGCCAGATCGCGACGCAGTCCTCCAGCCCGGCCGCCAGCACGACGCCCTCGGCGTACGCGGCGCGATAGCGCGTCGGAACCGTGAGGCGGTTCTTCGCGTCGAGCGTGAGGTCGAAGGTGCCGCGGAAGGTCATCGGGGTGCCTCGGGAGGAGAGGCGGACCGGGGTGGCTGGGTGGGAGGAGCCCTGCCACCCCGGTCCGATGGGCGCGCAAGCTATCCCACTCTCTCCCACTTTGCAACCCAAATCGCACAGGACATCCCACATCTGGCGCGAACGGCGCCTTCGACGGCGCGGATCTCCCGTGTTCGCGGGGCATCGCGCGGTGGGACGAGGTGGGGCGCCGTTCGTCCAGCGTTCCGCACAGACGCGTGCAGTCGCACGAGCTGGGCGCGGAATTGCAGCGACGGAGCCTGTGCCGACCCGTCGGTGGGGTGCCGTGGGGGCACGCCCGCCGCAGCCATCCTCGACACTTCCCCAATGCCCGACGATCCCCGCCGCATCGAGCCCGGCCCGCTGTCGGCGCTGCTCGGCTTCCGGCTCGTGCACGTCGACGCGGACGGCGCCGTCGTCGAGGCCGACCCGGCGCCCGAGCACCTCAACGGCGGCGGGATCGTCCACGGCGGCTACCTGAGCGCGCTGCTCGACACGACGACCGGCTGGGCCGTGCACGCGCAGGTGCCCGCCGGCGTCGCCGCTCCGCACGTGCAGATCAGCGTCCAGTTCGTGCGCGCGGCGCTGTCGGGCGCGACGCTCGTGTGCCGTGGGCGCTGCACCTCCGCCGGCCGACGGATCGCCTCGGCCGAAGCGGAGATCCGGCAGGGCGACCACGTGATCGCGCGCGCGGTGACGAGCCACGCGGTGCTGACGCCCGGCTGAGCGGGACCCGCCCGAAGCCGTCCGCCGCGCGCGACGGCGCGATCAGCCCGGCGGCCGCGCGGACCGCCGCGCCGCCGCCTCCAGCGCGGCGCGTGCGTCGTCGGCGAGCGCCCGGACGAGCTCGCCGGCGGGACGCGCCCGGGCGAGCATGTGCGCCTGGCCCGCCCACAGGTTGATCGCGTCCGCGTCGCCGCGCTCGCGCGCGGCCTTGCGCAGGGGCGCCGTGAGGTGGTGGACCTCGGGGTAGGCGCTCGGCGCCTCCGCGTCGTGCTCGCGCAGGAAGCGGTTGACGATCCCGCGCGCGGTGCGACCGCTGAACGCGCGCGTGAGCGCGGTCTCCCCCTCCTGGACGAGGGCGGCGCGGTGCGCCGCGCTCGTCGCCGCCTCCGGCGTCAGCATCAGCGCGCTGCCGAGCTGGGCGGCGGCCGCGCCCGCGACGAGCACGGCGGCGATCGCGGCGCCGGTCATGATCCCGCCGGTCGCGACGAGCGGCAGCTCCACCTCGGCGCGCACGAGCTGCAGCAGCGCCAGCAGGCCGATGCCGGCCTCGGCGGCCCTCGCGTCGTCGAAGCCGCCGCGGTGCCCGCCGGCCTCGAGGCCCTGAACCACGAGCGCGTCGGCGCCGGCGCTCGCGGCCTCGCGCGCCTCGGCGGGCGTCGTGACCGTCACCCACACCGCGATCCCGGCGCCCTGGAGCGCTTCGACCGTCTCCCGCGGCGGGCAGCCGAACGTGAACGACGCGACCGCCGGCCGGGTCGCGTGCAGGAGCGCCAGCTTGGCCTCCCAGTCGTCGTCGTCGCTGCGCGGGTCGCCGAGGATCGCGCCCTGCCGCTCGGCCTCGCCGATCAGCCGCGCGGCGTAGTGGGCGACGTGGTCGCGGTCGGCGGCGGCGCGCGGTGGCGCGAACAGGTTGACCCCGAAGGGCCGGTCAGTCTGCGCCCGCACCGCGGTGACGTCCTCGGCGAGCTGGTCGGCCGTCTTGTAGCCGGCGGCGAGGAAGCCCAGCCCGCCGGCCCTGCTGACCGCCGCCGCGAGCGCCGGCGTCGACGGACCGCCGGCCAGCGGCGCCTGCACGATCGGCAGCGCCAGCGTGTCCGGCGCGAAGCGGGCCATGCGGTGACCGTAGCGGCCGGTGCGTCGGGCCGCGGCGGCTCGGTCAGGTCGTGAAGCTCGCGAGCAGGGCGGCGGCGACGAGCAGAAGGACCGACGGCACGAGCAGCAGCGCGACGACGAGCTGGATCTGCGGCGCCGCCTTCGCCGCCCGCTCGGCGAGCCGGCGCGCCTGGGCGGCGCGGGCCTCTCCCGCCTGCGCCGCCAACGTCTCGGCGAGCGGTGCGCCGTGGCGCGCGCCGCGCTCGAGTGCGCGCACCAGCGGTCCGACGCCCTCGCAGGGACAGCGCGCCGCGATCCCGCCGAGCGCCCGCTCGCGCGGCACCCCGAGCTCGAGTTCGACCGCCGCCGTGCGCCACTCGCGCGCCAGCGGACCGCGCGCCCGGCGCGCCACCTCGCCGAGCGCGCGCTCGAGCGACAGGCCGGCGCCGAGCGCGACGCGCAGCAGCTCGAGCAGGTCTGGCAGCTCGCGCGCCATCGCGGCGGAGCGTCGGCGCACGCGGCGGCGCAGCCACAGGTCGGGTGCGAGGAAGGCGGCCAGCGGCAGCGCGAACGGCGCCAGCAGGACGAGCCGGCCGGGCAGCAGCGAGCCGAGCGGCAGCGCCGCCGCGAGGCCGAGCACGCCGGCGCCGGCCTTCGCCGCCATCAGGTCGCCGGCGCGCAGCCCGAGCGGCCGGCCGGCGGCGACCAGCAGCGCCTCGAGGCCGCGCGTCGCCGTCGGCGCCCCGGCGCGCGCGCCGATCCGGGCGAGCAGCGCGAGCGCGGTCACCGTCGCCGCCCTGCGCGGGCGCGCGACCGAACGCGAGCCCGGAGCAAGCCGCGCGAGTGCGAGCAACGCAAGCGCGGTCGCAGCGCCGGCCAGCGTCGCGGCGGGGCTCACGGCGCGACCGCCCGCAGGCGAGCCGACCCGCGTCCGCACGATCGGGCCGGCGCGGCTGTCCTCATCCAGCCACCCGCGCCAGCCGGCGGATGGCGAGCAAGCCGAGCAGTTGAAGGACGACGGCGAACGTCGCGAGCCACAGCGCGAGCGGGTCCTGTGCGACGGCGGCGAGCGCGCCCGGGCTCGCCAGCTCGGCGAGCGCCGCGGCGCCGGCCGGCATGACGCCGACGACCAGCCCGGTGAAGCGCGCCTGGGCGGTCGCGGCGCGTGCGTCGTCGGCGCCGCGCGCGGCC
>DASVFS010000245.1:0-3389 GCA_036379915.1 Conexibacter sp. | reverse complement strand
TCGCGATCGGCGTGATCGCGGCCGTCGCGCTGATCAACGTGGGCGGCGTGAGCGTGCGCCAGCTGCGCCGCGGCCTGCTCGTCGCGCTCGCCGACATCTTCGTGCAGCTGCTGGTGATCGTGCTCGGCCTCGCGCTGCTGCTGGACCCCGGCGCAATCGTCGACTCGATCCACCTGGGCAGCTCGCCCGCGTGGGACGACACGATCTACGCGCTGACGATCGCGACGATCGCCTTCACCGGACTGGAGGCGGCCGCGAGCCTCGCGGGCGAGACCTCGACGACCCGCAGCGGCCTGCACCGCCTCGTGGGGCCCGGCGTCGCCACGATCCTGCTCGTCTACGTGGGGATCGCGGTCGTGGGCGTGAGCGCGCTGCCGATCGAGCGCGGCCCGGACGCGTTCGGCACGCGCGACGTCGAGGCGCCGCTGCTGTCGGTCGTCGACGCGTTCTCGCAGCGCTGGCTGGCCGACGGGCTGCGCGCGGCCGTCGCCGTCACGGCCGTGATCGGGCTGCTGGCGGCGGCGAACTCCGCGATGCTCGGCATCTCGCGGCTCGCCTACGGGCTGGCGACGAACCGCCAGATCCCGAGCGCGCTGGGGCGCCTGCACCCGACGCGCGGCACGCCGTACGTGCTGATCGGTCTCGCCGCGCTCGTCGCCGCGGCGCTCACGATCCCCGCCGACATCGACTTCCTGGTCGGCATCTACGCGTTCGGGGCGATGCTCGCGTTCACGATCGCGCACCTCTCGATCGTCCGCCTGCGCTATCGCGAGCCGGACCGCGAGCGGCAGTACGCGGTGCCGCTGTCGGTGCGCTTCCGCGGCGGCGCGCTGCCGCTCCCGGCGGTGCTCGGCGCGCTGCTGTCCGGCGCCGGCTGGATCACCGTCGTCGTGCTGCACGACGGCGCGCGCTACGTCGGGCTCGGCTGGCTGCTCGGCGGCCTCGTGCTCTACGTCGTCTACCGCCGCGCGGACGGCAACCCGCTGCTGAAGCGCGTGACGGTGCCGGAGAGCGCGCTGCGCGGCGGCGAGCCGCCGCGCGCGGACTTCGGCTCGCTGCTCGTGCCGATCTTCGGCAAGCCGCTGGACGACGACATCGTGCAGACGGCCGGCCGGCTCGCCGGCGAGGTGCGCGACGAGCTCGAGGAGGAGGGCGCGACGATCGAGGCGATCTGGGTCTTCGAGGTGCCGCTGTCGCTGCCGATCGACGCGCGCCTGCCCGAGCCGCAGGTCAGACGCGCGCAGGACGCGCTGCGCCGCGCCAAGGCCGTGGGGGAGGAGTACGAGGGCGTCCACGTGCAGACGGCGATGGTGCGCGCGCGCCGCGCCGGCGAGGCGATCGTGCGCGAGGCCAGACGGCGCGGGGTGGAGGCGATCGTGCTGGCGGCCGAGGAGCCCTCGCGCGTGCGCGGCGGCGCGTTGTTCGGCGGCTCGGGCGGCCCGCTCGACAACTACGTCGGTGAGGTCACGAAGTACGTGCTGCGCAAGGCCAGCTGCCGCGTGATCCTGACGGCGCCGGCCGCCGAGTCGCGCGCGGAGGCCCCGCGATAACCTCCCGCTCATGTTCATCCTCGTCGTAGGGGCCGGCCGCGTGGGGTCCGCCGTCGCGAAGCGGACGCTCGAGGCGGGGCACGAGGTCTCGGTGCTCGACGAGGACCCGCTGTCGCACGAGCAGCTCGACAAGGACCTCGCCGAGAGCTGGGAGGACGCCGGCGGCCGCTTCACCGTCGGCACGGCGCTCGAGGTCGACGCGCTGATCGAAGCCGGGATCGAGCAGGCGGACGTGTTCATCGCCTCGACGAACGGGGACAACACGAACCTCGTGATCGCGCAGATCGCCCAGCGGCGCTTCAACGTTCCGCGCGTCGTCGTGCGCGTGCTCGACCCGGCGCGCGCCGCCTGGTACGCCGAGCAGGGACTGCACACGATCTGCCCGACGCAGCACGCGATCGAAATGGTCGAGCGCGCCGCGCTGGCCGACGCCGAGGCCGCATGAGAGGGCGCACAGCGTGTACGTGATCGTCGTCGGGGCCGGCAAGGTCGGCTGGAACCTCGCGCGCGAGCTGCTCGGCAAGGGCCACGAGGTCACGCTGATCGAGGCGGACCGCCGGCGCTACCTGATCGTCGAGCAGGAGCTCGAGCACGCCGTCCAGTACGGCGACGCGACCGAGCTGTGGGTGCTGGAGCGCGCCGGGATCCAGCGCGCCGACCTCGTGATCGCCGTCACCGGCGACGACGAGGACAACATGCTGATCTGCCAGGTGGCGAAAGAGAAATATCTGACCCAGCGGATCGTGGCGCGCGTGAACAACCCGCGCAACCTGCAGCACTTCAAGCTGCTGGGGATCCGCCCGGCCGTCTCCGCGACCGACCTGATCCTGCGGCTGATCGAGCACGAGGTGCCGCAGTACGGGCTCGTGCAGCTGCTCGCGCTGGAGGGCGAGCGGCTCGAGATCATCGAGCTGGAGGTCGTCGAGGGGGCGCCGGCGGCGGGTCGGCGCGTCGACGACGTCGAGCTGCCGGAGGGCAGCCTGATCATCTCGGTGCTGCGCGGCGGGACCGGCTTCGTGCCGAAGTCGGACACCGTCATCGAGGCGGGCGACGAGGTGCTGCTGATCCTCGACCCGGGCCTCGAGTCGGCGATCACGCCGCAGTTCACGCGCAACGGCGCGGGTCCCGAGTCCTAGTCCCGGGTAAGAGCGCTCCAGATGGCGGACCGTCATGTCGCGCACCTGCTGATCGGCGGCGGCCTCGCGAGCGCCAACTGCGCGCGCTGGCTGCGCGAGGCCGGCGGCGAGGGCGACATCCTGCTCGTCGGGCGCGAGCCCGAGCCGCCGTACAACCGCCCGCCCTGCTCGAAGGGCTACCTGCAGGGGCACGAGTCGCGCGACGACACGTACTTCCGCCCGAACGAGTGGTGGGAGGAGCAGCGGATCGACCTGCGCACGCGCACGAGCGTGATGAAGCTCGACACGGCCGCGCGAGCGGCGACGCTGTCCTCGAAGGAGGTCGTCTCGTACGACACCGCGCTGCTGGCGACCGGCGCGAACGTGCGGCGGCTCAACGTCGACGGCGCCGAGCTGGAGGGGATCCACTACCTGCGCGCGCTCGGCAACGCCGATCACATCCGCGCCGACGCGGACGGCAAGCGGGTCGTGCTGATCGGCGGCTCCTACATCGGCTGCGAGGTCGCGGCGTCGCTGACCGCGGCCGACCACGCGACGTGCCAGATCGTGATGCAGGAGGCCGTGACGCTGGAGCGCGGGTTCGGCGCGACGACCGGCCGCTGGCTGCAGGACCGCCTGGAGGAGCACGGGATCGTCGTGCACGGCGAGGACGCGCTGGAGCGCTTCGAGGGCGCCGACGGGCGCGTCACGCACGTCGTGACGG
>DASVFS010000244.1:0-7404 GCA_036379915.1 Conexibacter sp. | reverse complement strand
GCCGCGCCGCCGCTGCGCCGGAGGGCTGCGCGGTGAGCGTGCTCGCGGTCCCGCTCGCCCCGCGCGAGCATCCGCCCGGCTTCGCTCGCCGGAGGCCGGCGCGATGAGCGGCGAGCTCCCGCTCGTCGTGATCGGCGACGCGCTGCTCGACCGCGACGTCGAGGGCGCCGTCGAGCGCCTCGCGCCGGACGCGCCGGTGCCGGTGCTCGACCAGCAGCGCGCCGTCGCGCGCCCCGGCGGCGCCGCGCTCGCGGCGGCGCTCGCCGCCGCCGACGGACGTCCGGTCACGCTCGTCACGGCGCTGTCCGGCGACGACGCCGGCCGCGAGCTGGCGGCGCTGATCGCGGCCGCGGGGGTGGAGCTCGTCGACCTCGGCCTCGACGGCGCGACGCCGGAGAAGGTGCGCCTGCGCACGACGGCCGGCACGTCGCTGCTGCGGCTCGACCGCGGCGGGACGGGCGGGAGCGGATCCGTCGGCCGCGCGACGGCCGCCGCGCGCGCGGCGATCGGCTGGGCGTCCGCCGTGCTCGTCGCCGACTACGGCCGCGGCGTCGCGGCCGAGCCGGGGATCCGCGCCGCGCTCGCCGAGCGCGCCGCCGCCGCCGGCGACGAGCGCGCGCCGCTCGCGTGGGACCCGCACCCGCGCGGGCCGACGCCGACGCCCGGCGTGCTGCTGGCGACGCCGAACGAGCGCGAGGCCGCCGCCTTCGCGCCCGAGCCGGAGGGCGACGACCTGCCCGCGGTCGCGCAGCGCGCCGCCGCGCTGCGCCGTCGCTGGGGCGCGCGGCACGTGTGCGTCACGCGCGGCCGTCACGGCGCGCTGCTCGTCGGCGAGGACGGTCCGCCGCTCGCGCTGGCCGCCCCGGCGGCCGGTCCCGCCGCCGACCCGTGCGGCGCCGGCGACCGCTTCGCCGCCACGGCCGCGGCGCTGCTCGCCGACGGCGCGCGCTGCGACGAGGCCGTCGTCGCCGCCGTCGAGGCCGCCTCGCGCTTCGTCGCCGCGGGCGGGGCGGCCGGCTTCCGGCTCCCGAGCGCCGCCACGGCGCCCGCCGCGTCACCCGGCCCCGCCGCCGACGCCGCGTCGCTCGGCCTCGCGGCCACCACCGTCGCCGCTCCCGCCACCGGCTCGCCTGTCGCGCCCATCGGCCTCGCCGCCGCAGAGGCGGTGCTCGCCGCGACCCGCGCGCGTGGCGGCACGACCGTCGCGACCGGCGGCTGCTTCGACCTGCTCCACGCCGGCCACGTGCGCACGCTCGAAGCCGCGCGGGCGCTCGGCGACTGCCTCGTCGTCTGCCTCAACGACGACGCGTCCGTGCGGCGGCTGAAGGGGTCCGCCCGCCCGCTCGTGCCGGCGCACGACCGCGCCGCCGTGCTCGCCGCGCTCACGTGCGTGGACGCGGTCGTCGTGTTCGGCGAGGACACCCCGACCGCGCTGCTCGAGCGCCTGCGCCCCGACGTGTGGGCGAAGGGCGGCGACTACGCCGGTGCGTCGCTGCCGGAGGCCGAGGCGCTGGAGCGGTGGGGCGGCCGCGCGGTCGTGCTGCCGCACCACGCCGGCCATTCGACCACCCGACTGATCGAGGAGGCATCAAACCGTGCAGCCAGCTGATCTCGCCAGCGCCACGGACGCGGCCGTCGCCGCCGCCCGCGCCGCGGCCGCCGAGCCGCGACCGTACGAACGCACCGACCGACCGGCGGCGCTCGGTCGCGTGCTCGTCACCGGCGGCGCATCGGGCCTTGGCGCGGCCGTCGTGCAGGCCGTCGCCGACGGCGGCGGCGAGCCGATCGTGCTCGACCGCCAGCCCCCGCGCGACACCGACGCCGACGTCCACTTCGAGCGCGTCGACCTCGCCGACGCGCGCGCCGCCGAGCGCGCGGTCGCGCGCGCGATCGAGCGCCATGGCGGACTCGACGCCGTCGTGACCGCCGCCGGCACGGACGCGTGCGGGAAGCTCGACGAGGTCGGCGGGGAGGACTGGGACCGCGTCGTGCGGGTCAACCTGCTCGGCACCGCCGCGGTCGTGCGCGCCGCGCTGCCGGCGCTGGAGCGCGCCGACAACGGCCGCGTCGTGACCGTCGCCTCGACGCTCGGCCTGCGCGTGCTGTCGGACGCGACCGCCTACTGCGCGAGCAAGTTCGGCGTCGTCGGCTTCTCGCGTGCGCTCGCGCTCGAGACGGCCGGGCGGGTCGGCGTGACGATGCTCGTCCCCGGCGGGATGCGGACGCACTTCTTCGACGGGCGCGACCCGGCGTACCAGCCGCCGCCCGACGCGCCGCTGGCGCCGCCGGAGGAGGTGGCGGCCGCGGTCGTCTTCGCACTGGGACGTCCGCCCGGGATCGAGCTGCGCGAGCTCGTCGTGTGCCCGAGCGAGGAGACGTCCTGGCCGTAGGCGGCGCCGCCGCGCGCGCGGGCGGCGCGCCGCCGCCCCTGCTCGTCCTCCGCGCGCTCGGGCTCGGCGACCTCCTCACCGCCGTCCCCGCCCTGCGCGCGCTCGACGCGGCCGTTCCCGACCGCCGCCGCGTGCTCGCGGCGCCGCGCGCGCTCGCGCCGCTGCTGCCGCTGGCCGCGCCGGGCTTCGAGCTGCTCGACGTGCCGGCGTTCGTCGGCGGCGTGCCGCCGGACCGCGCGCTCGCGGCGCGCCTTCCCCGCGGCGCGCTCGCCGTCAACCTGCACGGGCGCGGGCCGGAGAGCCACGCGCTGCTGCGCGCCGCCGCGCCCGCGGGCCTGCTCGGCTTCGACCTCCCCGGCGGACCTGCCTGGAACGACGACGAGCACGAGACGCGACGCTGGTGCCGCCTGCTCGCGCACCACGGCATCGCGGCCGACCCGGCGAACCTCGACATCGCGCTCCCCGACCGCGAGCCCTACGACCCCGACGGCCCGACGCTGATCCACCCCGGCGCCGCGAGCGCCGCGCGCCGCTGGCCGCCGGAGCGCTGGGCGCAGGTCGCCCGCGGCGAGCGCGCGCGGGGGCGCGAGGTGCTGCTGAGCGGCGGCGCCTCGGAGGCGCCGCTCGCGCAGCGGATCGCCGAGCGCGCCGGCCTGCCGCCGAGTGCGAACCGCGCCGGCACGACGCGCGACGTCCTCGGGCTCGCGCGGCTCGTCGCGCGCGCCGGCCGCGTCGTCTGCGGCGACACCGGCGTCGCCCACCTCGCGACCGCGCTGCGCGTCCCGTCCGTGATCCTCTTCGGCCCGACCGATCCGGCGCGCTGGGGGCCGCCGCCCGAGCGGCCGTGGCACCGCGTCCTGTGGGCCGGCGGGCGCGGCGACCCGCACGCCGCCGCGACGGACCCGGCTCTGCTGGAGATCGGCGCCGCCGACGTGCTCGACGCGCTCAGCGCACGCTCCGCGCCCGCGCCGGGGCGTCCAGCGCCGGTCGCTCGGCCTGGTCGCTGAGCAGCGCGATCGTGCGGCGCAGGATGCGCGAGACCTGCATCTGCGAGCAGCCGATGCGCTCCGCGATCTCGCTCTGCGTCAGGTCGCGCGCGAAGCGCAGGAACAGCACCTCGCGTTCGCGCTCCGGCAGCGACCGCAGCAGCGGCGCGACGTCGGCGTGGCGCTCGGCCAGCTCGAAGCCGTCGTCCTCCGTGCCGATCAGCTCGCCGAGCGTCGCGTCGCCGTCGTCGGCGGACTGGCCGACGGCCTGGTCGAGCGACGCGGTCGCCTGCACCGCGCGCGCGTGCAGCGCCTCGCTGATCGCCTCCGCGTCGAGCCCCGTCTCCGCTTCCAGCTCGCTGACGCGCGGCGCGCGGCCGAGGCAGTGCGTCAGTCTGCTCGCGGCGTCGCGCACGCGCAGCGCGTCCTCCTGCACCCCGCGCGGGACGTGCAGGTTCCAGGCGGTGCCGCGGAAGTGGCGCCGCAGCTCGCCGCTGATCGTCGGCACCGCGTAGGAGCTGAAGCGCGTGCCGCGCGCGGGGTCGTACCGCTCGACCGCCTTCACGAGCCCGAGGTTCGCGACCTGCACGAGGTCTTCGAACGGCTCCTGGCGGCGGTGGTAGCGCGCCGCGAGGCGCCGCGCGAGCGGCAGGTAGCACTCGATCGCACGGTCGCGGACGCGCCGGTCGCCGGTGCGGTGATAGAGCGCCAACAGGTCGTCTCCTCCCGCACGGCGTCCGATCGGCTCTGCGGCGAGCGGCTTGGCGGACGTGTGCCCCACGTATCGGGGGCTTCCCAACCGACGGTCCGCTCATGTGTGGGTGGCGCCGTGACGCCCGCGGCCCGTTGGAAACCAACGCGCAGCCCGGCGCGCTCAGCGCGCGTCGGCGATGGCCGCGAGCTCGGCGATCGTCGGGCGCAGCATCACGTCGCCCATCTCGAGCGGGACGCCCGCCGCGCGCGCCCGCTCGACCATCTCCACGCCGAGCGCGAGGTCGCCGCCGTGCGAGAAGAAGTTGTCGCGCGCGCCGACGCGCCGCAGCCCGAGCACCTCCCTCCAGACCCCGGCGAGCCTGCGCTCGGTCGGGCTCTGCGGGTCGGCCTGCGCCGCGGCGGCGAGCGCGCGCGCGACCGCCGGATCGGCCGCGAGCGCCGCACGGTCCGGCAGGCCGTCCGGGCGCAGCGGGATCGCCTCGACGACGGCGTATGCGGCCGGCAGGATCCAGTCCTCCACCGTGCCCTGGAGCCACTCGTCGAGCTGCGTGCGCGCGGGCGGCTCGGCCCGCCGCGGCACCACGCACGCGACGAGCGCCTCGCGCTCGGGATCCCAGCAGGCGGCCGCCGCCTGCAGGCCGGGATGGCCGGCGAGGGCGGTCTCGAGGTCGACGAGGATCGGACGCAGCCGGACGCCGCGCCAGCGCAGCTCGTCCGCGGCGCGACCGACCAGCTCGAGCGTGCCGTCGAGGCGACGGCGCGCGAGGTCGCCCGTCGCGATCGCGTGCGCGCCGTCGTCGAGCTCGAGCGCGCCGATCACGCCCGCGGGCGCCACCCTGCCGTAGCGGTCGAGCACGCGCGCCCGCAGGCCGGGCGGCTCCCCCGCGAGCGGTGCGTCGGCGCCCGTGCTGCCGGGCTCGGCGCGCGCGGCCATCACGAACCCGCCCGCCTCCGTCAGTCCGTAGCAGCGTTGCACCGCGAGCCGGCCGCGACCGCCCGCCTCGGCCGGCACGGTGAGCGCCCCGGCGCCCTGCACGCACAGCAGCCGCAGCGTCGCCGGCAGCGCCGCGTGGCGCGCGAGCGCCGCGTCGGCGAGCCACGGGTCGAGCGCGGCGACCGAGGTCCCGTTCGCCTCCAGCCAGCCGGTCGGCGGCGTGCCGCTGCGCGGCTGCGGCGCCCGCTCCGGCCCGACGACGGTCGCGCCGGCGGCGAGCGCGCCCCACGGCGCGAGCGCCCACGACCACGCGCCGCGTCCCGGCACGTGCGCGACGCGATCCCTCGCGCTCAGCCGCAGCGCGTCGCGCTGGCGCAGCGCGGCGCGGCAGAGCGTCCCGTGCGTCAGCTCGACGGCGCGCGGTGCGTCGCCCGCGCCCGTCGTGTGCACGACCATCGCGACCTGCGCGGGGTCGACCTCGGCGGCCGCCGCGCCGGCCGCTCCGGCGGCGGCGGCCGCGACCGCCGCCGCGTCGAGCTCGCTCGCGAGCGGCGGCAGGTCCGCGAGCGGGACGTCCTCCGGCCCCGGCTCGAGCAGCGGCACCGCCACGGCGCCGGCGCGCAGCACGCCGAGCAGCGCGACGAGCAGCTCGCCGGACGGCGCGATCCGCAGCCCCACGCGCTCGCCGGCGCCGACGCCGCGCGCCCGCAGCAGCGCGGCGACCCCGTCCGCGCGTGCCTCCAGCTCCGCGTACGTGAGCGGCGCCCTGCCGTCGCCGGCGTCGAGCGCGATCGCGTCCGGCGCGCGGCGCGCCGCCGTCGCCACGAGGCCGTGCAGGCCGCCCGCCGCCTCCCCGGCGGCGCGCGTCGGCGCACGGCCGCCCAGCTGCCCCCGCTCGCTGGGCGACAGCAGCTCGAGCGCGCCGACCGGGCGATCGGGGTCCTCCGCCACCTGCTCGAGCACGCGCTCGTAGTGATGCAGCATGTCGGCGATCGCCTTCGCGTCGAGCTCCGGCGTCGACGAGCTGAGGTCGACGATCGTGCGGCCGTCCGAGCGCTCGGTCACGACGAGCACGATCTCGCCGCTCTCCGACTCCTCGCGGTACGGCCTCGCCTGCACGCCGGTCAGCACGAGCGGCTGCTCGGTCGTCGGGTCCCACAGGCGGAACTTGGGCGCCCATCCGCCGAGGCCCCGCATCGCGTCGACGGCGCGCGTCGCGTTGTCCTCGGGCAGGAACGAGGCGTGCTGGAAGCTGCCGATCGAGCTCGCGCGCGTGCGCTGGAGCAGCTCGCGGAAGCTGGGGTCGCCGCTCGCGTCGACGCGGATCGCGAGCACCATCGAGAAGAAGCCGACGATCTGCTCCCACTCGCTCTGCCTGCGGTTCGCCGCGGGGGCCCGCACGACCAGGTCGCGCTCGCCGCTCCAGTGGTGCAGCGCCGCGTAGAACGCCGCCAGGTACACCATGAAGGAGGTCGACGACTCGGCTCGCGCGAGCTCGCGCAGACGCGCGCACAGCTGAGCGGACGGCTGCACCACTCTTCTGCGCACCATGTGCTCGGCCCCGAGGACGCGCCTGGCCAGCCGTTCGTGCGGCGTCGGCAGCGCGAGCGGGGCGCCCGCCAGCGCCTCGCGCCAGAAGGCCGCGCCGGCCTCGCGCTGCCGTTCGCTCAGGCGCGGCCCGTGCGCCCGCACGACGTCGCGGTAGCTCTGCGCCGGCCCGGCGAGCGGCGACGGCTCGCCGGCCGCCTCGGCCGCGTACAGCTGCCCCAGCTCGCGCACGATCAGGTCGAACGCCTGTCCGTCGCAGACGATCTCGTGCAGCAGGAACACGAGCAGCGCGGTGGTCCTGCCCGTGCGGATCAGGCGCAGGCGCACCGGCGGGCTCGTCTCGTAGTCGAACGGCTCGCGCCAGACGGCTTCGACCAGCTTGCGCACCTCCTCGTCCCGCATCCGCCTGCCGCCGCCGACCAGCTCGAGCCTGACCGGCTCCGGCGGGTGCACGCGCGCCCGCGGCCGGTGGTCGACGAACGGGAAGCTCGTGCGCAGCCCCTCGTGGCGCGCGACGAGCGTCGTGAGCGCGCGCTCGAGCGCGGCCACGTCGAGCGCTCCCTGCAGCGAGAAGACCTGGCCGACGTGCGCGTGCACCTCCGGCTGGTAGCGCTGCACGGACCAGGCGGAGGCCTCGAGCGCCGACAGCGCGTCGGGGTCGGAGGCGCCGCTCGCGCGCCCGTTGCGCGCCGGCCGCGCGTCGCGCTCGCGCGTCGCGTCGGAGCCGCGGCCGCGCAGCAGCCCGCGCAGGCCGCGCCCGCGCCGCCGCTCCTCCTGCTGCGCGTCGCCGTCGTGCGCCCGCCCGCGCGGCCTCGCCGCGCCGCCGGCGGCC
>DASVFS010000243.1:0-2881 GCA_036379915.1 Conexibacter sp. | reverse complement strand
GTCCCGACACGAGGCGCAGCGCGTAGCCCGCGAGCTCGCCGAAGCCCGTGACTACGCCGACGACGGTCGCGGTCGCGCCGAGCGTCGCGAGGAACGGGCCCAGCACGCTGCGCGCGCCTTCGTACGCGAAGTCGGCGAAGAGGCTGAGGACGCCGATCAGCAGCACGAAGCGCAGCGCATGCCGCCGCGCGCGTGCATCGTCGAGCGGCAACGACGTGCTCATGCAGGTCGCGGGCTCGCCACGGGACGCGCGACGACGACGCGCGTGCCGGCGATCCGGTCGTGCAGGAACCGGCGCCGGGGATCGGCGAGCGCCCACAGGAAATTGAAGGCGAGAAGGATCGCGGCCAGCCTGCCGTGGCCGATGCGCTCGAGCGCGACATAGGCGAGGAGCGCCAGCGCGGGGCCGATCCACAGCGCGAAATAGCGGATCAGCGCGCGCCGCCTGTCGAGCGGCTGGCCCTGCGCGTCGACGAGCGCGAGCGACCACGTCTTCTGAGCGAGCGTGCGCCGGCCGTGGGTCCACAGCCACATGAAGTACAGCGCGAACACGGCGAACTGCGCGCAGAACACGATCGTGCGCACGGCAGGCGGCGGAACCGTCAGCGCGGTCGCCGTCGCCGCGTGGCCGGGACTGACGAGCGGCAGCAGCGCGAATTGGGTGATGAAGGCGAGCGCCGTCAGCAGCAGCAGCTCGTAGAGGGCGGCGCCCAGGCGACGCAAGAGCCCGGCGTCGCCGGTGGGCGGCGCGGTCTCCAACGTCAGCC
The DNA here is from genome assembly GCA_036379915.1 of Conexibacter sp. Taxonomy (GTDB): domain Bacteria; phylum Actinomycetota; class Thermoleophilia; order Solirubrobacterales; family Solirubrobacteraceae; genus Conexibacter. The sequence continues at coordinate 2,114 of DASVFS010000243.1, read as the reverse complement.
GGCCGGGCGGGGCGTCGGTGCTTGCGGCGCCGGGATCACCGCGGCGGCGGGCGGCTGGCCGGGCGGAGGCGGCACTGCAACGGGCTGGCCGGCCACCGGCGGTGTGGCCGATGGCGGCACTGCCGCGGGCGGCGCGGCAGCCGGCAGGCCGGGAGGGGGCACGTTGGCGGGCGCTTGAGCGCCGGCTGGCGCCGGCTTTGCCGCCGGGGGCGGCGTGTCGGGCGTGGGCATTTTGGCAGCCGGATCTTGCCGGCCGGCGGCGGCGCTTCGCGCACGGACCGCGGCGCGTTCCTCCGGCGAGAGCTTGCGGTATTCGTCCCACTTACGCTGCATGTCGGCGCGCTGGTCGGGCGGCAGCTTCTTCATCGCCTTGTACTTCTCGCGCGCCGCGTGGCGCTCCTCGGGGGAGAGCGTCGCCCAGGTCTTCATCTGCTCCTGCATGCGCGCCTGGCGCTGGGGCGACATCTTGGGGTACCGCTTGGCGAGTCCGCGCCATTTCTGCTTGCGCTCGGCGTCGAACTTTTCCCACTGCGGTGGCGCGAGCGGCGCGAGGATCGTGCGCTCCTCGGGCGTGAGATCGGTCCAGCGGGGCGACGTCAGCGCGAGCTGCGCGCCAGCGTCGCCGATTCCGGCGAAAAAGAGGGACAGTGCGACCGACAGCGCCGCGGTCAGCTGGCGGGCTTGGTCGCGGCAAGCCACGCTTCGAATCCCTTGTCGAGGTAGGCGTCGATCGGCAGGTCGGACGACAGGATTTGCGCGTCGAGGTCCTCGTACGCCTGGACCAGGCGGTAGTCGCGCCACTGCTGGTAGCCCAGGCCGGCGGCGACGATCAGCACGATGCCGAGCCAGAGGCGCCAATGGCCGGCGGCGGATGTGCCGCCGAACCCGGCAAGGCGGGGCGCGCCCGCCGTGGCGAGCGCGGGCGACATCGACGGCGCCGCGGCGAGCGATGCACCGTCGAGCGCGCGGGCGCGCACCTGCTGCAGTCGATAGGCGATGCCCGGGGACAGGTCGGCCGCGGCGCGATCGAGCCGCGCGGCGATCCTGCGGGCGAGTTCTTCGTCGCTGCCGGTCATGGTTTCAGGCCTTTGGCCGCGAGCGCGGTGGACAGCGCATGGACGGCGCGGGAGCTGTGCGTCTTGACGCTGCCTTCGGAGCAGCCCATGGCCGCCGCCGTTTCCGCCACGTCGAGCTCTTCCCAGTAACGCAGCAGAAACGCCTCGCGTTGACGCGCCGGCAGCTTGGCGATGGCCGCCTCGATGGTAGCGATCGTCTCCGCCTGCTCGGCCCGTCCGGCGGGGTCGGCCGCCTCGTGCGAATCGGACCGCGCGGCGATGGCCTCGAGCGGGTCGAAATCCTCGTCCGGCTCGTCGCCGCGGCCGAGCGCGGAGAGCAGCGTCGTCCACGTCGAGCGCACCTTCTGCCGGCGGAAATGGTCATGGATCGTGTTCTGCAGGATCCGCTGGAACAGGAGCGGCAGCTCGGCTGCCGGCTTGTCCGAATAGCGCTCGGTCAGCTTGAGCATCGCGTCCTGCACGACGTCGACGGCGGTGTGCTCGTCGCGCGTCGCGTACATCGCCTGCTTGAAGGCGCGGCGCTCGACGTCGGCCAGAAAAGCGGAAATTTCCTGTCGGGTGGCCAGTGGTTGCCGTTCGATCGGGGTCCGCGGCGATTATAGGGCGTTGCGCGCGCGGCAGCGGTCCGATGCGCGTCGATCCGCGCCATGGCCCCGGACGATTGTTCGCTGCAACATCGCACGCTTGATTCGACCCCGGCGATCCGCTAAGGTAGAGCCGGTCCGGCGATTCCTGCCGGATGCTGTGCTGCAAAAACGGACGTTCCGCAACGCCTCCGGCGGCGCCACAAGCGCCAAGGAGCTTCCAAGCAACGCGGGACGGAAGTTTCCGCTTTCGGGGACTCGTCGACACCCAGGAGGGCCCCGAGGCGACCGCTGACCCGGCGTGTCGATCGATTTTGCAGGCGTGGCGGCTCGCGCGCGACTCGCGCGGCGGGCGGCGACCATTTCGAGCGATTGCGAGGCCAACGATGCGATTGACCGGTGCGGAGATCACGATCCGCTGCCTGCAGGACGAGGGCGTCGAGTACGTCTTCGG
>DASVFS010000242.1:0-5045 GCA_036379915.1 Conexibacter sp. | reverse complement strand
GACCGCTTCGCGCAGGTCGTGCGCCGGCCGCCCGACCTGCGGCTCGACAGCGGCGGCATCGTCAAGGGCCTGCTCGCGGACCTGCTCGGCGCCGAGCTGGCCGGCCACGAGGCGTACGCGATCGACAGCGCCGGCGACGTGCGGATCGGCGGCGCCGGTCGGCTCCCGCGCGACGTCCACGTCGCGAGCCCGTTCGACGCGACGTCGATCCTGCACACCTTCCGCGTGCGCGACGGCGGCGCGGCGACGAGCGGGATCGGGCGACGCAGCTGGCTCGACGCGGACGGCGCGCCGGCGCACCACCTGCTCGACCCGTCGAGCGGCAGACCGGCGTTCACCGGCGTGGTGCAGGCGACGGCGCTCGCACCGACCGCGTTCGAGGCCGAGTGGCGCGCGAAGGCGGCGCTGCTCGCCGGCCCGCAGGGGGCCGCGCGCTGGCTGCTGCCGCACGGCGGCCTGGTCGTGCGCGACGACGGCTCGCATGCCGTGCTCCCGCCGCTGCGCGCTCACACGATCCTCTCAGGAAGCTCCCAGGCTTCTGCGGGATGATCTCGCCTCATGGAGGCGAACCGCAACGGCGCCGGCCCGGCGCCGGCGCGCGTGCTCGTCGTCGACGACGAGCCGAACATCGTCGACGTGATCGCGATGGCGCTGCGCTACGAGGGCTTCGAGGTCGACGCCGCCGGCACCGGCGCCGAGGCGCTCGCGAAGGTTCGCGACACGCGTCCGCACGTGCTGCTGCTCGACGTGATGCTGCCGGACATGGAGGGCTTCGAGGTCGCCAGGCGGCTCGGCGCCGAGCGCGCCCGCGTGCCGATCATCTTCCTGACCGCGCGCGACGCGACGGAGGACAGAGTGCGCGGGCTGACGGTCGGCGGCGACGACTACGTGACGAAGCCGTTCAGCCTCGAGGAGCTGGTCGCGCGCGTGCGCGCGCTGCTGCGCCGCAGCGGCGTCGCCGACGTCGCGTCCTCGCTGCTGACGTTCGCCGACGTCGAGCTCGACGACGACGCGCACGAGGTCACGCGCGCCGGCACGCCGATCGAGCTGACGCCGACCGAGTACCGCCTGCTGCGCTACCTGATGCTCAACCCGCGCCGGGTCCTCAGCCGCACGCAGCTGCTCGAGCACGTGTGGGACTACGACTTCGGCGGCGACGCGCGCGTCCTCGAGACGTATGTGTCGTATCTGCGCAAGAAGCTCGACGAGCACGGCCCGTCGCTGATCCACACCGTGCGCGGGGTCGGCTACGTGCTGCGGCTGCCGCGGTGACCGCATGCACTCCCTGCGCGCACGTCTGGTCGCCGGTCTGCTCGCGCTGTCGGCGGTCGGCCTGCTCGTGCTCGCGGTCATCACCTACGTCGAGCAGCGCTCGTTCCTGATCGACCGCGTCGACCAGCAGCTGCAGGCGGCGGTCCGGCCGGTGTCGGCCGCGCTCGGCTTCCGCGCGGGCATGCCGCCGCCGGGCGCGCGCCGCGCGCCGGGCGAGCCGGGCTTCGGTGGCGGAGGCGGGCCCGGCTTCGGGCTCCCGCAGGGCACCTACGGCGAGCATCGCGACGCGAGCGGGACCGTCGACGCCAGGACGGTCCAGCAGGGCTACGAGGAGACGGACGAGACGGAGCGGCCGACGCTGCCCGCGGAGCTCCCGCTCGGCCGCCCGACGACCGTCGCGGACGGGCACTACCGCGCGCTGGCGGTCGCCGACCTGCGCGGGGACGGCGTGAACGTCGTCGCGATCCCGCTCGCCGAGACGTCGCGCACGCTCGACCGGCTGCTGCTCGTGGAGGCGCTCGTGATCGCCGCCGTGCTGCTCGCGCTCGGGCTCGCGGCGCGCGTCGTCGTGCGCGTCGGGCTGCTGCCGCTGGAGCGGATGGGTCACACGGCCGGCGCGATCGCCGGCGGCGACCTCTCGCACCGCGTCGAGCCGGCCGACGAGCGCACCGAGGTCGGCCGCCTCGGGCTGGCGCTCAACGCGATGCTCGAGCGGCTCGAGCACGCGTTCGCCGGGCAGAAGGCGAGCGAGGAGCGCCTGCGGCGGTTCCTCGCCGACGCCTCGCACGAGCTGCGCACGCCCCTGCAGTCGATCCGCGGCTACGCGGAGCTGTTCCGGATCGGCGCGGCGCGCGAGCCGGACGAGGTCGAGAAGGCGATGCGCCGGATCGAGCAGGAGGCGGCGCGCATGGGCGTGCTCGTGGAGGACCTGCTGACGCTCGCGCGGCTGGACGAGACGCGCGCGGGGGAGCGCGTGGCGGTCGACCTCGCGGCGCTCGCGCGCGACGCCGTCTCGGACGCGTGCGCGATCGCGCCCGAGCGCGCGATCTCCTTGCACGTCGAAGACGCCTCGGCCGCCGCGACCGTGCTCGGCGACCCGCACCAGCTTGCGCAGGTGCTGGCGAACCTGCTGCGCAACGCGCTCGTCCACACGCCGGCGGGCACGCCGATCGAGGTGACGGTCGCGCGCGCGGGCGAGGAGGCGCGCATCGACGTGCGCGACCACGGACCGGGCCTGCCGCCGGGCGAGGACCCGGCCGCGCTGTTCGAGCGCTTCTGGCGCGCCGAGGGTGTGCGAGGGCGCACGCGCGGCGCCGGCGGCGCCGGCCTCGGGCTCGCGATCGTCGCGGGCGTCGTCGCGCGCCACGGCGGTCGCGTCGCGGCCGCGAACGCGCCAGGCGGCGGCGCGCGCTTCACCGTGCAGCTCCCGCTCGCGCCGACAGCGGTTTCGCCGGCGCAGCGATCCGGTTATCAGCACACCACGTGAGCCGGCTCTTCCGACACGCCGCCGCAGCGCTGCTCGTGTGCGCTGCGGTCGTGCTGAGCGCCTGCGGCGGCAGCGACAAGCCGGGCTACTGCTCGGACCGCAGCCAGCTCGAGAGCTCGATCAAGGACCTCGCGAACCTCAGCCCGTCGAACGGGATCAGCGGCCTGCAGTCGCAGCTGAGACAGATCCAGAGCGACGCGACCGCGCTCGTCGCCTCGGCGAGCGACGACTTCCCGAGCCAGACGAGCGCGATCGAGAGATCCGTCGAGGCGCTCGCGGCCGACGTCAGAACGCTCCCGTCGAGCCCGTCCGCCAGCCAGATCGCCTCGCTCGCGGGCGCCGCGTCGAACGTCGTCGGCTCCGTCGGCGCCTTCATGGACGCGTCGAAGTCGGCGTGCGACTGACGCTCCGCGCTGCTGTCAGCCCAGCGGCGCCAGCAGCGATCTTCTGCCCTCGAACGCGAACAGCAGCAGGTCGACCATCCGGAACGTGTCTCTGTTCGGGCCCAGCGTCGGGCGCCAGCTCGGATCGCGCACGATCGAGACGGAGCTTCCTTCGATCGCGCGGTGGAACGTCTCGGCGACGATCCGCGCACCGACGCCGGCCAGCCGGCCGCCGTTCAGCTCCGCCTCGCACAGCACGTAGAACCACAGCGGCGTGTCGCGCAGCAGCGCTCTGCGCTGGGCGTCGCTGAGTCTTCTGAGAGACGCGCCGCCTCTGCCGTCGCGCAGCTGGGCGGCCGTCAGCGCTCTCACGCCGACGCCGCGTCTGCGCAGGAATCTGACCATCTGCTGGCCGGTCGCGAGGTTCACCATTCTCGCCCGCGTGAGGTTGCGGAAGGCGAGGTTCGCGCGCCGATCGTCGAACGGCACGGCCGGACCGCCGAACGAGCCCGGCGGCAGGTTCTTCAGCGGATCGACCAGCAGCGTGTCGATCCGCATCGCGCGGTTGAAGCGTCTCGCCGGCACGACGAGGTCGCTGCGTCCCGCCTCGCCGAAGTCGTAGAGACGGCGGAAGTCGGCGATCCAGTTGCTCGGCAGGCGCGAATTGCCTCCCAGATCGCCGCTCGTGCCTGAGAACAGGAACAGCAGCTCGAGCGCCCCCGCCCCGTTGTCGAAGCGCGCGTTCCAGCTGTAGGCCTGGCGCACCATCGAGTGGCCGAGGCGGTACGCCGCGACCGAGAACTCGATCGGCATCGTCGGCACGTCGGTCGGCGGCACGCCGACCTCGAACGCCTTGCGCCCGCTCGTGAAGACGTCCTCGACGACCGCTCTCGCGCAGATGCGCGGCAGCAGGTCGGTGCGCAGCATCCACTGGTAGTGCCGCGTCACGATCTCGCGCGCTCTCGCGAAGCGCTGCGACGGCGGCACCGAGCTCGGCAGCGTGTCGACGACGCGGTTGTGGAAGCGGATGAAGGCGCAGTGCGTCTGCGCGACGGCCAGGTTCTCGTCGTTGCGCGGGTCGGGGATCACCGCCCTGCGTCTCGCGGCGGCGCTTCTGCCGGCGCCGCGCGGCAGGTCGAATCCGCTCATCGCTCTGTCGGGGCCCGCCGCGACCGTTCTGCCGAGCTTCAGGTGCAGGCCGTCGCTCTCGTAGAACTTGGCGGACTCGGGGTCCTGCGGCCCGGCGCCGTAGAGCGAGTCGAGGTCGAGGCTGGGCGAGCGCGCCTGCAGCAGCGCCGCCGGGGAGACGGCCGTGCCGAGCATCACCTTCGTCTTGTCGAACGTGAGGTCGTGGTCGACGAACTGGCCGAGGTAGGTGAAGCCGGCCGGGATCTGCGAGGCGCCGCCCCCGGTGTGCGCCATCGCGTTGCCGAGCCGCGCGCGCAGGCTCTCGCCGAGCTGGCGTCCTCTGCCGTTCGGCCCCATGCGCGAGAAGCGGAACGGCGGCGCTCTGTCGGCCGCCGCCATCGCCACCGTCGGCGCGTCGCGCCCGCCCGCGCTCTCGCTCAGCAGGCCCTCGCCGATCACGAAGAAGCTCTCCGAACCGTGTCGCTCCACGACGCCTCCCGTCGTTCGCCCTCGCACCCGATGCCGGTGCGCCGCGTAGCGACCCTTTCACGGGCGGCGGCGTCGCGTCAACGCGCCTGGACGCTCAGGCTCAGGCGCGCAGCGTCGCGGTCGCCTGGCAGGTGAGGCCGCGGGGGCTCACGGCACGTGCGGAGACCTCGTCGGCGCCGGCGAAGTCCGGCAGCGTGCGGCGGACGCGGAAGCCGTCGCGCCGCGAGCTCGTCGTCGCCGTTCCCCGCCAGGCGACGCGCCGCTCGTGCACGAGCGCGACGCGCCAA
>DASVFS010000241.1:0-9938 GCA_036379915.1 Conexibacter sp. | reverse complement strand
TGCGTGAGATGGCGCTCGCGTTGGAGAAGAAGGGGGTCGAGGTCAAGTACGCGATCCACCCCGTCGCGGGCCGCATGCCCGGCCACATGAACGTCCTGCTCGCCGAGGCCGACGTGCCGTATGAGCAGCTCAAGGAGATGGACGACATCAACCCCGAGTTCTCCCGCACCGACGTCTCGCTGATCATCGGCGCTAACGACGTCACGAACCCGGCCGCGAACGACGACCCCGGCTCCCCGATTTATGGGATGCCGATCCTCGAAGTCGACAAATCCCAATCCGTGATCGTCCTCAAACGCTCCATGAGCTCCGGCTTCGCCGGGATCGACAACCCGCTCTTCTACGACCCCAAGACCGCCATGCTCTTCGGCGACGCCAAAGCCTCGGTGTCCGAGATCACCAGCGAGCTGGCAGGGCTGTAATCACGTTCACATCGTCCCGCCCGGCGTCGGGCGGACGCGCACCGCGAGCCATCCCGGCAGCGCGAGCATCGCGACCGCGGCGGCGGTGACGACCAGCATGGTCGCCACCGCCGTCAGTCCGGCGGTGGCGTAGAAGACGGGGAAGTTCGTGGTCGTCTCCACCACGCGGGTCAGGACGATCTGATCGCAGAGTCCGAAGAACGCCCCGAACAGGCAGCCGGTGCCGAGCAGCAACGCGCTCTCCAGCAGCAGCGCGAGCCACAGCTCGCCTTCGGGATAGCCATGGACTTTGAGCGCGGCTATCGCCGGACGTCGCTGCCAGATCATGCCGGCCGTCGCTCCGGACATCGCGATCACCGCCGCGATCAGCACGATGATGCAGATCTGGCTCAGCTGACGCAGATCGTGGCGGATGGTGATGCGATGGCGGGCGATGCGCATCTGCTGCGTCTCCACGAGCGCTGGCAGTGCCGGCGGCAGGACGCGCCGCACGGCGGTCGCCACGCGCTCCGGCGAGCTGCCCGCATCCACGCGGATCTGCAACGCGCTCGGCACCCGCGCTCCCCACGCGCGCGCATAGTCGCCGGCGTTCATCACGACGACGCCGGGCGGCCAGCCCAGGTTCGTCGAGATCGCGGCGACGCGCAGCCGCGTCGGGATGGGCGCCGGAAGCGTGAAGCGGTCGCCGAGGCCGACGCCCATCTGCTCGGCGATCTCCCGCGACAGCACCGCCCAACCGCCCGCGCGCAGACGCGCGTTTGCCGCGACCGCCGCGCCCTGCCGCAGTTGGCTCGCCGCGACCGGCGCGGGCGCGGAGCGCGACGACGCCTGGATCAACGTGCGGTGGTCGCCGATGTCGAGGAAGCTGCCGTGGTACGCGGAGACGCCCGTGACGCCCGGCAGCGCGCGCACGTCCGCGAGCGTTCCTGCCGAGACGCGCAGCGGGGTGGTTGCGTAGGCGTTCGCCGTGCCGGGGAACGAGACCCACACGTCGCCGTTGCCGTCGACCGCTTGCGCTGACGCGTCGAAGCCGCGCTGCACATCCGTGTGCGAGCCGGCGGTCGCGACCGTCGCGAAGACCGCTATCGCGCCGGTCGCCGCGAGTGCGTATGCGCGCATGCGCGTGGAGCGCGAGCGCAGCTCGAGTGCCGCAAGCGTCGGAACGGGGGTGCGCATCCTGCGGGTCAGCGCCTCGAGCCCGTGGACGGCTCCGCGCAGCGCCGTCGGCAGGAACAGCAGCACGGTCGCGTTCATCACGAAGAGCGCGACGATCCCGAGGCCGGGCGCGAGCACGACCAGCGCTGTGACGAGCGCTGACGTGACGCAGCCGCCCGCCACTCCCCAGCGCCTCGGTCCGAAGCCGTCGTGCGATCCACCGCCGCCGGATCCGCGACCGAGCACCACGTCGCGCATCGGCAGCAGGACCGCCAGGACCGCCCCGGCCATGCCGCCGGCAGCCGCTGTCACGACGCTGCGCAAGGGAATGACATGCAGGTTCCCGATCGGGAACGCGTAGCTGAGGAAGCTCGGCGTGTAGCTGAGCAGGTCGCGCGACGCCAGCGCGCCGGCGAGCAGGCCGACGAGCGAGCCGGCGGCGCCCAGCATCAGCGCGTCGAACAGCAGCAGCTCGACCGCAACCCACCGCTCGTGCCCGGCCAAGTGCAGATCGGCGACGAAGCGGCGGCGCTGCGGCACGGTCAGCAGCACCGCGCTGAGCGCGAGCAGGAACCCGATGAGCACCGCGAAGACGGAGAAGGGGGTGATGGTCTGCCTCACCCGATGGGCGGTGCGTTCGAACGCGTGCACGTCGTGCTCGGGGCCCCAGACCTCCAGACGTCCCGTCGCGATGTCGAGCAGGGCGGCGCGCACGTCGCGGCTGCGGCCCGGTGCCGTCTCCACGTAGATGCGCGACACGCGGCCGCGCATGTCGGTCACGCGCTGCATGAAATCGGGCAGCGCTATCGCCATGGGAAGCTCCGCGAGGCGGTCGTACTCGCCGCGCCGCATCAGCGCCCCGACCGGGAGGGCGATGCTGCGTCTGCCGACCTCGAGCTGCACGCGATCGCCGGGCGAGACGCCGAGCGCGTCTGCGACCGCAGCCGTGAGCCCGATGATGCGGGTGCTCGGGCGCACGCCCTTCGTGGAAGCGTCGAAGCGCCTGAACGCCGGGCCGGCCACGTCCGATCCACTGCGATTGCCCGATATGAGTAGCACCGAGCGCTGCCCCTGCGGCCCGATCAGATTGACCTGCGCGTTCTGCAGCCCGCCCGCGGCCACCACGCCGTCGAGGTGTCGCACGACGCCGACGAGCCGCTCGTCGATGCCTTCGGGACCGCGCGCCGCCAGCTGCAGGTCGGCCTTGCCGAAGAATTCGCGGCTGATGGCACGCGCCGACTCGTCGAGGCTTGCGTTCGCGATCAGCGCTATGAAGGACAGCGCGACGCCGACCGCGATGCCGGCGACCGCGAGCAGTTCCTGCAGCAGCCGCGCGCGCAGCCGCACGCGGTAAAGGTGGAAGACGCTCGCCGGCCGCATCCGCCCTCAGGCTTCGTGCACCCCGAGCAGGTCGCGCGTCGGCGCGTGCTCGGCGAGCCGGCCGTCGCGCAGCGCATGGACGCGATCCGCGAAGGCGACGGCGTGCGGGTCGTGCGTCGCGAGCAGCATCGCCGCCCTGCGCTCGTGGCAGATCTCGATCAGCAGTCCGAGCACTTCGCGGCTGCGCGCGCTGTCGAGGCTGCCGGTCGGCTCGTCGGCGAGCACGAGCCGCGGATCGGTCGCGAGCGCGCGCGCGATCAGCACGCGCTGGCGCTCTCCGCTGGAGAGCTGTTCGGCGCGATGATGCAGCCGCCTTCCGAGACCCAGGCGGTCCAGCAGCGGTACGACACGGCGGTGGGCCTCGCGGACGCCGATGCGCAGGTCGAACAGCTTGAGCGCGGCGTTGTCGATCGCCGGCACGCCCGGCAGCAGCTCGAGCGACTGGTTCACGTAGCCGAGCTCGAGCCGCCGGTAGCGTGCGGCCTCCCTCGCCGGCAGCGCGGTCACGTCGCGTCCGCTGACGCGCACCGTGCCGCCGTCCGGCTCCATCAGCGCGGCGACGATGCTCAGCAGGGTCGTCTTGCCGGAGCCGCTCGGTCCGTAGAGGGCGACGAGCTCCGCGGCGGCGACCTCCAGCGAGAAGCCGTCGAGCACCGAGACGACGTCGCTGCGGCCGGAGCGGTAGTGCTTGACGAGGTCGCGAATCTCCAGCACGTCAGGCCGACCGCTTCGATCCCGGGAACTCGATGATGGTGCCGGCGCGTTGATCGGACGGCGCGAGCAGGCGTCCGCGGCTGAGCATGCGCACCTCGTGCGCGTGCAGCATCGCCGGCAGCTCGGGCACGGCCATCAGCACGGCGAGACCGTCGTCCTCGGCGGCCGAGCGCAGCAGCCCGGCGATGCGCTCGCGGTCGAGGATGCCGAGCCCGGCCGTCGGGTCGTCGACGAGCAGCACGCGCGGTTCGCGCACGAGCGCCTGCGCCAACGCGACGAGCACACGGGTCGCGTCCGACAGATCGGCCCATGAGAGCTCGGCTGCGTCCGCCGCGCCGACGCGCTCGAGCGCGCTCATCGCGCGGCGCTGCGCTCCGAGCGGTCCGTGCGCGCGGTAGAGCGGCAGCGCGACCGAGAGCAGGACCGACAGCTCCGCGCTCGCGGGTCCGGTGCGCTCGACCCAGCCGACGTCTTTGCGGCGCATGTCGGCGAGCTGGCGGCGCGAGCGGCGTGCGAGGTCCGTGCCCGCGAACGAGACGGCGCCCGCGTCCGGGGGCTCGAAGCCTGCGGCGAGGCGCAGCAGCGTCGTCTTGCCGCTCCCGCGCTGTCCGTACACGGCGACGAGCTCGCCTGCGCGAACGTCGAGCGAGACGTCGCGCAGGACGCGCAGCTCGCGCGGACCGCGCCAGTAGGAGCGGGACACCGCCTCGAAGCGCAGGAGCGGAGCCCGCATCAGGCCGCTCGGCGCCTCGCTGCGGAGGCGCGCCGGATGCGCTCCTCCATCAGCTCGCAGATCGCGTCGAGCCAGTCGACGAGTGTCTGCAGCGAGCGCAGGCGGAAGTCCTCGACCATCAACGTGGCGGCGTCGGACCAGGGCAGGTCCGGCTCGACGGCGCGCGCGAGCGCCGGCCGGCGCATCGCCGCCAGCTCGGTCAGGCACTCCCGTCCCTGGGCCTCGGCGGTCGCCAGCAGATCGGGCAGGTCGTCGGGCTCGGCGATGCTGAGCTTGGCCTGCAACTCGTCGCGCACCGCCGCGCGCTCGCACGGCGCGGCGATCCATTGCTTGAAGCGCTCGCGCCCGAGCGGCGTCGCGCGGTACATCACGCGCGGCGCACCGCGACGGGTGGCGCCGATGCTGCGCCGGCCGGCCTCCTCGATCCAGCCGTCGGCTTCGAGCCGTTCGAGGATCTTGTAGACGGCGCTCTCGGACAGGCGGAGGAACCTGAGCCGCGCGTCGATGCGCTGCTGCAGGTCGTAGCCGTAGCCGGGGCGCTCGAGCAAGAGCCCGAGCACAACGTGTCTCGTCGACAGGCCGCTCATCTCCCCCCTCCCTTCGAAGTTCCCCTGGACTGAAGCTACCTGATTTTGGTCTGTTCAGGGAGCTGAGATCGGCTGGACCTGCGGCCTGGTGCGAATACCCGCCGCGAGAGTGCTCTCGTGCAGGGATAGGCACGCGCGAGCGGCCGCCGTACGGTGTCGCTGCGTGCGACGGGCCCGGCGGGTTCCGACGCAGGAGCCCGTCGTCGGACCTCGGCTTTCGACCCCCGAAGTCCACGGTCCGGACAGCGCGCGAGGGAGACCCGAGGTGCGTCGCCTCTTGGAGCAGTGGGCGACGCACCTCGCCTCCTGCGATCAAGCAACGACGTCAGGAGTCTCGTATGAAGATCAGTAGGGTGCTTCTTGCCACCGCGAGCGCATCCGTGCTCCTCGGTGCGCTTGCCTCATGTGCGTCCGCGAGGGGATTCTCGCTTAGCAACCAGTCAATGAGAGCAACCTTCACGTCAGTTGAAATCACTATATTTGAAGAAGTAAGATGCCAACTTACGCTTGAAGGATCCTTCCACTCCAGGACGATCGCGAAAGTGGCTAGGAGCCTAATCGGCTACATCACAAGAGCCGTCGTTGGGCCGTGCAACGGCACAACGGCCACGATCCTAAGGGAAACGCTGCCGTGGCACGTCCGATACCAAGGGTTCCTGGGAGCCCTACCGGACATAACGTCGATAACAACGCATGTCATCGGCGCCGGGCTCCGACTCGGGGGGTTTGGATTCGCCTGCCTAGTCGGTACCACCGAAGCCGAACCGGGAATTCTGACCTACGACCGCAACAACACGACCAGGGAGATCACCGAAGCCAGAATCAGCGGCAGGATAAGGACCGGCGGCGAATGTTTCAGAATCACAGGATCGTTTGGATCTGACCCAGCGCCGGTGTCACTACTAGGCACGAGCTCTACTCGCATCGCAGTCACACTAATATAGCTCTGTATCAACGCGCCGCATGCAGCAGCAGGTGCGTGACGCCGTCTCCGGCGACGGCACGCACCTGCTCGAAGCGCACCTCGGGTCCAACGCCTGCGAACAGCGACGCGCCGCCGCCCAGGACGACCGGCACGACGTGCAGCAGCAGCTCGTCCACAGCACCCGCCTGCAGCAGCTGCCCGATCACGTCCCCGCCGCCGGCGATCGACACGTCGCCGTCGCCGGCCGCCTCGCGCGCCAGCTCCACAGCCTGCTCCGGGCCGCCGGTCACGAACGTGAACGTCGTCTCGCCGCGCACGATCGCCTCGTGCGGGCGGTTCGTCACGACGAACACCGGCACGCGGAACGGCGGCTCCTCGCCCCAGTAGGGCTCGCCGAGGTCGAACATGCGGCGGCCCATCACGATCGCGCTCAGACCGGCCCACGCCTCCTCCATCAGCTCCGAGTCGACGCCGGTGGTGCCGCCCTCGTATCTGTGCCGCCGCCGCCAGCCCGCGGTCGCGATGACCCACTCGTGCAGCGCCTCGCCGCCCCGTCCGAGCGGCTGCTCGTGACTGTCGTCCGGCCCGGCCACGTATCCGTCGATCGACACCGAGATGTCGGCCTTCACCTTCCCGCTCATCGCCGCTCCTCTCGTTTCGCCAGTCGCGCCGCGCGCTCCAGCATCAACACACGTTCCTGCTCGTTGTCGGTCATGCCGGCTGCGCGCGTCAGCTCGGCGTAAGCCTCCTCGCGGCGGCCGAGTCTCTCCAGCAGGTCGGCGCGGACCGCCGGCAGCAGGTGGTACCCCGCCAGCGCTCTTTCGCCCGCCAGCCGGTCGACTAGCTCCAGCGCCTCCGCCGGCCCGAACGCCATCGCCACCGCGACGGCGCGGTTCAGCTCCACGACCGGCGAGCCGGTCAGCGCGGCCAGGCCGTCGTACAGGGCGACGATCCGCTCCCAATCGGTATCGCCCGGCACGCGCGCGCGGGCGTGGCATGCGGCGATCGCCGCCTGCAGGGCGTACGGCCCGAGCGCGCCGCCCGCCAGCTCCTCCGCGCGGTCGAGCGCGCGCAGCCCGCGGCCGATCAGCAGCAGGTCCCAGCGCGAGCGGTCCTGGTCGTCCAGCAGCACCGGTCGGCCGTCCGCGCCGCGCCGCGCCCGCAGCCGCGACGCCTGCAGCTCCATCAGCGCCGCCAGCCCGTGCACCTCGCTCTCGCGCGGCATCAGCTCGGCGAGCATGCGGCCGAGCCGCAGCGCGTCCTCGCACAGCTCCGGCCGCGTCCAGTCCTCGCCCGCGGTCGCGGAGTAGCCCTCGTTGAAGACGAGGTAGATCACGCCGAGCACCGCCGGCAGCCGCTCGTCCAGCTCCTCGCCGGCCGGCACCTCGAACGGCACTCTCGCCGCCGCGAGCGTTCTCTTGGCGCGCACGATCCGCTGCTGCAGCGTCGCTCTCGGCGTCAGGAACGCGCGCGAGATCTCGTCGCTCGTGAGCCCGCCGAGGAGCCGCAGCGTCAGCGCCACGCGCGCCTCGATCGCGAGCACCGGATGGCAGCACATGAAGATCAGGCCGAGCAGGTCGTCGCCCGCCTGCGCGGCCGCGGCGGCGTCCGCCGTCGGGTCGGCCGACACGCCGTCCGTCAGGTCGAGCTCCAGCTCGCGCGCGATCTGCTCCTGCTTGGCCTGCAGCGTCTCGCCGCGGCGGAACAGGTCGATCGCGCGGTGCTTCGCCGTGGCCATCAGCCAGGCGCCCGGGTTCTCCGGGACGCCCGACTGCGGCCACTTCTCGAGCGCGACGACGAGCGCGTCCTGCGCCAGGTCCTCCGCCAGGCCGACGTCGCGCACCATGCGCGTGAGTCCCGCGATCAGCCGCGGCGCCTCGATCCGCCAGACGGCGTCGATCGTGCGCTGCAGGTCCCGTCCGCTGCTCGCCGACGCGCTCATCGCGACTACACCGCGTCCGCGAAGTCCCCGGCCTCCGCCAGCGGCCGGACCTCGATCTCGGACCGTCCCGGCATCGGGTTCGGGCAGCGCTTGACCCACTCGATCGCCTCGTCGAGCGACTTGCACTCCCAGATCCAGAAGCCGGCGACCAGCTCCTTCGTCTCCGCGAACGGTCCGTCGACGACGCTGCGGGAGGCGCCGTCGAACGTGACCCGCACGCCCTGCGAGCTGGGCCGCAGGCCCTCGCCGGCCAACATCACGCCGGCGCGCGTGAGCTCCTCGTTGAAGCTGTTCATCGCGTCGAGCAGCTCGCGTCTCGGCAGCGCGTTGTTCTCGCTGTCCTCCGTCGCCTTGACCATCACCATGAAGCGCATCCGGCTCTCCTTCGTCGTGGACCTCGGGTCCGGTTTCTACCCTTACGACGAACGGGATGCGACGCGATCGACATCGCGCGGCGAAATTCCCTCAGGACGCCAGCAGCCGCCGCAGCAGCGGCGGCGCGAGCAGCGTGGTCGCGACGGACATCGCGACGATCACGGCGAAGCGCTCGTCGCCGACGACGCCGGCGCTGGCGCCGATCCCGGCGACGATGATCCCGACCTCGCCGCGGGGGACCATGCCGATCGCGACGACGCTGCGCTCGCGTGTCGGCAGCCGTCGCGCTCCGAGCCACGCGCCGACGGACTTCGTGGCGATCGCGAGCGCGGTGAGGCCGGCGAGCAGCGCGAGCGCGCCGCCGTCGGCGAGCGCGCCGAGGTCGAGTTGTGCGCCGATGAAGGCGAAGAAGAACGGCGGGAACAACGCGTACAGCGGTGCGACCTCGCGCTCGATCGGGTGCTGGTCGCGCGTCTCGGCGACGATCATGCCGGCGAGGAAGGCGCCGATCACGGCCGCCAGCCCGACCTCGGCCGCCAGCGCGGCGAGCCCCAGGCACACGAGCACCGCCGGCAGCAGCGGCGACTCGGAGAAGCGCGGCGCATGCAGGAGCCGCGGCCAGCGCTGCGTCACGCGCGTGCCGACGAGCGCGAAGAAGGCGACGAACGCGAGCGCGATGGCGACCACCAGCGCGAGGTCGCCGACGTCGAGTCCGCCGTTGTCGGCGAGGCCGGTCGCGACGGCGAGCAGGAGCAGCGCGAGCACGTCGTCGATCACGGCCGCGCCGAGGATCGTGCGGGCGGCCGCCGTCTGCACGACGCCCAGCTCGATCAGGACCGCGGATGTGATGCCCACGCTCGTGGCCGTCAGCGCGACGCCGAGGAAGATCGCCTCCGCGTCGCCGTCGCCGAGCGCGTAGCCGAGCGCGATCCCGCCCGCGAACGGGAACGCCACGCCGAGCACGCCGACGCGCGTCGCCGCGGCGCCGACCGCGCGCATGTCCGACAGTCTCGTCTCGAGCCCGACCCAGAACAGCAGGAACACGACGCCCAGCTCGGCGAACACGCGGAAGACCTCGTTCGGCTCGACCCAGCCGAGCACCGACGGCCCGATCAGCACGCCCGCGAGGATCTCGCCGACGATCGCCGGCTGGCCGAGCCGCTTCAGCAGCTCGTCGCCGAGCTTGGCCGCGAGCAGGATGACGAACAGGTCGAGCAGGACGCCGGCGAGGTCGCCCTCGGCCGCCGCGGCGAACGGCACGTGCACGCGAGGGAGCGTATCCCGCGTCGCGGCCCCGCGGATCGCTGGACGCGTTCGATAGGTTCGATCCATGTCGACCGCGACCGACCCCGCCGCCGCGCCGCACGAGCGCGAGGCGCGCCGGCGCCGCCCCGCGATCGTCGCCGTCGACGACGAGCCGGCGGTGCTCGCCGCCGTCGCGCGCGACCTGCGCCGCGGCTTCGGCGAGAGCTACCGGATCGTGCGCGCCGGCTCCGGCGAGGAGGCGCTCGGCGTGCTCAGAGAGCTCGTCGCGCGCGGCGACCAGGTGGCCCTGCTGGTCGCCGACCAGCGCATGCCGGGGATGAGCGGGACCGAGTACCTCGTCGAGGCGCGCAAGCTCGTGCCCGGCGCCAAGCGCGTGCTGCTGACCGCCTACGCCGACACCGAGGCCGCGATCCAGGCGATCAACGAGGTCGCTTTGGAC
>DASVFS010000240.1:0-24974 GCA_036379915.1 Conexibacter sp. | reverse complement strand
GGACAGCGTCAGCTCGTGCTCGTACGTCTCCGGCAGCAGCTGGCGGTAGTTAGGGAACTGGCCTTCGATCAGCCGCGAGGAGAGCACCACCCCCGAGATCGCGAAGACGATCTGGTTCTGGCGCACGGCGACGGTCAGCTCCTCGCCGTCGAGCTGCTGCACGAGCCGCGCCAGCTCCTGCAGCGCGCGCGCCGGCACGTTCGCCTCGAACGACTGCTGCAGCGCCTGCTCGAGCTGCGTCTCCTTGACGCTGAGGCGGTACGAGTCGGTCGCGACCATGCGCAGCTCGCGGTCCGACGCCGAGACGAGGATCCCCGTCAGAACCGGGCGCGTCTCGTCGCGCGAGGCGGAGTTGGCGACCTTCAGGATCGTTGCGACGAAGGCGCCGGCGGGAACGCGCACCGCGCCGCCCTCCTCCGGCTCCGGGAACGGCGGGAAGTCCTCGCTGCGCAGCGTGCGGATGTGGAACGTGGCGTTGCCCGCGACGAGCTCGACGTCCTGCTCAGTCGCGCGGAGCTCGAGCGCCACGGTCGGTCCGGACAGCGAGCGCACGACGTCGACGAGCAGCCGAGCGGGCAGCACGACCGAGCCCTCGCGCTCGACCTGCGCCGGCAGCGGGACGCGCAGGCCGACCTCCATGTCGGTGGCGCGCAGCTCGACGCCGGAGCCGTCGGCCAGGATCTGGACGCCGGAGAGCGCCTGGATCGCGCCGCGCGTGGAGGCGACGCGGCTGACGGTCTGCAGCTGGGTGAGCAGCTCCTCGCGCGCGGCGGACAGCTTCACGATGAGAACCTCATCTGGGAGAGAGTCGTTGTCATAGGGGGCGTCGAGATGTGCACAAGCCCGGCGATCGCCCGTGGGCTCTGGAGGGATCTGCGCACAGGGCCTGTGGACACGAGCGTAGGAAGTCTCTCAGGACGGGCGGTCGGCACCGGCGGCGACATGCGGCTGTTGCAGCGCCGCGGTGAGGCTGCGCACGAGCTCGTGCGCCTCGGCGTCGCTCGCGATCCGCTCGGTCGCCCGGCGGCAGGCGTGCAGCACGGTCGTGTGGTTGCGACCGCCGAAGGCGCGGCCGATCGCCGGCAGGGTCGCGTCCGTCAGCTCGCGCGAGAGGTACATCGCCACCTGGCGGGCCCAGGCGACGCGGGCGCTGCGATCCGCGGAGTTGAGCGCCTCGGGGGAGATGCCGAGCCGCTCGCACGTCGCCGCCTGGATCTCCTGGAGCGTGTTCACGCGGCCGCCGGCGGCGCTCGCCCCGTCGGGATAGAGGCCGTCCAACACGTGCGTCACGAGCGCCCGGTCGATCGGGCGGCCCGTCAGCGAGTGGAACGCGACGACGCGGATCAGCGCGCCCTGGAGCGCCCGCACGTTCGTCGTCACGCGCTCGGCGAGCGGGACGATCGCGTCGGGATCGTCGAGCCGGATCCCGTCGTGCTGGACGCGCTTGCGCAGGATCGTCATGCGCGTCGCCAGGTCCGGCGGGCGCAGGTCGGCGACGAGCCCCGACTCGAAGCGCTCGCGCAGGCGATCGGCGAGGTCGTTCATGTCGCGCGGCATGCGGTCGCACGTGACGACGAGCTGGCTGCCGGTCTCGTACAGCGCGTTGAAGGTGTGGAAGAACTCCTCCTCGACCTTCACCTTGCGCTCGAGGAACTGCACGTCGTCGATCAGCAGGATGTCGGTGTCGCGATAGCGGCGCTTGAACGCCTCGATCGAGCTCGACTTGAGCGCGCCGACGAACTCGTCGGTGAAGGCCTCGAGCGTGGTGTAGCGGACCGTCATCCCGTCGCCGTACTCGTTCACGTAGTTGGCGATCGCGTGCAGCAGGTGCGTCTTGCCCAGGCCGGGCGGGCCGTAGAGGAACAGCGGGTTGTAGGCCTGGCCCGGCAGCTCGGCGACCGCGAGCGCGGCCGCGTGCGCGAGCCGGTTGCCGTCGCCGATCACGAACTGGTCGAACGTGTACTTCGGGTTGAAGACGTCGAGCGGCTGCCCGGACGGCAGCGGCGTCGACGGCGTGCCGGCCCTGCGACCCGGCACGGGCGGCGCCCCCGTCAGCGGCGCCTCGAGCGGCACGATCGCGATCGTGGTCGCTTCGCCGAGCACCGCCGCCGCGGACGTCTGGAGGACGCGCTGGAAGCGATCGGCGACCCACGTGCGAATCTCCTCCGGCGCGCCGACGAGCAGCACGTCGCCCTCGATCGCCCGCGCTCTCAGCGGCGCGAGCCAGAGGTGGTAGGTGGAGTCGGTGACCGCGCGCCGCAGCTCGGCTTGGATCCGGGACCAGGTGTGCTCGAGCGCGGGGTGCACAGGGGTCGTCGACCGACTCCTCGTCGGGTTGCGTGGCGGGGGATGGAGGGGCCCTGGGGCCCCGGGGGGCGGCGAATATACCAACGCTGCTTGGACGTGCTCGGCACCCTCCGCGGCCCGTCCGGCGTCGACTGCGCAAATCGCGAGAAAAAGGTCGTGAGAATCTGCGCCGGGCTTGTGCACATCTGTCGAGCGGCTGTGGACAGGCTGTGCACAAGCGCGCAGCGGGCCCGGCGCCCGACGGCGCGTATACTGGCCATCCCCGACGGGATCGTCAGGGGCGCCGGAGCGGCCGTGTGGCCGGCGGACGCGCCCCCGCGTAGGAGAAGCCATGAAACGCACCTACCAGCCGAAGAAGCGCAAGCGCGCCCGCACGCACGGGTTCCGCGCCCGCATGCAGACGCGCGCGGGTCGTCTGACGCTCAAGCGTCGCCGCGACAAGGGCCGCAAGCGCCTCACCGTCTGATGAGCGGCCGCCCGGGCGTAGCGGCCCGGCGAAGCAAGCGCGGGCGGCTCTCCCGCAGCGCAGAGTTCGACCGGGTCTTCCGACAAGGACGCGCGCACGGGAATCGCGTCCTCGTCCTCTACGGCTTCCCACGCCCGGACGCCGCCGCGCCGGCGGCCGAGGCCGAGCCACGGCTCGGCCTGTCGGTCTCGCGCAGAGTCGGCGGCGCCGTCGAGCGCAACCACGTCAAGCGCCTGCTGCGCGAGGCGTTCGAGCAGGAGGCGGCGCGCGTGCCGGCGGGCCATGACGTCGTGCTCGTCGCGCGGCCGGAGGCGCGGCTCGTCGCCGACCG
The DNA here is from genome assembly GCA_036379915.1 of Conexibacter sp. GTDB lineage: Bacteria > Actinomycetota > Thermoleophilia > Solirubrobacterales > Solirubrobacteraceae > Conexibacter. The sequence continues at coordinate 21,870 of DASVFS010000240.1, read as the reverse complement.
CGAGGGCCTCGACGGCATCCGCCGCGCGCTCGCGGAGCTGATCGACCAGCTGCGCGCGCGGGTGGAGGGTGACGGCAGATGAGCGTGCTGCGGAGCGTGCTGCGCGCCGTCGTGCTGGCGCCGATCCGCGCGTACCGGCGGGTCGTGTCGCCCCTGCTGCCGCCGCGCTGCAAGTACGCGCCGACGTGCTCCCACTACGCCGAGCAGGCGGTGCGGGAGTACGGCATACTGCGCGGGCTGATCCTCGCGGGATGGCGGCTGCTGCGGTGCAATCCGTGGAGCCACGGGGGCTACGACCCCGTCCACGAGCAGCGGCTCTTCCGCCCGCGCCCGCGCCGATCGACTGCGCCGAGCGCGTGATCCGCGCCGCCGCGACCCCCAGCTCATGTTGATCCCCTTCGCCAACCCGCTTCAGCCGCTGATCGACGTGCTGGAGCAGATGCTCCTGTTCTTCCACGACACGATCGGGGTCGGCTGGGGCTTCGCGATCATCCTGCTGACCGTCTCCGTCCGTCTCGTGCTGCTGCCGCTGACGCTCAAGCAGGTCACGTCGATGCAGCGTCTCCAGGTGCTGGCGCCGGAGATGAAGGCGATCCAGGCGAAGTACAGAGACGACAAGCAGCGCCAGCAGCAGGAGATGATGAAGTTCTACCGGGAGAACAGAGTCAACCCTCTGGCCTCCTGCCTCCCGCTGCTGTTCCAGCTGCCGTTCTTCTTCGCGCTGTACTTCATGCTGCGCACCGACCTGAAGGTCGACATGTGCCCGGGCGTCAAGGGGTACGCCGCGGCCGCGGGGGAGAGACTCGCGAACGTCACCTGCTCGCAGTTCGGCGACTCGGCGTACGCGGCGGCGCACCACATCACGGTCGCCGACCCGAGCTTCCTCTTCATCCCGGACCTGACCGCGAAAGCGACCGGCGCGGTGCTCGTCGTGCTGATCGTCCTGTACGTCGCGAGCCAGCTGGCGTCGGGCCTGCTGAGCTCGGCCTCGATGGACAGAAACCAGCGGATGATCATGCTCGGCCTGCCGATCGTCTTCGTCACGTTCATCATCAACTTCCCGGCCGGACTGCTCGTCTACTGGATCACGACGAATGTGTGGACGATCGTGCAGCAGCTGATCGTGCGGCGCACCGTCGGCGTGCCCGGCAGACCGCGCGTCGCGACAGCCGGCGCGCCCGCTCCCGCCGGCGCGACGGCGGCGCTGACGCGTGGTGGCGGCGGGAAGGCGGCGGCGAGTACGGGGGGCGGCAAGCAGCCGCAGGCGCAGAGCGGCAACGGCGCGTCCGCCAGAGCCGGCCCGCCGCCGTCGCGGAGAAAGAAGAAGCGGACGGGTCGCCGGCGATGAGCCCTCGCGGCGAGAGCGACGCCGCCGCGCGCGTGCGGCGGATGCTGGAGGAGATCCTCGAGGCGGTCGGCGTCGACGCCGCGATCGAGGTGACGGAGGACGCCGACGGCCTGCAGGCGAACCTCGACGGGGACGACTTGGGCCTCCTGATCGGCCGCCACGGGCAGACGATCGACGCGATCCAGCACCTCGCCTACCGGATCGCCTACCGCGGCGACGACACGCGCAAGCGCGTGACGGTTGACGCCGCCGGCTACCGCGAGCGACGGGCCGTCCTGCTCCAGCAGGACGCCGACGAGGCGGTCGACGAGGCGCTCCGGACCGGCGAGCCCGTCGCGCTCGACGCGATGAACGCGGTCGAGCGACGGGTCGTGCACGAGTACCTGCGCGACCGCGAGGGCGTCGAGACGTACAGCGAGGGCACGGAGCCCGATCGCTACCTCGTCGTCGCGCCGGTCGAGTCCTGACTCGCCTCGAAGCGTTTCACGTGAAATCTCCGCCGCGCCGTTTCACGTGAAATCCAACATAGATGTGGGATCGCTCGCCGGCCGGTACGCGCTGACGGATCCCGCCACATCACAGCTGGGCGCCCTGCTCGACGCACTCGCGGCCGATCCGCACGCGCCGACGACGATCCGCGAGCCCGAGCAGGCCGTCCACACGCATCTCGCCGACTCGCTCGTCGCGCTGGAGCTGCCCGACGTACGGGCTGCGAGCTCGATCGCCGACCTCGGCGCCGGAGCGGGCTTTCCCGGGCTGCCGCTTGCGATCGCGCTGCCCCAGGCACAGGTCGTCCTCGTCGAGAGCATCGCGCGCAAGTGCACGTTCATCCGCAGCGCCGCGGACGCGACGGGCCTTGCGAACGTCGAGGTCGTCGCCGAGCGCGCCGAGGCGTGGAGCGCCGGCATCGGCACGCGCGACCTCGTGACGGCGCGGGCGCTCGGGCCGCTGGCGGTGCTCGCCGAGTACGCCGCGCCGCTGCTGCGCGAGGGCGGCGTCCTCGTCGCCTGGAAGGGGCGGCGCGACGAGGGGGAGGAACGCGACGCCGCCGCTGCCGCAGAGGAGCTCGGCCTCGCGATCGAGCAGATCCGGCCGGTCCACCCGTATCCGGGCGCCGAGCACCGCCACCTGCACGTGCTGCGCAAGGTCGCGCCGACGCCCGCCCGCTTCCCCCGCCGCCCCGGGATGGCGCGCAAACGCCCGCTCTCTGCCGGGACCCGCCCTCGGTAACACCGTGGCCGGAGGCGACCGTCCCGTGGCGGCGGACCGCCGTCCGGCTGCTTGCCAAGGCCACCGGCCTTGGCTGCGCAACCGTCCAGCGCCCGGCATCCACGGATACGACCTCCTCCGACTCACGCTCTTCCCGGGACGCGTCCTCGACCAGCCGACCCTCTGACCGTGTTCGTCGCTACCGTGGAGGCCGATGCCGGCCGATCCTTGCAACCGCTCGTGAGCACCGTCTACGCGATCGCCAACCAGAAGGGCGGCGTCGGCAAGACGACGACGGCCGTGAATCTCGCCGCATGCATCGCCGAGGCGGAGTACGGCGTGCTGCTCGTCGACATGGACGCGCAGGCCAACGCGACCGTCGGCCTCGGCCTGCCGAAGGACGCGACGCCGAGCGTCTACGACGTGCTGTCGGGGACGGCCACGCTCGAAGAGGCGATCCGGCCGACCGCCGTCGAGCATCTCTCGATCGTTCCGGCCAGTCCGGACCTCGCCGGCGCGAACGTCGAGCTGCCGCGCATCGAGGGCTCCGAGCACCGCCTGCGTGACGCGCTCGCGCACGTGCGCGACCGCTACGCCTTCACGATCCTCGACTGCCCCCCGTCGCTCGGGCCGCTGACCGTCAACGCGCTCGTCGCGGCCGACCGCGTGATCGTCCCGGTCCAGGCGGAGTACTTCGCGCTCGAGGGGCTCGCCGGGCTGCTCGACACGCTCTCGTTGATCCAGCGCGAGCTGAACCCGCGCCTGACGATCGCCGGCATGGTGCTGACGATGCACGACGGCCGCACGCGGCTCGCGCAGGACGTCGAGCACGAGGTGCGCGCGCACTTCCCGCAGCTCGTCTTCGACACGGTGATCCCGCGCAACGTGCGGATCGGCGAGGCGCCCAGCTTCGGGCAACCGGTGATCCACCACGACCCGCACTGCGCGGGCTCGGACGCCTACTTCGAGCTGGCGCGCGAGGTGGCCGCCCGTGGCTGAGAAGGCGCGCAAGCCGCCGCAGCGCGCCAGGCTGCGCAACGACGAGCTGCCGAAGCCGCACGGCAAGGCGCGCGGGATGGGCAAGGGCCTCGCGGCGATCCTCGCGGCCTCGCCGAAGGAGGAGCCGGAGGAGCTGCGGCAGGTCCCGGTCGAGCTGATCGCGCCCAACCCGCACCAGCCGCGCCGCAGCTTCGACGAGGCGGCGCTGACCGCGCTCGCCGCCTCGCTGGAGGAGCGCGGCGTGCTGCAGCCGGTGCTCGTGCGCCCGCTGCCGGGCGGCCGCTACGAGCTGATCGCGGGCGAGCGCCGCTGGCGCGCCGCCCAGCTCGCCCAGCTGGCGCAGATCCCCGCGATCGTGCGCCACCACGACGACGCGGCGTCGCTCGAACTGGCCGTGATCGAGAACATGGCGCGCGAGGACCTCAACCCGCTGGAGGAGGCGCGCGCCTGCCTCGCGCTCGTGGAGGAGCTCGGCCTCACGCGCGAGGACGTCGCGCGACGCGTCGGGCGCAGCCGCGTCGCCGTCTCCAACCTGATCCGCCTGCTCGACCTGCCCGACGAGGCGCTCGAGCTGCTGGAGCGCGGCGAGCTGAGCGAGGGCCACGGCCGCGCGCTGCTGCTGGCGAAGGACCACGACGTGCGCCGACGCCTCGCCCGCGACGCGGCGCACCACGGCTGGTCGGTGCGCGAGCTGGAGCGCCGCGCCCGCGCCGCGGAGGGAATCGCCGCCGCGCGTCCGACGCGGCGCCGCGGAACGCTGCATCCCGACCAGGCGGCCGCGGTCGAGCGCCTCGCGGACGTCTTCGAAGCCGCGCTCGGCACGCAGGTCCAGGTCGCGCCGCAGGGCGACGGCTACCGCCTCCAGCTCGCGTTCGAGTCGCTCGACGAGGCGCTCGAGCTGGCCGAGCGCCTCGGCGTGCGCACACCCGCCTGACGACCGCGCCGCGTCACGCAGACGCGCCCGTCCGATCCCGCTAGAATCGCCTCTCGCGGGGCGATTAGCTCAGTCGGTTAGAGCGCTTCTCTGATAAGGAAGAGGTCCCTGGTTCGAGTCCAGGATCGCCCATCACGCGGCCTCCGCGAGCGCTTCCGCCGGCCGGATCTGCTGATACGGGTCGGAGCCGACCTCCGTCAGCGCGACGAACGCCGCCTTCCCGTACTCCTTGGCCGAGCCCACCGAGAAGACGCCCGTGGTCGGGTTCACCTTGCCGCAGATGCCGCTCCAGTGCTCCCCGACGCCCCAGTCGATCGTCGGGTCCTTGATCGTCCGGCGCGCCGCTCTCATCGCGGTCGCGCCGCCGTCGTAGAACGGCCGTCCGACGGCGCCGATCGCAGCCAGGATCGGCACGGAGCGCAGCACCCGACCCTTGTCCTTGAACGCCTGGCGGCCGAGCGCGCCGAAGACGTGCTCGAACCACAGGACGGCGGCGTCCTCGAGCCGCTCGAAGTCGGTGCCGTTCGGCGGGATGCGCCCGGCGCCGTAGCCGACGGCGCTCGGGCCCTTCGCCATCGCGGTCACGGCGAGGCGCGCCTGCAGCACCGTGAAGACCTCCGGGTGGGACGCGCGCACCTGCCGCGCTTCCCGCTCGAGCGTCACGTCGAGCCGCTCGAACGCGCGCTCGGCCACCTCGCGGTACGGGTCCGTGAAGTCGCGGGCGACGATCAGGTTGGCGTTGACGCCGACGCCCTTGCCGTTGATGTCGGCGAACCACTTGCCGGCGGTCTCCACCGGCACGCCGTGGTGGATCACCATCGCGATGCGCTTCGACAGCAGCGCCTCCTCCTGCTCCCCGGACAGCTCGCCCTGCTCGAGCAGCCACAGGACCGCCTCTCCACGCGACTCGCCGTCCTCGATGATGAACTTGTGGCTCCCCGGCAACGCGATCAAGCCGTCCGCCACGCGCAGCGGCGTCGGCGTCACGACGATGAAGGGACCCATCACACCGGGACCCGGTCCGTCCTCGTCGGCCTCCTCCAGCCACTCCTCCACGAGATAGCGCGCGAGGTCGCCGCGGGCGTTTCTCAGCTTCTGCCCCGTGAGGTCGCGCTGGATCAACGCGTGGAGCGGGCGCATTGCGTCGACCGCCCGTTGGGTCATCGTCTCGTTCTGCGCGCGCGTGAGGAAGGCGCGGCCGGGGACCGTGAGGTCGAGGAACTCGGCGACCGGCACCACCGCGACGGCCTCGTGGGCGCTGATCTCGAGCGCCCTGAGCGTGCGGGAGTAATCCCCATTCGCCATGGCGTAGACTCCTATGTGCTCGTCGGAGGCGCGACACCGGGCGGTGTCGCGCCTCCGGTGTTTAATCCCTCGTGCGACCGGGATCTCGAACGGGACCCTACCACTGATGTACAGGTCTGTTCGCGTTTCTTGGCACCTCAGGGGTCTCCCTCAGCACACTGAGGGAGCCCGGAAGCAGCCACTGAGGGCGTCCCCGAGCAGCGGCCCGACCATGCGATCGAGGCCCGAAACCGCGCTTGTCACCGGGCGGGAGCGCCTTCGAGCGGGACCCGGCCCGCGCCTATACTTGGACCTCGCCCGCCAGCCCAGGAGTCGTCCGTGCAGGAGATGGTCATCTACGGCGTGAGCTTCGACATGGTCGGCAAGCAGCCGATCGTCTTGTTGAAGACCGTCGACAGCAACAAGTTCCTGCCGATCTGGATCGGGCATCCGGAGGCCGCGGCGATCCTCATGAAGCTGCAGGGCGCGACCACGCCGCGGCCGATGACCCACGACCTGCTCAGCGAAGTGCTCGGCGAGCTCGACGTCTCCTGCACGCGCGTCGCCGTCACCGAGCTGCGCGAGAACACCTTCTACGCGTCGATCACGCTCGCCGTCAACGGCAGAGAGCTGGAGATCGACTCGCGTCCGTCCGACGCGCTCGCACTCGCGGTGCGCGCCGGCGCGCCGATCTTCGCGGCCGAGGAGGTCATCGCCGAGTCTGCGATCGAGTTCGAGCACGAGGTCGAAGACACGGAGGAGGTCGTCGAGAAGTTCAAGGACTTCCTCGACCAGGTCACGCCGGAGGACTTCGCCGGTGAGAGCTGAGCGTCAGGCGCGCGCCCCGCTGCCGCGCGCCGGCGCGATCGCGAGGATTCGCTCGACCAGCGCGTCGAACGGGATTCCCGCCGCGTCCGCCGCCTGCGGCAGCAGGCTGGTCTCCGTCAGCCCCGGCACGCTGTTGGCCTCCAGCACGAACAGCTCGCCGTCCTCGTGCAACATCAGGTCCACCCGCGCGAAGCCGGCGCAGCCCAGCGCCCGGTACGCCGCGACCGCGAGCTCCCGCGTGCGCTCGGCGACCCCGTCCGGCAGCTCCGCCGGGCATACGAAGCGCGTGCGCCCGATCTCGTAGCGCGCCTCGAAGTCGTAGAAGTCGCGCCCCTCCGGCACCGCCTCGACGACCGGCAGCGCGTGCGGCACCCCATCCTGCTCCACGATCGAGACGGCGAGGTCGCGGCCGGGCACGTAGCGCTCCAGCAGCACCTTGCGGTCATACGAGAAGGCGGACACGATCGCCGCCGGCACGTCCGCCGCCGCGCGCGCGAACTTGATCCCCAGGGCCGAGCCTTGCGCGGCCGGCTTCACCACGAGCGGGAAGTCGAGCTGCGACTCGATCGCCGGCAGCGCCTGCGCCGCTCCCAGCTCGCGGAAGGCGGTCTCGCTGAAGGCGTGGAAGTCGGGCGTCGGGATCCCCTGGTCGCGCAGCAGGTGCTTCGTCAGCACCTTGTCCCAGCAGCGGATGCACGCCGCCACGCCGGAGCCCGTGTACGGCAGCCCGAGCACCTCGAGCAGCTCCTGGATCGTGCCGTCCTCGCCGTCGCGCCCGTGCAGCGCGACGAACGTCGCGTCCGGGGCGAGCGCGATGAGCCGCTCGACGAGGTCCGCGCCGACGTCGATCGCGACGGCCGTGTGCCCCAGCCGCTGCAGCGCGTCCTCCACGCGCGCGCCGGACTTCAACGACACCTGCCGCTCCAGCGAGCGGCCGCCCTGGAGGACCGCGACCGTGCTCATCAGCGGTCGGATTCGGCGCGTCTCGAACGACCGGCCGAGCGGCGCGGCAGCTCCAGCACCTCGGCGAGACCGGTCGCGTCCCGCGGGGCCTCGCTCGCCCCGGCCTCCGCGCCGGCCGGCGCCGGGTGTGTCCCGGTCAGCGTGCCGTACAGCGCCACCTGCTCGGCGAGGACCTTGCCGATGCGGCGCACGCCCTCGCGGATCGCGCGCTCGTCGGAGCCGGAGAAGTTCAGCCGCATCGACGAGCCGCCGCGGCCGTCGAGGTACGCCGCCCGTCCCGGCACGAACGCGACGTTCTCGTCCAGCGCGCGCGCGAGCAGGTCGGTCGTGTCGATGTAGTCGGGCAGCGTCGCCCAGATGAACAGGCCGCCTTCGGGCTGCGTCCACGCCGCCTCGCGCGGGAAGTGGGCGGCGAGCGCCTCCAGCATCGCGTCGCGCCGTCCGCGGTAGATCCCGACCAGCGAGTCGACGTATTCCCGCCAGTCGCCGGAGGCGAAGTACTCGGCGACGAACAGCTGCGTCATCGACGAGCTGCACAGGTCGGCGGCCTGCTTGCCGAGGTTCATCTTCCGCAGCACCGGCCGCGGCGCCGCCGCCCAGCCGAGCCGGATCCCCGGCGAGAGGATCTTCGAGAAGGTGCCGAGGTAGATCACGAACTCGCCGCCGTCCATCGCATAGAGCGTCGGCAGCGGCTCGCCCTCGTAGCGCAGCAGGCCGTAGGGGTTGTCCTCGAGCACCAGCAGCTCGCGCTCGTGCGCGACCTGCACGAGCCGCTGCCGCCGCGGCAGCGACAGCGTCACGCCGCCCGGGTTCTGGAAGTTCGGGATCGTGTAGATGAACTTCGGGCGGCGTCCTTCGCGCTCGAGGCGGTCGAGCGTCTCCTCGAGCACGTCGACCCGCATGCCGTCCTGGTCCATCTCGATCTGCACGACGTCGGCCTCGTACGAGCAGAACGTCGGCACCGCGCCGGGATACGTCGGCGCCTCGGCGACGACCACGTCGCCGGGGTCGACGAGCGTCTTGCAGACGAGGTCGATGACCTGCTGGCCGCCGGTCGTGACGAGCAGCTCGCCTTCGTCGACGGCCATGCCCTCCGCGGCCATCACCTCGGCGATGCAGTGCGCGGCCGTCGCGAAGCCCTCCGTCGGCCCGTACTGCAGCGCTCTCGCGCACGCCTCCTCGGCGACGCGCGCCATCAGCGCCGCGTACGTGTCGGCCGGGAAGGTCGACGTGTCCGGCATCCCGCCGGCCAGCGAGATCACCTCGGCGCGCTCGGTCAGCGCCATCAGGTCGCGCATGGCGGAGGACTTCATGACGTTCGTGCGCCGCGCGAACAGGCCGGCGTAGCGCTCGAGGTCGTGCGCCGTCGAGCGCGGCGGTCTGCGCCTGCTCATCGCGACTGCTCGCGGCGGATGGGCATGCGCCGGTGTTCGCCGCGGGGAGTCGGAAGCCTGTCGCGCTCGGCTATCGTCATGCAGCCAAGCTACCGCACCGTATGACGCTCTTCCTCGCCATCTGCACCGGGATCGGCCTCGCGCTCGCCGTCGGGCTGCGCCCGTTCCTGCCCGCGCTGCTGGCGTGCGCGCTGGCGCGCGGCGACGTCGGGATCGACTTCGAGCACACCGACGCCGCGTTCATGGAGCGGCCGGCGTTCCTGCTCGCGCTGCTGATCGGCGTGATCGTGCTGGTCGCGATGGAGCGCCGTCATCCACCTGAGGACGTCTCGAGCGGGCCGTTCGGCGCGGCGATCGCCGGGATCGGCCTCGCGCTCGGCGCGCTGCTGTTCGGCGGCGCGCTCGCGGACGATCACTACTCCTTCGGGATCGGCCTGGCTGCCGGCATCGCCTGCGCGGCGATCGCGGAGGCGGCGGCGCGCGGCTTCTTCGCCTCGACGCGCAGACGGCTCGACCGCGAGGCGGCGTCGACGCTGCCGGTCTACGCCGAGGTCGCCGGGCTCGTGCTCGCCGGCCTGTCCGTGCTGGCGCCGCCCGTCGCAGTCGTCGCGCTCGCGTTCCTGCTGTGGCTGCTGCTCGGCCAGCGCCGGCGCGCCGGGCGGAAGTACGCGGGCCTGCGCATATTGCGGTGACCGACGCCGCGCCGCGCAAGCTCGTCCTCACGGTCATCGACGGGCTCAAGCCGGCGATGCTGGAGCGCGCGGTCCAGCAGGGACGCGCGCCGACGCTCGAGGCGATCATGGCGCGCGGCGCCTACGTCGACGACTGCGTGGCGGCATTCCCGTCGGTGACGCCGGTGTGCGCCGCCTCGATCGCGACCGGGGTCGGGCCCGACCGGCACCGCATCCCGAGCATGAACTGGTACGACCGCGCCGAGCGCCGCTACGTCGAGTACGGCTCGAGCTTCGGCGCGAGCCGCCGCGCCGGCGTCCTGCGCTCGCTCACCGACACGGTCTACAACATGAACGGTCGGCACCTCGCGCCCGAGGTGCCGACCGTCTTCGAGCGGCTCGATGACGCCGGCCTGCGCACGGCCGGCACGACCTACCTCATATACCGCGGTCGCCATCGCCACCAGCTCGCGAGCGAGACCGCGCTCGCGCGCATCGCGGGGGCGGTCTTCCGCGACTCCGTGATGGGTCCGCGCGAGCTGTTCTACGCCGACCTGTTCGCGAGCCGCCGCACCGGCTGCCGCGGCCAGCTCGGCATGCCGGGCCAGCGCGACCAGCACTCCGGCTGCGTCGGCGCGCACCTCGTCGAGCACGACCTGTTCGACTTCCTGCTGTTCTCGCTGCCCGACAACGACGCCTTCTCGCACCGCAACGGCCCGCACGCGCAGGTCGCCTCGATCGCCAACGCCGACCGCCAGCTCGAGCGGCTCGCGCACGCCGGCGGCGGGCTCGAGCGCTTCCTCGAGGAGCACGCGATGATCGTGCTGGCCGATCATTCGCACGCCGCCGTCGAGCGGCGGATCGAGCTGCCGCGCGCGTTCGAGGAGTGGGACGTCGCGCAGCCGCGCGCCAACGGCTCGCGCTCGCGGCGCGAGCGCGCGGCGCGCGAGGACGATCCCGCCGAGGCGCTCGCCGCCGACACCGGCGGCCAGATCGCGCTCGGGCTCGCGCAGCGCTCCGCGATGGTCTATGTGCTGGACGACGAGCGGCGCGCGAGGCTGGCCGCTCGCGCCGCGCGCGAGGCCGGCACCGTCGCCGGCGTCGACCTCGTGATGCGCCTCACGGCCCCGCGCGAAGGCTCGATCGTCGGGGAGCGCGGCGAGCTGCGCTTCGCGCCCGGCGGCGACCTCGCCGACCTGCGGGGGCGGCGCTGGAGCGTCGACGGCCAGCTGGAGACGCTGGGCGCCCGCGTCGAGGAGGGGCGCCTGCTGACGCCCGACTACCCGGACGCGCTCGGGCGCGTGTGGTCGGCGCTCACGTGCCCGACCGCCGGCGACGTGCTGCTGAGCGCCGCGCCCGGCTTCGAGTTCGTCGACTGGGGCGGCGCCGACCACCTCGGCGGCGGGAGCCACGGCTCGCTGCACGCGAGCGACTCGCTCGGCGCGCTGCTGTGGTGCGGCCTCGACGCGCATCCGACGCCCGCCGCGCGCGAGCAGTGGTCGCTGCAGGACATGCTCCCGCTCGTGACCGAGCACTTCGGGCTCTAACCTGTCTCCATGCGGGACGAGGCATCCGCCGTCGCGCTGCCGCTGCACCTACGCGTGCGACACGGCTTGCGCCACCCGGCCAACTGGCTGCAGCTCGTGCGCTTCGCAGCCGTGGGCGCGAGCGGCTACGTCGTGAACCTCGCCGTCTTCACGGCGGCCATCCATCTGCTCGGGATCGACTACTGGCTTGCCGCGGTGCCGGCGTTCCTCGTCTCGGTCGCGAACAACTTCTGGTGGAACCGCCACTGGACGTTCGACGCGCGCGGCGGCCATGCCGGCTTCCAGGCGGCGCGCTTCTTCGCCGTCAGCGCCGCGGCGTTCCTGTTCAGCTGGGCGATGCTGCGGCTGCTCGTGGAACAGGTCGGGCTGCCGGAGGTTCCCGCGCAGGCGATCGCGATCATCACGGCGACGCCGCTGTCGTTCCTCGGCCAGAAGCTCTGGAGCTTCGGCAGATGACGCGCGCCGCGGCGCGGATCGCCGCGGCGGCGCTGCTGCTCGCGGCGCTCCTCGCGAGCGGCGCCGCGGCCGCCCAGATGCCGGCGCCGGCGCTCACGCCGACCGCCAGTTCGCCGCTCAGCGCGCGGGCGCCGAGCGGGACGACGGCGACCGACCCGAACGCGCTCGCGACGCCGCCGAGCCCGTCGATCCCGCCGCCCGGGCACCGGCTCACCTCGCGGCGCGCGACCGCGATCGCGGAGCGGGTCCCCAAGATCGAACGCATCAGACGCGAGCACAAGGGGTCGTATGCGACCGCGTACACGAAGGGCGCGGCGCAGTGGCAGGTGTCGATCTTCACCGCGAGAGACCGGCGCGAGATCGGCCAGGTGACGATCGACGACGCGAGCGGCGCCGTCCTCGAGGCGTGGACCGGCTACCAGGTGCCGTGGACGATGGCGCGCGGCTACGACGGCGCGTTCGGGCGGCGCGTGAACGCCTGGTACGTGTGGATCCCGATGTGCCTGCTGTTCCTCGTGCCGTTCCTGCCGAACCCGTTCCGGCGCGGCGCCCGGCGCCCCTCGTGGCTGCACCTCGACCTGCTCGTGCTGCTCGGCTTCTCCGTCGCGCTCGCGTTCTTCAACGCCGCGCGGGTCGGGCTCTCGACGCCGCTCGTGTATCCGCTGCTCGGCTACCTGCTGGTGCGCATGCTGCTCGTCGCCAAGCGCGGCGGACGCGGCGAGCCCCTGCGCCTGCTCGTGCCGGTCTCGTGGCTGGCCGTGGGGCTCGTCTTCCTGATCGGCTTCCGCGTCGGGCTGAACGTCACGAACTCGAACGTGATCGACGTCGGCTACTCGGGCGTGATCGGCGCGGACCGGCTGCTCGACGGCAAGCCGCTGTACGCGAACGACTGGCCGAGAGACGACGCCTCCGGCGACACGTACGGCCCGGTCAACTACTACGCGTACGTGCCGTTCGAGCAGCTGTGGCCGTGGAGCGGCAGATGGGACGACCTGCCGGCGGCGCACGCGGCGGCCGTCGTCTTCGACCTGCTGACGATCGCCGCGCTGTTCCTGCTGGGCCGGCGCATCCGCGGCCCGTCGCTGGGGATCGTGCTCGCGTACGCGTGGACCGCCTTCCCGTTCACGCTCTACGCCTCCTCGACGAACTCGAATGACGCGCTCGTCGCACTGCTGCTCGTCGTCACGCTGCTGCTCGCCGGGCGGCCCTTCGCACGCGGCGCGAGCGCCGCGCTCGCGGGCCTGACGAAGCTCGCGCCGCTCGCACTGGCGCCGCTGTTCGCGCGCACCCCGCGCGACGTGCGCCACGGCTGGCTGCGACCCGGGCCGGTCTCGCTCGTCGCCTACGCGCTCGCGTTCGCGCTGACGGCGACCCTCGCGCTGCTCCCGATGATCCTGGGCGGCGACCTGCGGACCTTCTGGGACCACACGATCGCGTTCCAGCACGACCGCTCGTCGCCGTTCTCGATCTGGGGACTGTGGGGCGGGCTCGAGGGCGTGCAGCTCGGCGTGCAGGCGGCCGCGGTGCTGCTCGCCCTGGCCGTCGGCGTGTGGCCGCGGCGCCCCACGCTCACACAGATGGCCGCGTGCGGGGCGGCCGTGCTGATCGCGCTCCAGCTCGGGCTCGACTACTGGTTCTTCCTCTACGTCGTGTGGTTCCTCCCGCTCGTGCTCGTCGCGCTGCTCGGCCGCTTCGAGGACCCGGAGGCGCAGGCGCGCGCCAGCGAGCAGGCGGGCACCACGGCCACCTCAGCCGAAGCCGGGCGGGGCGGGCACGAGCAGCTGCTCGATCCCGTCGGCGCGCAGCGGCTCTGACGCGGCGCGGATCACGACCGCGTTCAGCCACGGGTCGAGCTCGGACGGCTCGAACCTCACCGGCATCTGCGTCACCAGCGCCTCGAGCGCCTGCTCGCGCCTGACGCCGATCACGCCGCCGCGCGCGCCCGTCATGCCCACGTCGGTGACGTAGGCGGTGCCGCCCGGCAGCACGCGCGCGTCGGCCGTCGGGACGTGCGTGTGGGTACCGACGACGGCGGTGACGCGCCCGTCGAGGTGCCAGCCCATCGCGACCTTCTCGCTCGTCGCCTCGGCGTGCAGGTCCACCAGCACGTGGTCCGCGCGCTCGCGCAGCGCGTGCAGCGCCGCGTCGGCGTGCGGGAAGGCCGGGTGGCCGGCCTGCATGAAGAGGTTGCCGGACAGGTTCACGACGCCGAGCCGCACGTCGTCGCGCGCGACGACGCACCAGCCGTGGCCCGGCTGGCTTCTGAGGAAGTTCGCCGGCCGCAGGATCCGCTCGTGCGCGTCGAGGTAGCCGTAGATCTCTCTCTGGCGGTAGGTGTGGTTGCCGAGCGTGATCACGTCGACGCCGGCGGCGAACAGCGCGTCGGCGATCTTCGGCGTGATGCCGACGCCGTTGGCGGCGTTCTCGCCGTTGACGACGACGAAGTCGATCGCGTGCCGCTCGACCAGCTCCGGCAGCAGCGCGAGCAGCAGGCGGCGGCCGGTCGCGCCGACGACGTCGCCGACGAACAGGATCGCGACCGGCCGGCTCACGATGATTCGACCATGGCCGAGGACGAGGCGAGACCGCCGCCGGAGCCGCCGGCGGGAGAGCCGCCGCTCCACACCCCGGGCGACGCGACGCCGGCCGGCGTCGAGCCCGCCCCGCTCGTCGTCCCGCGCGGCGTCCAGCTCGTGCTGCTGCTCGTCGCGCTGCTCGGCGCATGGGCGGTCGCGCGCGCGGCCGGCCCGGTCCTGCTGGTGTTCCTGATCGCCGGCGTCATCGCGCTGATCCTCAATCCGCTCGTGAAGCTGCTCGAGCGCCGCGGCTTCCCGCACGGCGTCGCGGTCTTCGCGGTGTATATCGGATTGCTGGCGGTCGTCGTCGGCGTCGCCGGGCTGCTCGCGAACCCCGTGAGCGACCAGGTGCAGAACTTCCAGCAGGACGTGCCGCAGCTCGTCGACGACGCGACGGAGTCGCTCGACGACCTGCAGCAATGGCTCGACGACAAGGGCATCGACATCCAGGTCAAGAACCAGGGCGAGACCGCGCTGCAGACGCTCGAGAGAAAAGTCCTGCGCGGATCGGGCAACGTCGTCTCGTTCTCGCGCGACGTGCTGCAGCGGCTCGTCGAGGCGTCGTTCGCGCTGATCCTGATCCTCGTGATCTCGATCTACATGCTCGTATACGCCGGAGAGATCGGGAACGTCGTGCGCTCGCTGATGCCGCGCGGCGCCGGCACGCCCGACGACGACTTCCCGCTGCGCGTGCAGCGCGCCGTCTTCCACTACGTGCGCGGCCAGCTGCTGTTCAGCCTGATCATGGGCGCGACCGCCGCCCTCGCGCTGTGGATCTTCGGCGTGCTCGGGATCTTCCCCGACGGCAAGCGCTACGCGCTGTTCTTCGGCGCCTTCTTCGGGCTGATGGAGCTGATCCCGTACATCGGGCCGGTGCTGGGGGCGATCCCGCCGATCCTCGTCGCGCTGTTCGACAACCCGATCAGCGCGATCTGGGTGGCGCTGCTGTTCCTCGCGATCCAGCAGCTCGAGGGCCACGTCGTCGCGCCGCAGGTGTTCGGGCACACGCTGCGCGTGAACCCGCTGCTGATCATCTTCGCGCTGCTGTTCGGCGGTCAGCTCTACGGCGTCGTCGGCGCGTTCGTGGCGCTGCCGGTCGCGGCGATCCTGCGCGAGACGGTCGTCTATCTGCGCCGCCACGTCGTGCTCGAGCGCTGGCCGGCGCCTTCGGCACCGCAGGAGTCGCCGCCTCCGTAGGCTAGGTCCGTGCCCACATCGGTGGCGACGCAGAGAGCGACGTCGGCCGCACTCGCCGCGGCCGGCTTGACGAAGCGCTACGGCGAGCGCGTCGCGCTGCGCGAGGTCGGCTTCGCCGCGGCGCCCGGCGAGCTCGTCGCGGTGATCGGGCCGAACGGCGCCGGCAAGACGACGCTGCTGTCGATCCTCGCCGGCATCCAGCGGCCGGACGCCGGCGAGGTCACGCGCCCGCCGCGCGAGATCGGCTGGGTCCCGCAGCAGCCGGCCGTGTACTCGAAGCTGTCGGTGGCCGAGAACCTGCGCCTGTTCGCGCGGCTGGAGAAGGTCGCGGACGTCGACGCCGCCGTCGCCCGCATGCTCGAGCAGACAGCGCTCGCCGAGCGCGCGGACGAAGAGCTGGGGAAGCTCTCGGGCGGCAACCGCCAACGCGTGAACATCGCGATCGGACTGCTCGCCGAGCCGCCGGTGCTGCTGCTCGACGAGCCGTCCGCCTCGCTCGATCCGCGGCAGCGCGCGCGGCTGTGGGAGTTCGTCGGCGAGCAGGCCGCCCGCGGGACGGCCGTGATCTTCTCCACGCACGACGTGCAGGAGGCCGAGCGCTACGCCGACCGCGTGCTCGTGCTGGCGGACGGCGAGCTGCTGTTCGCCGGCACCGCGGCGGAGCTGGCGGCGACGGTGCAGCCGGGCGGCGGCGACGTCGCCGGGCCGCGCGACTTCGAGACGGCGTTCGTCCAGTTTCTCCGCGAACGAGGGCATTGAGCGTGCGCTGGCTGCTGCTCAAGGACCTGCGCATCCTGCGCCGCTCGCCGCTGCTGGTGGCGCTGCTGGTGATCTACCCGATCGCGATCGCGCTGCTGATGGGCTTCGCGCTCTCGCGCGGACCCGGCAAGCCGACGATCGCGATCGTCAACGAGATTCCGAAGCAGCACCGCAGCTTCGACGTCGCCGGCTCCTCGCTCAACGCCGACGAGTACCTGCCGGAGCTGCTGAGATCGGTGAACGTCGTGAGAGCGCGCGACCGCGCGCAGGCGCGCCGGCTCGTGGAGGACGGCAAGGTGCTCGGCGCGCTGATCCTGCCGGCCGACATCACGCAGAAGCTGGCGACGGGCCGGCAGCAGCCGACGATCGATGTGCTCTACAACGGCGAGGACGCCGTCAAGCAGCGCTACATAGACTCGATCCTCAGAGCGCGCATGGCGGACGCGAACGTCGCGCTCTCGCGGCGCTTCCAGGAAGCGACCGCCGACTACCTGAGACTGCTGCTGTCCGGCGGCACGCTGAGCGTGCTCGGGCGCGACGTCAACATCCTCGGCCTCAGAAACGCGCACGCGATCACGACCGGCGTGATCGCGTCGCTGCCGCCGGGATCGCCGCTGCGCACGTCGCTGGGCCAAGTCGCGCAGTTCGGCCAGATCGCGATCGACAACCTTGGCCTCTCCAGAGACGTGCTGAGGTCGGTCGGTCAGCCGGTGAGAGTCAGACAGACGATCGTCGGCGGCAGACGCACGCCGCTCGACACGTTCGCCGCGTCGATCTCGGTGACCGTCTCGCTGATGTTCCTGACGCTGCTGCTGGCCGCCGGCCTGCTCGCGCTCGAGCGCGAGGAACACGCCTTCTCGCGCCTCGTGCGCGGGCTCGTGACGCGCGTAGCGCTGCTGGCGGAGAAGATCTCGCTCGCGGCCCTGTGCGCGTTCCTGGTGACGCTCGCGATGCTGCTCGCGCTCGGCGGCCTCTTCATCGAGCTCGACTGGTCGCGCTTCCCGCAGTGGCTGCTCGCGCTCGCGGCCGGCGCCGTCGCGTTCGCCGCGCTCGGCGTCGCGATAGGCGGGCTGGCGCGCGAGGTGCGCGCCGCCTCGCTGCTCGCGTTCCTGCTGTCGCTGCCGATCGCGTTCCTCGCGCTGGTGCCGAGCGGCGCGGTGTCGGCCGGGCTCTACGACGTCGTGCGCGCGGTGTCGGCGTGCTTCCCGTTCAAGGCGACGCTGCAGGCGCTCGACGCCGCGCTCAACGGGGTCGGCGGCCTTGCGGCGCCGCTGGCGCACCTCGCGCTGTTGGCTGTGGCCTACACCGCCCTGGCCCGCCTCGCCGTCGGCCGCCGCTTCGGCTGAGCGCCGCGCCGGCGCGGTTGGCGCCGCGCGGCCGGGCCCGATGGGCATCGAGGGGAGGGAGCGGTCGCGCCAGCCGGCCGGTTCGTCCGCGATCCGCGGTGAAGCGCAATTCACGTACCGCTGCGGTACACAACTTGCATCTCACCTCGCCACGGCGCCGATCCCCTCCCTCGATGCCCGTCGTTCGGGCGCCGATATCCTGCAAACCGCATGCCTTTCCCCGCCACCCGTCTGCGCCGGCTGCGCCGCACCGGCGCGCTGCGCGGGCTCGTCCGCGAGACGCGCCTCGACGCGGGCGACCTGATCCTGCCGCTGTTCGTCACGCATGGCGCGGACCGTCGCGAGCCGATCGCGACGATGCCCGGCGTCGCGCGGCTCAGCATCGAGCACGCCGTCGAGGAGGCGGCACAGGCCGCCGCGCTCGGGATCCCCGCGGTGATGCTGTTCGGCATCCCGGCGCACAAGGACGAGGAGGGCTCGGGGGCGTGGGACGACGAGGGCGTCGTCCAGCTCGCCACGCGCGCGATCAAGGAGCAGCTGCCGCAGCTGCTCGTGATCCCCGACCTGTGCCTGTGCGAGTACACCGCGCATGGCCACTGCGGGATTCTGCGGACCGACGACGACACCGTCGACAACGACGCCACGCTGCCGCTGCTCGCCCGCACCGCCGTCTCGCACGCGCGCGCGGGCGCCGACCTGATCGCCCCGAGCGACATGATGGACGGGCGCGTCGGCGCGATCCGCGCCGCGCTCGACGACGAGGGCTTCGCGGACCTGCCGATCCTGGCGTACTCGGCGAAGTACGCCTCCGTCTTCTACGGCCCGTTCCGCGAGGCGGCGAACTCGGCACCCGCGACCGGCGACCGGCGCGGCTACCAGATGGATCCCGCCAACGGCGACGAAGCCGTCCGCGAGGTGCTCCAGGACGTCGAAGAGGGCGCGGACCTCGTGATGGTCAAGCCGGCGCTGCCGTATCTCGACGTGATCCGGCGCGTCAAGGACCAGACCCGCATGCCGCTCGTGGCGTACAACGTCGGCGGCGAGTATGCGATGGTGAAGGCCGCCGCCGCGGCCGGCGCCCTCGACGAGCGGGCGACCGTGCTCGAGGTGCTCACGTCGATCCGCCGCGCCGGCGCCGACGCCGTCATCACCTACCACGCGAAGGACGCCGCCAGATGGCTGTCAGAGACGGACTGACCGATCCCAGTACGGCCACGCCGAAGCTGCGCAGCCGCAAGCACGGCGCGGCGATCCCGCTCGAGGAGCTGGACAAGAAGCTCCTCAACCTGATGCAGGGCCGGTTCCCGATCGAGCCGCGCCCCTACAGGCGCGTCGCCGAGCTGGCGGAGATCACGGAGGAGCAGGCGATGGCGCGCGTGCGGCACCTGCTCGACCAGCGCATCATCCGCCAGGTCACTCCCATCTTCGACACGCGCGCGCTCGGCTACAGCTCGATGCTCGTCGCCGCCAAGGTCGACGCGGAGAACCCGCACCGCGCCGCGAGAGTCATCAACGCCCACCCCGGCGTCTCGCACAACTACCTGCGCAACCACGAGTTCAACCTGTGGTTCACGATCGCGACCGAGCCCGACTCGCAGCTCGGCCTCGACGGCACGCTCGAGGTGCTCGCGCGCGAGGCCGGCGCCGAGTCGGTGCGGCAGCTGCCGACGCTCAAGCTGTTCAAGATCCGCATGGACCTGGAGATGGAGGGCGACACGAGAGCGCTCGCCAACGCCGCCGAAGCGGCCGACCCGGTCGAGCTCGACCCCCAGCCGTACGACGACTTCGACATCGCGGTCATCCGCGCGCTGCAAGGCGACATGCCGGTGATCCCCGAGCCGTACGCGCCTGCGGCGAAGGAGCTGGGCGTCACGCAGGAGCGCTTCCTCGACCACCTCGCCGGGATGCAGGAGCGCGGCCTGCTGCGCCGCGTCGCGGCGATCCTCTACCACCGCCGCGCCGGCTTCTCCGCCAACGGCATGGGCGTGTGGAAGGTCCCGGACGAGCAGATCCTCGAGGTTGGCCGCCGGATGGCCGCGGTGCGCGGGATCTCGCACTGCTACCAGCGGCCGACGTACGCGGACTGGCCCTACTCCGTCTTCACGATGGCCCACGGCCGCTCGAAGGAGGAGTGCGACGCGATCCTCGACGCGATCGCGGAGATGACCGGGATCGAGGAGCGCGCGACGCTCTACTCCTCGACCGAGTTCAAGAAGATCCGCCTCCTCTACTTCACGGACGAGTTCAAGGCCTGGGAACGTGAGCACGCGGGCGTCTGACGTCCGCTCCGCCGAGCTGTACCAGCGCGCGATCGAGCTCCTCCCAGGCGGCGTCAACTCGCCCGTCCGCGCGATGCGCGCGATCGGCCGCGACCCGCTGTTCGTCGCGCGCGGGGAGGGCTGCGAGCTGATCGACGTCGACGGCAACCGCTACGTCGACTACGTCTGCTCCTGGGGACCGCTGATCCACGGCCACGCGCACCCCGAGATCGTGCGCGCGGTGACCGACGCCGCCGCGCTCGGCACCAGCTACGGCGCGCCGACGCCCGGCGAGGTGGAGCTGGCGCAGGAGATCGTCACGCGCGTCCCGTCCGTCGAGATGGTGCGGATGACCTCGTCCGGCACCGAGGCCTCGATGAGCGCGCTGCGGCTCGCGCGCGCCGCCACCGGCCGCGACCTGATCCTCAAGTTCGCCGGCGCCTACCACGGCCACGTCGACGGCCTGCTGGCCGACGCCGGCAGCGGCCTCGCGACCCAGGGGATCCCCGCCAGCCCCGGCGTACCGCAGGCCGCCGCCAAGCAGACGATCGTCGTGCCGTGGAACGACGAGCAGGCGCTCGTCACCGCGACTGGCGCGCACGAGCTGGCGGCGATCGTCGCCGAGCCGTATCCGGCCAACATGGGGCTCGTCCCGCCGAAGCCGGGCTTCCTCGCGCTGCTGCGCGAGCGCGCCGACGCGACCGGCGCGCTGCTGATCTTCGACGAGGTGATCAGCGGCTTCCGCGTCGCGCCCGGGGGCGCGCAGGAGCGTTCCGAGGTGCTGCCCGACCTGACGATCATGGGCAAGGTGATCGGCGGCGGGCTGCCGGCCGCCGCCTACGGCGGGCGGCGCGCGCTGATGGAGCGGATCGCGCCGGCCGGCGACGTCTACCAGGCCGGCACGCTGTCGGGGAATCCGCTCGCGGTCGCCGCGGGCCTGAAGACGCTGGAGCTGCTCGACGCGACCGCCTACGCCACGCTGACGAGAACGACGGAGCTGCTCGCCGACGGCCTGCGCGACGCGATCCGCGCCGGCGGCTGGTTCGGCCGAGCGCACGTCGTGAGCGTGCCCGGCCTGCTGACCGTCTTCTTCCGGCGCGATCGCGTGCAGGACTACGCCGAAGCGGCGGCCTGCGACCGCGAGGCCCATGCCGCCTGGTGCCGCGCGCTGCTCGCGCGCGGCGTGTACCCGCCGGCCTCGCAGTTCGAGGCGTGGTTCCCGTCGCTGGCGCACGACGAGGCCGCGGTCGAGCGCACGCTCGAGGCGGCGACCGAAGCGTTCCGGGCGCTCGCGTGAGCGGGACGGGACAGCTCGCGGACGCGCTGCGCGAGGAGGGGGGCCTGCTCGCGGACGCGCTGCGCCGCGTGCCGACCGCCGACGAGCCGCTGCTGGCGTCGCTTCCGGACGATTCGTACGCGCTCACGCTCGCCGCCGTGCGCGAGGGCTACCTGCTGCACTACGCGGAGGGCAACGTCGTCCACACGCCCGACGCCGATCTTGCGCTGCTGGGCGGCGACCGCCTCTACGCGCTCGGGCTCGCCGAGCTCGCGCGTCTGGGCGATCTCGGAGCCGTCGCGGCGCTCGCCGAGCTGATCTCCCACTGCGCGCGCGCGCATGCCGACGACGAGCCGGCGCAGGCGGCCGCGGCATGGGAGCAGGCGGTGACGGAGATCGTGCGCAATCGCACACGCTGATTCACACAGCCGTGCGACGCTTCACACATGGTTGGCGGTATGGTTCGCGGCCGCGGTCACGCCGACCGCGCCGCACGATCCCCGCCGATTTTCACCGTGGCTGACGACAGATACAAGAAGAGCTCGCCCTACACGGCCGACCGCGGCATCCCCGGCGCATTCGAGGGTGAGACGGTCACCCGGCGCCGCTTCATGGGCGCCACCACGCACACGCTCGGCGCCGTCGCCGCCTCCGCGTTCGCGCTGCCCGCGCTCGGCTTCGCGCTCGGGCCCGTGTTCGAGCGCACGAAGCAACCGTGGCAGGCGGTCGGCCCGCTCGACGACTTCACGCAGGACACTTACGTCCCGCGCGTGATCCAGATCGTCTCCGGCATCGGCGAGGCCGGCAAGACGACCGTCTACGTGC
>DASVFS010000239.1:0-4484 GCA_036379915.1 Conexibacter sp. | reverse complement strand
CACGGTGGCGATCGTCGGCGGCAGCCGCATCGGCGCGATCGAGCTGACGACGCTCAACGCGGCGTTCGTGGCGGCGTGCGCCTGTGTCGCGGCGCTCGCGACGGTGCTGGTCGCGACGCTGCTGGCCGTGCTGCGCGAGTCGCTGCCAGGGCGCGGCGGCTGAGCGCCGCGGAGCGGCCGCGAGCCGGCTTGCGCGTATTCCGGGGGTTTCCGGGTACCACCGGGGCTAACCCGATCCTGGAGGGGAGACCATGGCGGAATCGACGCCACGTTCCCGTGCAAGCTCGAGCGCAGGTCGCGGCAGAAGAGCGAGCACCTCCCGCGCACGCTCCACAGCTGCGAGAAGAGCCGCGTCGACGCGCGCGAGATCCCGTTCGAGCGGCGGCGCGCGCAGACGCACGGCGGCGAGCGCCGCGCCGCGCAGAGCGCCCGCGAGCCGGGCGTCGTCGAACGGTTCGTCGGCACGCAATGGCCACCACGGGCCGCTCGAGTCGGTCGGCGACACGATCGGCGCGGCCGCGACGAAGGCGCGCGGTCCGCTGCTCGCCGGTGGTGCGGCCGCGGCGGGCGCGCTCGGCGGCATCGTGCTCGGCGCTCGTGTGCTGCGACCGCGCAGGAAGGTGCTCGGCATCCCGATCCCGCGGGACGGGATCGGCTTCAAGCCGCTGGCGAAGGAGGTCCGCAAGGCGGGCAAGCAGCTCGAGCGCATGGTCGACGAGGTCGGCAAGGCCAGAGCGCAGGCGCAGAAGATCGGCAAGGCGCTGTCTTGACATGGCCGACGGTGCGAGAGCGGATCCCAGACGCGCCGCCGCGCGGGCGGCCATGGGACCGATGGCCGCCGCCGGGGCCGCCGTCGGCGGGCTCGCGGTCGGCACGGCCGTCGGCGCGCGGCTGCGCGCGCATCGGCGTCGGCACGTGCTCGGCCTGCCGCTGCCGCACCGGCGGGAGCTGCGATCCGGGATGCGCCACGCGACGCGCACGGGGCGGCGGCTGTACGCGCTGGAGCGCGACGTGCGCGCGCTGCGCGAGCAGGCCGACGCGTCGCGGCGGCAGTCGCCGATCGAGGTCGTGCTCGCGGCGCTCACGTCCCGCCGCCTGCCGCGCAGAACCTGACTCGTCGTGGAAGGAGCGCCCGTGTCCGAGATGACCAAGCGTGACAGCACCGTTGTGCACTACCTCAACGATGCGTACGCGAACGAGCGGCGCCTGGAGCTGGCGCTGGCCGCGCATGCCGAGGCCACGACGCGGCCGGAGTACGCGCGGCGGCTGCGCGAGCACCTGAGCGAGACGAGAGGCCATGCGGCCAAGCTCGAGCGTCGCATCAAGCGCCTGGGCGGGACGCCGGAGACGGTCTCGATCCCGGCGCCTGAGGGCTTCGCGGGCAAGCTCGAGTCCGCGCAGGGCCTCGTGCAGCGCGCGACGGCGGCCGTGCAGCACTCGCTGCACACGGTGCGACGGACGGGCGAGCAGCAGCGGATGCTGGCGAACGCGCGAGCCGAGTTCCGCGAGGAGGCGCAGGAGATCGCGACCTATCGGGCGATCGGGAGCCTGGCCAGAGCGGTCGGGGACGGCGACACCGCGAGACTCGCGCGCGAGATCCTGCGCGAGGAGGAGCGGATGGCGGCGTACCTCGGCGAGCTGATCCCCGAGCTGGCGATCGACGTCGCGCACGACGAGGTGCCCGTCTCGGAGATCGGCGGACCGGCGGCGCGCCGGACGGCGACCGACGGCGCGGGGAGACCGGCGTCGCGATCCAGTGGAAGCGCGAGCGCGAGAGCGGTAACGAGACGCAGACGCGCGAGACCGAGAGCCAGAGCGAGTGGCAGAGCGAGAGCGAGCGGCAGAGCCAGGGCGAGAGCGAGAGCGAGCCGCAGAGCGAGCGCGAGCGGCGCCGCGAGACGCGGCAGCTCCCGCGCGAGATCCAGCACCCGCGCGAGACGCTAGAGGCGACGACCGGAATCGAACCGGTGTACACGGCTTTGCAGGCCGCTGCGTAGCCACTCCGCCACGTCGCCCTGAGGGCCCATAGCCTAGTCGACCGCGCCCGCTCGTCGCCTGTGCACGACGCCGAGACGGAGATCAGCGGAGACGAGCTGGCGTCTCCACCACCATCTGCCGCACGATTCGGCGCCCTGCGGGACGCCGGTCGCGACCTACAGGAGGCGTCGGAGCGCTCGGCTGAGGTCGTCAAGACGTACTGGCAGTAGCGAACGGTGACGCGCCGACGACTCACCGTGAGCCTCTGCGCCGATTGATCAGCGCACTGTCTTCCGGTACAGTGCCGCTCAGGCGTGTGGCGACGCCGTGGGGGTAGTGGGGGCATCGCCTGTCGCCGCTCGAATTCACCTGCGATCGCGGGTGTGCTCATCCGCGGTCCGACCGGAAGGAGCACCCGTGCGACTCACACGTCGCAGCGTCGCCGCCGTCGCGGCGATCGTCACGCTGGGCATCGGGGTGGGCAGCGCCGCCGCCGAAGAACTCTGGATCCTCGGCGAAACGTTCAAGGTCGTGATGAGCGCGCTGACGTTTCACGCCGAAGGCGTGAGCGAAGCATCCTGCCCGATCACGCTCGAAGGCTCGTTCACCGCATCCACGTTCGTCGAGACGCCGAGAACGAGAATCGGCAGCGTCACGAGAGGGAGACTCGGAACGTGCACCGGAGGATCGGCGTCGATCCTAACCGAAACGCTGCCGTGGAGTCTGCAGTACGACTCGTACGAAGGAAGCGGTCCGGAATTCACGAGCATGAACACACGCGTCGTCGGCGCAGGCTTCAGCGCGACGCTGTCCGGGCTGACGTGCCTAGCGGGCAGCGAAGAATCTCAACCGATGAAGGCCCGCTTCCTGCACGAAGCTGCAGGCGAAATACACGAAGTGAGAGCGGACGAATCCGCGAGAATAAGGTTGAGAGGCACCTTCTGCATCGGGAACGGCTGGCTCAGCGGCACCGGGAGGAACACACTGGTCAGATCGACCGAAGAAGCGGTCGCCGTCCTGAACGGAACGCCCACCGCGCTGCGCAGAACCGACGGCAGACCGCTCGACACCCCTGTGCTCGCAGCGGTGGGCGATACGGCCACGGTAACCGTGATCAACGGCTGGCGCGGAGAGCTGCTCGAAATCATAGCTCTCCCGATCTCGCTCGACACGACCAAGTTCAGAATCGAAAACACGGGGACCACGTGCTGGAACAGCATAAGAACGCTCCAGGCCGCGGGCAATAATTCATGCAACATCAGAATAAGACGCATAGGAGGAGCGATGAACGACGTCGTCGAAATCTGGATAGAATATAGAACCAGTCTCACCTTCCCGTTCCAGCCGATACCGCAGGCGTTCAGAGTCAGAGCTGGGTGAATCAGTCGGAGGGCCCGGTTTGCCGACCGGGCCCTCTGGCCCGTCTGCGCCCCGGTCAGGCCAGCACGCGGTCTCTACGCAGCGAGTGTCGCCGCCGCACGGCCCGGCAGGCAACGGGAACGGTTGCGGCGGTCGGACTGCTCGAGCAGCTCCGCGCCCGAGGTCGGTGTACACGGCTTTGCAGGCCGCTGCGTACCTACTCCGCCACGCCCCAGAGGGACATGGCTGGTCGCCCGCCCGCTCCCGGCGCCCGCCCCGCTCGTCTCGCCGCAGCTGCCCGCGCATTGCTAGGCTTGCGTCTCCCAGGGCGATTAGCTCAGCTGGGAGAGCGCCGCCTCGACAAGGCGGAGGTCACTGGTTCGAGCCCAGTATCGCCCACTTGGTTTGGAGCCCCGGAATGCCGGGGCTTTCTCGTTCTAGGGGCGCGGAATCGCTCCTGTGGCGGGAAATGTGGCGGCTCCCGGACGGCCAGCGTTCGCGTTCGACTCCCAGCGCGGCCATGCTCGCGTCAGGCGAGCAATGGCACCTCATCGCTCGCTCACGACGTTCCACTCGGCGACGTGACGGTTCCGATTGCGCACCGCGACGACCTGCTTCGGATGAAACGTGGCTCCGGACGGCCACAGGATCTCGAGGACGTGCGGCCGCTCGAATCGCTCGGCGACCAGTAGCCGTCTAGTCAGCCCACCAGTCGCGCCGGCCCTCGACGTCTTCGCGGGGGGCCGCGCCGAGATTGGGTGCGCCGATGACGAGGATCTCGAGGCCCTCCGGCCCGGCCTCGTAGCCGCGCCATGTACCTGGCGGGACGCGCACCGCGTCCCATGCCTCGAGCTCGACGATCTCGTCGTCGAGCTTCATCCGCCCGCTCCCCCGCAGGACCACGTACACCTCCTCTTGCGTCTTGTGCGTGTGGCCGTACGGAAAGCGATGGCCGGGCGGGACGCGCTGATAGCACAGGCCGGATTGCTCGAGCTCGAGCGCGACGGTCGCCAAGCGGAACTCGAGGTCCGGCGCGCCGTCGAAGTTCGACCCGACGTCCCCTACGTCCTCCTTGAGGTTCCTCAGGGTGAAGGCCACGGCCGCATCCTATGACGCTCGCAGGAGCGCGAAGATCTCCTCGGCGATGG
>DASVFS010000238.1:0-10340 GCA_036379915.1 Conexibacter sp. | reverse complement strand
GCCAGGAGGTCGAGATCGCGCCGCCGGACGCGCGCGTGCTGGCCGACGTGGCCGCCGCCCGCGAGGCGTTCGACGCCACGCCGCACGCCGTGAGCGCGACGTTCCGCGTGTACGGCGAGCCGTGCCGGCTCGTGCAGCTGGTGCCGAACGCGTTCGTCGTGCGCATGACGCGCGCGCTCGACGAGCAGGGCGGCGAGCAGCTGAGCGGCGACGCCGGCCTGTCGGCGCTGGGCCTCGGCCGCCGCGCCGAGCCCGGCGAGGAGCGCGCGCTCGACGAGGCGCTGCGCGACATCCGCGTGCGCGTGTGGGCCGAGCTCGGCCGCACGCGCGTCTCGCTCGGCGCGGCGCCGCAGCTGCCGCCGGGAGCGGTGCTGGAACTCGACCGCAAGGCCGACGATCCGGTCGACCTGTACGTGAACGGCCTGCGCTTCGGGAGCGGCCGGCTCGTCCTCACCGACGAGGGCGAGTGGGCGCTGCGCCTCGAAGAGGTTGCCGGCCGGACAGAAGGCTTTCGCCCTCCGGCGATCGCAAGCGAGTCGCCTGCGGGCGACGTGACAACGAAGGAGACGGTGTGATGGCACGCGTGCTCGTCGTCGACGACGCAGCGTTCATGCGGAAGGTCCTGAGCGACGCGCTGCTCGCCGGCGGCCACGAGGTGGTCGGCGAGGCGGGCGACGGGGATGCGGCGATCGCCGCCTACCGCGACCTGCAGCCGGACCTCGTGACGCTCGACATCACGATGCCCGAGAAGGACGGCCTCGCGACGCTGCGCGAGCTCGTCGCGCTCGATCCCGCGGTGCGCGTCGTGATCTGCTCGGCGCTCGGCCAGGAGACGAAGGTGCTCGAGGCGATCAAGGCCGGCGCGAAGGACTTCGTCGTCAAGCCGTTCGAGCGCGCGAGGCTGCTCGGCGCGGTCGAGAAGGCGCTGGGGCAGACGACGGCCGTGAATTAGTCGGCGCCGAGCACCGCCGGCAGCTCCGCGAGCGTCGCGATCTCGCGCACGCCCGCGGGCCTGTCCGGATCGGGGCGCCCGGAGCGGTTGAGCCACACGGCGCCGAGGCCGGCGGCCAGGGCGCCGCGCACGTCCTTGCGCAGGCTGTCGCCGACCATCGTCGCGCGCGCGGGCTCGCAGCCGAGCAGCGCGAGCGCATGCCGGAAGATCGCGGCGTCCGGCTTGGCGGCGCCGACGTCGGCCGAGACGACCACGGTCGGGAAGCGGTCGGCCAGGCCCGACGCCGCCAGCTTCTCGCGCTGCAGGCATGCGGCGCCGTTCGTGACGAGCGCCAGCTCGTGCTCGGCGGCGAGCGCGTCGAGCGCCGCCACGGCGTCGGCGAACGTCTCGTGCCGCGCCCGCCGCTCGCGCGCGAAGCGCTCGCCCAGCTCCTGCGCCAGCGCCGCGTCGTCGACGCCCTGCTCCGCCAGCGCGCGACGCCACGCCTCGCGGCGGTAGGTCGGCGACCACGCGCGCAGCCGGCAGACGTCCGGCTGCTCGCCCTCGAAGCGGCACCACAACCCCTCCCACGAGCTGACGCCGATCCGCTCGCACCATGCGTGAGCGGTCGTCGCGTACCACAGCTCGCGCGCGCAGCGGCGCGCCGCCGGGCCGAGCGCGTCGGCGTCGAGGTCGCGCTGCGTCGCGGCCCAGCGGGCGGTCGCCGCGAACGCCGCGACGGCCGCCGGCTCCTCGACGACGAGCGTGTCGTCGAGGTCGAGCAGCAGTGCGGGCCGGCTCATCCGGCGAGATGCTGACTACTCGAGCGCCACGGCGTCGTCCGCCTGCCGTCGCTCGAAGCCGGTCCACAGGACGTTCATCGCGGTCACGACGATCCGCTCGCGCGAGACCTCCGGGTGGTCGTCCCACCAGATCGCGAGGCCGGCGAGGCCGGCGCGGATCGTCTCGGCGGCCATCTCGAGCGCCTGCCGGTCCGTCCCGTCGGCGAGTCGCTCCGCGCCGGGCTCCTGAGCGAGGATCGTCGCGAGCGCGACGCGTCCCTGCGCCTGGATCGCGCGATGCGCCGCGCGTGCGTCCGGGTCGCCGGTCGCCTCCTGGAAGTACATGCGCGAGGCGAAGCGGTTCTGCCCGACGTAGGTCGCCCAGGCGGTGAACGCGCGGCGCATGCGCACGTCGGTCGCCTCCTCCCCGGCGAGCGTCTGCGTCCACATCGCGAGCAGCTCGTCGCGCGTGCGCTCCAGCAGGCGCGTGAAGAGGTCGAGCTTGGAGGCGAAGTGGTCGTAGACGACCGGCGGCGAGACGTCGGAGCGCCGCGCGATCTCGTCGATCGACGCGCCGGCGTAGCCGCGCTCGGCGAACACGCGCGTCGCCGCGCGCTCGATCAGCTCGCGTCGCTCCGCGGCCGGCATGCGTCTGCGCGGCGTCGCCGCCCGGACGTTCGCCTTCGACAAACCTAACGCTCCCTAGGTAAGCTTCCTAACGCACACTAGGTTACGCGCTCGCGGCAACGGAAAGGCGGTCGTCATGAGCATTGGCGCAGATCCGCAGATCGTCCACGACCCGGTCTTCAGGCACCGGCTCCGCTTCTCGGACACGACCGACGAGCACGGCGATCCCGCGGCGTTGTGCGAGATGTGGGTCGAGCCCGGCGGCGGCGTCCCGCCGCACGTGCACCCGCGCATGGAGGAGCGCTTCACGGTCGTCGAAGGGCGCATGGAGTTCCTCGCGGGCCGCAGATGGGTCGGCGCCGACGCCGGCGAGACGGTCGTCGTGCCGGCCGGCACGCGCCACGCGTACCGCAACGGCGGCGACGCGGTCGCCTACACGCGCTGCGTCGCGACCCCGCCGGACCCGGCGCTCGCGGGCTTCCTCACCGACGCGGCGGTGCTCGCGCGCAACGGCCGCATCACGAAGCTGGGCATCCCGAAGGGCGTCACCGGCTGGCTCCAAGCCGCCGTCATGCTCGAGGCCTACGGCGAGATGGTCGAGATGAGCTTCCCGCCCGCACCGCCCAAGGCCCTCCAGCGCCTCGTCATGCCCCCGCTCGCCCGCCTCGCCAAGCGCCGCGGCATCCGCGCGGGGCACTTCGAGTGAACCGTCGCTACAGCGCCAGGTGCAGCCGCAGCGCGCCGTCCACCGCCGCCAGCGCGGTCGGAGGCAGTGCGCCGAGCCGCTGACCGACGCGCTCGGCCGCGATCGAGCGGACCTGCTCGGCTTGCGCCTTCGAGTCCCGCGGCAGACCACCGGTGCCCGCCGGGAGCAGCACCTGGAACGGGTACACGCGCGCGACGTTCGACGTGATCGGAACGACGGTCACGACGCCGCGCCCGAGCCGGGCGGCTGTGCTGTTGACCGCGTCGTTGCTCACGATGATCGCGGGCCGTCGCTTGTCCGCCTCCGCCCCTCGTGCCGGGTCGAGCTCGACGAGACGGATCTCGCCCCGCAGCATCAGAGGCCGTCGCCGGCAGTCGCGTCCCAGAGCCCGGCGTCCTCGCTGCCCGACCATTCGTCCCAGGCGCTGCGATATGCCTCGCCGAGACCTCTCAGGCGCAGCGCCTGAATCGCCTCGTGCAAGACGGCCGAGCGCGACGGTGACGCATGTTCAGATGCGTACGCGTCGAGGAACTCGACATCCTCGTCCGGCAGGCTCACGCTGAGCTTCACACCGAGCATGCTACCGAAGGTACGACCCGCAGCCCTGCCGGTCTACAGCGCAGAGCTGTGATCAGCGCCCGAGCGTCCGCAGCAGCGCGTGCCCGTTGACGGGCAGCTCTGCCAGCCGCGTGCGGACGTCGGCGATCGCGGCGCGCAGCTCGGCGTCGCCGACCTCGACGGGCAGCATCGAGTCCTGCAGCTCGGAGAGGATGTCGTCGGCGTGCTCGGCCGCCTCGATCGCGGCCTCGACGTAGCCGTGCGCGCCGCCCGAGGGCGCGCCGGGCGGCTCCGCGACCGCGAACGACGCCGCCGAGAGTCCGCAGCGCGCGGCGAACTCCGTGTGCGCCCGCTTCATCCGCCCGTACGCCGCCTGCGCCGGCCCGAACAGCCCGTCCTCGAGCCGCTCGGCGGCGTCGTCGGACACCAGCTCGTACGCCTCGCCGAGCGCCGCGAGCGCCACCGCGATCGTGTCCGCCGCCTCGGCCGTGGCGCCCAGCAGCTCTCTGCGCCCTTCGTCGCTCGTGTAGGTCATCGGAGCGCGAGGATAGTGCGCTAAAGCCCGCGACGCCGCTGCCGACTACCCGGGACGACTCATCCCTCGGAGTCGTCCCTCGATGCCAAAGGCTTCCCTGCACTCATGGGCGGCCGCGACGGTCGCTGCCGTCGTGCTGCTGCTCCTCGCGTCGACGCCCGCGCACGCTGCCGCGGGCGCCTCGCGCGCGTCCGGCGAGTCGACGCCCGTCGACCTGACGGGCGCGGCCGGCCAGAGCGGCCACGTCGTCGGAAGTGGGGGCGGTTCCCTCGTCCGCACGATCGTCGGGCTGGCGATCGTGATCGGCGTCATCTACGGCGTCGCGTGGGTCCTCAGACAGGTCAAGGCGAGCCGCCAGCCGCAGGCGACCGGCGCCGGCCTCGCGAGCCTCGCCAGCGTCCCGCTCGGCCCCAACCGCTCCGTCCACCTCGTGCGCGCGGGCCGCGACCTCGTGCTGCTCGGCGTCGCCGAGCAGGGCGTCGTCCCGATCCGCACCTACACGGAGGACGAGGCGCGCGACGCCGGGCTGATCGACGAGGACGGCCTGCTGCTGCTGCCCGCCGAGGAGGCCGCGCCGACCCGCGCGCGCCGCGCCCCGCTCAGACTGCCGCAGCTCGCGCTCCCGCGCCTCGCGCTGCCCGCGGCGACCCGGCCGGCCCGCCCGCGGCCCGCGCTGGGTGGGCCGGGTCCGGGTCGTCGCGCGCCGAGAAGCGCGCTCGAGCAGCTGCGCGCCTGGACGGTGCGCGGATGAGAGGCGACGGCGCGAACGCAGTCCAGATCCTGCTGCTCGTCGGCGGGCTCACGCTGGTCCCGGCGCTGCTCTTCACCGTCACCGGCTTCACGCGCATCCTCATCGTCCTCGGCTTCATCCGCACCGCGATCGGCACGCCGACGGCGCCGCCGAACCAGGTGCTCGTCGGCATCGCGCTGTTCCTGACGCTGTTCGTGATGGCGCCGACGTTCAACACGATCAAGGACACCGCCTGGGATCCCCTCCAGGCGCACAGAATCGACACGCAGCAGGCGATCGGACGCGCGCAGGAGCCGCTGCGCGAGTTCATGTTCAGACAGACGCGCGAGAGCGACCTCGCGCTGTTCGTGCGCCTCTCGAAGACGAGAGAGCAGCCGAGAACGCGCAGAGACATCCCGACGACCGTCCTGATCCCCGCCTTCATCGTCAGCGAGCTGAAGACGGCGTTCCAGATCGGCTTCCTGATCTTCCTGCCGTTCCTCGTGATCGACCTGATCGTCGCCAGCACGTTGATGTCGATGGGCATGATCATGCTGCCGCCCGTCTTCATCTCGCTGCCGTTCAAGCTCCTGCTGTTCGTCCTGGTCGACGGATGGGGCCTCGTCACCGAGTCGCTCGTCAAGAGCTTCGGCTGATGGACCAGGACACCGTCATCCACCTGTCGCAGCAGGCGATGGAGCTCGCGATGAAGGTCGGCGGGCCGCTGCTGCTCGTCGGCCTCGCGGTCGGCCTGATCGTGTCCGTCTTCCAGGCGGTCACGCAGATCCAGGAGCAGTCGCTGTCGTTCATCCCGAAGATCGTCGCGACCGCCGTCGTGATCGTCGTCGCCGGGCCGTGGATGCTCGGCCAGCTGCTCGGCTACACGGAGGAGCTGTACCGCTCGATCCCGTCGCTGGTGGGAGCATGACCCGGGACCCGCTCTCCCAGGTGCTCGCGCAGCTCGGCGGCCTCCAGACCGCCGGCTTCATCCTCGTGCTCGCGCGCGTCAGCCCGCTGTTCCTGCTCGCGCCGCTGTTCAGCTCGAGACAGGTCCCGCCGCGCGTGCGCACCGTCGTCGCGTGCGCGCTCGCGGTCGGCCTCACGCCGATCGCGATGCGCGGCCAGCAGATCCCCAACGACGTGCTCGCGCTGTTCGGGCTCGTGCTGAAGGAGCTGCTCGTCGGGCTCGGCTTCGCGCTCTCGCTGTCGCTGCTGTTCGCGGCCGTCAACTCGGCCGGCGCGCTGCTCGACATGCTCGTCGGCTTCAGCTTCGGCGCGATCGTCGATCCGCTCACCGGCAACCAGTCGGCCGTCCTCGCGCAGCTCTACGGCTTCGTCGCGCTCGCGATCTTCGTCGCCATCGACGGGACGAGCTGGGTGATCGCCGGCCTTGCGCGCACGTTCGAGCTGGTGCCGCTGACGGCGGCGCCGAACATCGCCTCGCTCGGCGCCGGCGTCGTGCAGACGTTCACGACGATCTTCTCGAGCGCGCTCCAGGTCGCCGCGCCGGTGCTGCTCGCCGTCGTCATCACCGACGTCGCGTTCGGCGTGGTGACGCGCGTCGTGCCGCAGCTCAACGTCTTCGCGGTCGGCTTCCCGGTGAAGGTCGTCGTCGGCATGCTCGTCGTCGCCGCCTCGCTCCCGTTCGTGTCGGGCTGGATCTCCGACCAGCTGCAGCTGAGCGTCGCCCAGGCGCTCCAGACCGTGAAGTTGGCGTAGCGCGATGGCCAACGACAAGACCGAGAGAGCAACTCCCAAGCGCCGCGAGGAGGCGCGCAAGAGAGGCCAGGTCGCGAAGTCGGTCGACCTCAACGGGGCCGTCGTGCTGATCGCCGGCCTGCTCGCGATCTCCCTGCTCGCGCCGCACACGGTCGCCGTCGCCGAGGGCGCGCTGCGCGACGGCCTCGCGAACGCCGCGCACCCGCAGCAGCTGATGAGCGCCGCGGGCCTCCAGCAGCTGTTCGCCGCCGGCCTGAAGACCTTCCTGCTCGGCGTCGCCCCGGTCGCCGGCGTGTGCCTCGTCGCGGGCGTGCTCGCGAACGTCGCGCAGTCGGGGATCAAGCCGGCCACGCAGGCGCTGAAGCCCGACCCGAAGCGCCTCAACCCCGTTGCGGGCGCGAGAAACGTGTTCGGCACGAGACTGCTGTTCGAGGCCGCGAAGAACCTCGCGAAGGTCGGCGTCGTCGGCGCGCTCGTCGCGCAGGCGCTGATCCCGCGGCTGACCGAGGTGTCCGCCACCGTCGGCTCGAACCCGGCCGCGCTCGGCGCGCTGCTGTCGAAGCTGGTGTTCGCGATCGCGCAGCGCGCGGCGGTCGCCTACCTGCTGATCGCCGCGATCGACTACGGCTACCAGCGCTGGCGCCACGAGAAGTCGCTGCGGATGAGCAAGGAGGAGCTCAGAGAGGAGCTGAAGCAGCACTCGCTTCCGGCGGAGGTGAAGGGCGCGCTGCGCCGCCGCCAGCTGCAGGCCGCGCGCGCCCGCATGATGGCGGCCGTCCCGCAGGCCGACGTCGTCGTCGTCAACCCGACCCACTTCGCCGTCGCGCTCAAGTACGACGGCACGCGCCCGGCGCCGGAGTGCGTCGCGAAGGGCCAGGACCTGATCGCGCTGCAGATCCGCAGACTGGCCGAGGAGCACGGCGTGCCCGTGATCGAGGACAGACCGCTCGCGCGCTCGCTGCACGCGGCGATCGAGATCGGCCAGCTCGTGCCCGAGGAGCTCTACCAGGCGGTCGCGCAGGTGCTCGCCTACGTCTTCCGCGTCGCCCGTAGGAGGAGCGCATGAGCGCGATCGCCGCGAGACCGAGCGGCGGCGCCGGCGCCGGCGCCGGCACGCTCAAGCAGCTGATGAAGCACACCGACCTGCTGGCCGCGGTCGGCGTCGTCCTGATCGTGACGATGCTGGTGATCCCGCTGCCGGCGGCGCTGCTCGACCTCTTCATCACGCTCAACATCTCGATCGGCCTCGCGATCGTCGTCGCGACGCTCTACCTCAACCGCGCGCTCGACTTCGCCTCGTTCCCGTCGCTGCTGCTGCTGACGACGATGTTCCGGCTGGCGATCAACGTCTCGGTCACGCGCCTGATCCTCACGCACGGGGACGCGGGCAATGTCGTCGCCGCCTTCGGCCACTTCGTCGTCGGCGGCAACGTCGTCGTCGGCCTCGTGATCTTCCTGATCCTGATCGTGATCCAGTTCGTCGTCGTCACGAACGGCGCCGGGCGCGTCGCCGAGGTCGGCGCGCGCTTCACGCTCGACGCGATGCCGGGCAAGCAGATGGCGATCGACGCCGACCTCAACGCCGGCCTGATCACCGACGAGGAGGCCCGCCAGCGGCGCGCCGAGATCGCGCGCGAGGCGGACTTCTACGGCGCGATGGACGGCGCCTCGAAGTTCGTCAAGGGCGACGCGATGGCGGCCGTGCTGATCGTGCTGATCAACCTGATCGGCGGGATCGTCGTCGGCGTGATGCAGCAGGGGCTGCCGTTCTCCGAGGCGATCCAGCACTTCTCGCTGCTGACGGTCGGCGACGGCCTCGCGGCGCAGATCCCGGCGCTGCTGATCTCCGTCGCGACCGGCATCATCGTCACGCGCGCCGCCTCCGACACGGACCTCGGCTCCGACATCGCCAACCAGATCGTCGGCCAGCGCAAGGCGCCGATGGTCGCCGGCGCGGTCATCTGCGCGTTCGCGCTCGTGCCGGGCCTGCCGAAGCTCCCCTTCCTGCTGATCGGCGGCGGCTTCCTCGCGCTCGGCTGGGCGATGCGCGACGGCGGCCCGCTCGCCGCCGAGGATGCGGCCGCGCTCGCGTCGGCCGCGGCCGACGCCGAGGGCACCGCCGTCGCCGCGCCGCGCGACGCCGCGCTGGAGGCGCTGCCGCTCGACCCGCTCGAGCTGGCGATCGGCTTCGGGCTCGTGCCGCTCGTCGACACCTCGTCCGGCGGCACGCTGCTGTCGCGCGTGTCCGTGATCCGCCGCCAGATCGCGTCCGACCTCGGCATGGTGATCCCGCCCGTGCGGATCCACGACGAGCTGGGGCTCGACTCGCACGAGTACGTCTTGAAGGTGCGCGGCACGGAGGTCGCGCGCGGCCGGCTGATGGCCGGCCACCAGCTCGCGATGGACCCCGGCGACGCGGTCGGCTCGCTGCCGGGCGGCGTGCCGACGACCGAGCCGGCGTTCGGCCTGCCCGCGACGTGGGTCGCCGACGCGCAGCGCGCGGAGGCGGAGGCGCTCGGCTTCACGGTCGTCGACGGCGAGTCGGTCGTCGTGACGCATCTGACCGAGACGATCCGCACGCACGCGGCCGACCTGCTCAGCCGCCAGGACGTCAGACAGCTGCTGGAGCAGCTGAAGGACACGAACGCGGCCGTCGTCGAGGAAGTGGTGCCGGACGTGCTGACGCTCGGCGAGCTGCAGCGCGTGCTGCAGGCGCTGCTGGCGGAGGGCGTCTCGATCCGCGACCTCGGCGCGATCGTCGAGGCGGTCGGCGACAAGGCGCGGGTGACCCGCGATCCGGCGCTGCTCGCCGAGTACGCGCGCCAGGCGCTCGGCCGCACGATCACCGCGCCGCACGTCGGCGCGGACCAGCGGCTGCGCGCGATCGCGCTCGATCCGGCGCTCGAGCAGGAGCTGGCGGGGGCGATCGCCCAGACGTCCGACGGCGAGTACCTCGCGATGGAGCCCTCGCGGGCACAGGACTTGGTCGTCGCACTGCGAACTCAGGTCGAACATGGCGTCGCTCGTGGGACCAGACCGGTGCTGCTGTGCTCCGCGCGCGTGCGCCGCCACCTGCGGCGGCTCGTGGAGCAGGCGATCCCGCAGCTCGCGGTCTGCTCCTACAACGAGATCGCACTCGGCATCAGCGTGGAGACGATTGGAGTGATCGACGGATGAGCACGACGGCCCCCGCCCCCGACCTCCGGACGTTCCGCGGCAGAACGTTGGAGGAGGTGCTCCCCCAGATTCGGAGCCAGCTCGGCCCGGACGCCGTCGTCGTCCGCCAGCGCGACGGCCTGATGGGCGGCATCGGCGGCTTCTTCCAGCAGCGCTTCGTCGAAGTCGACGCCCGCGCGGGCGCCGCCCGCATCGACGTCTACGACGAGGAGCCGGCCGCGCCGGAGCCCGAGCCCGAGCCGCGCGCCGAGCCCGACTCGTTCGCCGCCCTCCTCGCCGAGGCCGAGACTGACGAGGGAGGACCGCGAATCCGACAGTCCCATAGGCAGTCGGATTCGCGGTCCTCGCCCGAGCCCTCCCCCCTCGATGCCCAACCGGCCGCGTTGGCGCCCTCGCTCACGTATGAGCTGACCGCCACCGGCATGAGCCACGCGTTCGCCGAGCGGCTCGTCGCAGCCGCGGAGGCCCACGAGCAGCCGTTCGCGCCCGACGCGCGGACCGCCGTCCGTCGCGCGCTCGCGCGCAAGCTCCCAGCCGCCCTGCCGCACCGCGCCGGCGGGCTCGCCGTCGCGTTC
>DASVFS010000237.1:0-14741 GCA_036379915.1 Conexibacter sp. | reverse complement strand
CGACCGCCTGAGCTTCCCGGCGGCGCGGGCGCGCTGCTCATCGAGCGGTTCGATCCTGCACCAGGTCAAGAGTCGTGCGACGGGCGCGTCCTTGCTATCACCGCGCCACACCTCGGCGAGCACGATCGCGGGGATCGTCGGCGTGACGCCTCTGCCGAACGCGATCTTCAGGAGCCGGCGAATTCGTCTGTCGCCGCGCTCGTACGCGATCAGCGCACCGGCGTCGAGCGTCAGTCCGGCCACAGGCGGTCGATCTCCTCGACGACTTCCTCGGGGATCGGGCCCCAGCGCTCGTCGTCATCCTCCATCAGCTTCTTCCCACCCTCGATCTTCAGCTGATGCTCGACCGCATCGTTCACGAACGCGGAGAAGCTGCCGCCGCGCTCGGCCGACAGCCGCTCGGCCTCCGCGAGCAGGTTCGCGTCGAAGGAGATGGAGCGCCTCTTCACCGCCATGCCAGCGATCCTACCGCGGCAGGTGCGCAGACTCACACGCTGTTCCAGACGTCCAAACCGAGGTTGTTCAGCAGGTTCTGCGCCTCGGAGTTGAGGCGGAAGAACTCGCCCGTCCAGATCAGGACGCCCATCGCGATCAGCACGATCCCGCCGGCCGCGATGACCGCGCCGTAGTGGCGCTTGACGACGCCGAACGCGTTCGTCATCGAGCCGAAGGCGAGCGACGTGAGCAGGAACGGGATCGCGAGCCCGGCGCTGTAGAACGCCAGCAGGACCGCCCCGTGGCCGGCGCTGTTCGACAGCGCGGCGGCGCTGAGGATCGCGCCGAGCGTCGGCCCGATGCACGGCGTCCAGGCGATCGCGAAGGCGGCGCCGGCGAGCACGGGGCCGCCGCGCCCCGCCCGCTGCATCAGCGCGCCGACGTGGAACTCGCGGTTCAGGCGCGTGACGAACGGCGCGGCGACGAAGAACACGCCCATCGCGACGATCAGCGCCGCCGAGACCTTCTCGAGCGTCTGGCGGTGGTCGTTGAGCGCCGCGCCGACGGCGGTCGCGCCGAGCCCGAGCAGGATGAAGATCGTCGAGAAGCTGAGCACGAACAGCAGGCTCGGCACGAGCACCCGCCGCGCCCCGCCGGCCGCCCGCGCCTGCTCCGGCGTGACGCCGGAGACGGCCGAGATGTAGCCCGGCACGAGCGGCAGCACGCACGGCGACAGGAACGACACGAGCCCGGCCGCGACCGCGAGCGGGATGCCGACGCCGTTGGCGGGATCCATGCCTCGAAGCGTACCTGCGGCCTGCCCGCGGGTCGTGCCGGATCGGCGCACCGACGGCGCGCGATTCGTCCGTTCGGACGCGCAACCCGGTGGTACGTTGCGGACAGCGACCTCGAGAGGAGCGATCCGCCATGGCGACCGTCACCCGCACGCTGCGCAACTTCGTGGACGGCGAGCACGCCGACCCGCTCGAGGGCCGCAACGAGCCGATCCTCAACCCGGCGACCGGCGAGCAGATCGCGACCGCGCCGCTGTCCGGCGCGGCCGACATCGACCGCGCGGTGCAGGCCGCCCGGCGCGCGTTCGAGGGCTGGGCGAACGCCACCCCCGCCGAGCGCTCGACCGCGCTGCTGAAGCTCGCCGACGCAGTGGAGGAGCACAGCGACGAGCTGGCCGAGCTGGAGGCGCTCGACGCCGGCAAGCCGATCGAGGCCGTCAAGGCGGACGAGATCCCGGTCGTCGCGGACAACCTGCGCTTCTTCGCCGGCGCCGCGCGCCACCTCGAGGGGCTGGCGGCCGGTGAGTACATGGCGGACCACACGTCGATCATCCGGCGCGAGCCGATCGGCGTCGTCGGCCAGATCGCGCCGTGGAACTACCCGCTGATGATGGCCGGCTGGAAGATCGGCCCGGCGCTCGCGGCCGGCAACACGGTCGTGCTGAAGCCCGCCGAGACGACGCCGCTGACGACGCTGCGGCTCGCCGAGCTCGCGGCCGAGTTCCTGCCCAAGGGCGTCCTCAACGTGATCGCCGGTCACGGCGACCCGGCGGGACAGGCGCTCGTGACGCACGCCGAGGTCGACATGGTCTCGCTGACGGGCAGCGTCGAGACGGGCAAGTGGATCGCGCGCGCGGCCGCCGACACGTTGAAGCGCGTCCACCTCGAGTTGGGCGGCAAGGCGCCCGTGATCGTGTTCGACGACGCCGACCTCGACGTCGCGCTCGAGACGATCGCCGGCACCGGCTACTACAACGCCGGCCAGGACTGCACCGCCGCCACGCGCGTGCTCGCGGGCGCGGGCGTGCACGACGACGTCGTCTCCGGGCTCGCCGCGCAGGCGCAGGGCCTCGTGGTCGGCGACACGCTGTCGCCCGACACGACGCTCGGGCCGCTCAACAGCGCGCGTCAGCGCGAGCGCGTGTCCGGCTTCGTCGAGCGGCGACCGCAGTCGGCCGAGGTCGTGACGGGCGGCCACGACGCCGACCGCGCCGGCTACTACTACGAGCCCACCGTCGTCGCCGGCCTGCAGCAGCAGGACGAGCTGATCCAGCGCGAGATCTTCGGCCCGGTCATCACCGTGCAGCGCTTCGCCGACGAGGCGGAGGCGATCGCGTGGGCGAACGGCACGCCGTACGGGCTCGCCTCTTCGGTATGGACGCAGAACGTCGGCCGCGCGCTGCGCGTCTCGAAGGCGCTGCGCTTCGGCTGCGTGTGGATCAACGACCACATCCCGCTCGTGAGCGAGATGCCGCACGGCGGCTTCAAGCAGTCCGGCTACGGCAAGGACCTGTCGAAGTACGGCTTCGAGGACTACACGCAGATCAAGCACGTGATGGCGAATCTGGCCTGATCCGCCGGGCGCGGCCGGACGTCGCGCTGGAAACTCCGCAACTCGATCCTTTAGGCTCCGTTGAGCGGTCAAGGAGGAAGCGTGGAGGCCTCAACCATCCCAGCCACCGCAGCGCTCGCACCGGGGACGACGCCCAGCAGACGCGTCGCCGCCGGTCCCCTGCTGCGCCTGCGCTCCGACGAGCAGCTCGTGCGGCTGTTCCGCGCCGGCAGCGACGAGGCGTTCCGCGTCATCCACGACCGCTACCGCACGCGCCTGTTCGCGTACG
The DNA here is from genome assembly GCA_036379915.1 of Conexibacter sp. Taxonomy (GTDB): domain Bacteria; phylum Actinomycetota; class Thermoleophilia; order Solirubrobacterales; family Solirubrobacteraceae; genus Conexibacter. The sequence continues at coordinate 11,671 of DASVFS010000237.1, read as the reverse complement.
CGCGCCAGATGCTCGGCGGCTCGCGCGCCGACGCCGAGGACGCGCTGCAGGACGTGTTCGTGCGCGCGTACGGGGCGCTGCGCGCGAACGACCGCGAGGTGTCGCTGCGCGCCTGGCTCTACCGCATCGCGCACAACCGCTGCGTCGACGAGCTGCGGCGGCCGGCGGCGGGGTGGGCGGGAGCCGGGTCCCCCGCCGAGGTGCTCGAGCTCGTGCAGGCGCCGGCCTCGGACCCGATGGACGCCGTCGAGCGCCGCGAGTCGCTGCGCCGGCTGGTGGAGGACGTGCAGCGGCTGCCGGAGCAGCAGCGCTCCGCCCTGCTGATGCGCGAGATCTCCGGGATGGCGTACGCCGACCTGGCCGCCGCGCTCGACGTGACCGTCCCCGCCGTCAAGTCGCTGCTCGTGCGCGCCCGCATCGGGCTCGCGCAGGCGGCCGAGGCGCGCGACACCGCGTGCGCCGCGATCCGCGCCGACCTCGCCGACGCGCACGAGCGCGGCGTGCGCGCGAGCGGCCTCGTGAAGCGGCATCTGCACGACTGCAAGGGCTGCAGCGCCTACAAGAAGGAGTTGCGCGCGCTCGACGCGCGCCTCGCCGCGCTCGTGCCGGCGCTCGGACCGGTCGCCCTGTTCGCGAAGCTGCTCGGCATCGTCGGAGGCGGAAGCACCGGCGTCGCCGGCGGCGCGACCGCGGCCGGCGGCGCGGGCGCGACGGCGGCCGTCGCCGGCGGCGGCGCCGCCGCTGCGGGCGCCGGCGTCGCGGGCATCTCGCTCGGCCACGTGGCCGCCGCGGTCGCCGTGGCGGTCGTGAGCGCCGGCGGCGCCGTCGAGGTCCACCACCAGCTCGCCCCGCATCACCGCCAGCAGGCGGCGATCCATCGCAGCGTCGCGGCGCCGGCAGCCTCGGCGCCGGCTGCGGTACTGACGCCCGACGCTACGCGCAGACGCGAGGCCGCCGAGCAACTGCCCGTGATCCCGGGCGTGAGCGACGAGCCGATCATTGAGACGCCAACGCTCGACGGACCCGGCGCCGACAGCGGCGGCGCCGCCGCGCCCGTCGAGCCGCCCGCCGACACGGTCGAGCCGGTGACGCCGCCGCCCGACGGCGCAGTTGTGGAGGAAGGCGACGCCGGCGCGACGAGCGGCTCCGCGACCGACCCGCCGCCCGCCACCGGCAGCAGCACGGATGCGCCGCCGCCTCCGCCAGCCGACGAGCCGGATCCCGCGCCGCCCGCCACGAGCGCCGCCCCAGCCAGCACGACGGCGCCGACCGCGCCGCCCACCAGCAGCACGGTCGGCGGCGCGAGCTACCAGCCGCATCGCTGAGCGCGAGCCGCGCGGCAGGCGCGGGTCGCGAGACTTGCCCTGCCTGGCGATGAAACACTCGCCGCAGGACAAGCTCGCGCCCCGCGCCCGCCACCACGCCTGGCACACAGGCGCTGGTAGCGTCCGGGCGCATCGACGATCTGCTGCCACCACTCGACCACGAGGAGCTGCTCGTCCGGCGGGGCAGACGTTCCGGCCTGCCGGTGATGGTCGCCGTTCACTCGACGGCGCGCGGTCCCGCACTCGGCGGCGTGCGGCTGTGGACGTACGCGCGGACGCAGGATGCGGTGCTCGACGTGCTGCGGCTCTCGCGCGCGATGTCCTACAAGAACGCGGCGGCCGGCCTTCCGCTCGGCGGCGGCAAGGGCGTGATCGCTCTGGCGCCGGGCCGCGCGGCGCGGATCGGCCGCGCGCGCACCGCCGCCCTGCTCGACTTCGCCGACGTGGTCGACGCGCTCGACGGGCGCTACCTGACCGCCGAGGACGTCGGCATGTCCGCGCGCGACATGGCGACGATCGCGCAGGGCACGCGGCACGTGACGGGCCTCGCGCGCTCGCGCGGCGGCTCGGGCGACCCGAGCCCGCTGACCGCGCTCGGCGTCGAGGCCGCGATCGAGACGGTCTGCGCACGGCTGTTCGGCGCGCGCTCGCTGCGCGGACGTTCGATCGCGATCGTCGGGCTCGGCCACGTCGGCGCGCGGCTGGCGGAGCGCTGCGCGCGGGCGGGCGCCCAGCTCGTGCTCGCGGACGTCGACCCCGCGAAGCGCGCGCTCGCGCAGCGGCTCGGCGCGCGCTGGACGACGCCCGGCCGAGCGCTGACGGCGAAGGTCGACGTGCTCTCCCCCTGCGCGCTCGGCGGCGTGCTGAGCGCGGCGTCGGTGCCGCGACTGCGCTGCCGCGCGATCGCCGGCGCGGCCAACAACCAGCTGACGGAGGAACCGGTCGCGGAGCTGCTCGCGCGCCGCGAGATCCTGTGGGCGCCCGACTTCGTCGTCAACGCCGGCGGCGTGATCAACCTCGCCGTCGAGCTGCGCCCCGAGGGCTACGACGCCGCCGAGGCGCGCCGCCGCACGCGCGCGATCGCCGCCACGCTCGCGCAAGTGCTCGATGCCGCCGACGCCGACGGCGTCACCCCGCTCGCCGCCGCCAACGCGCTGGCGGAGCGGCGCCTCAGCGCCTGACGGGGGGCGAATCCTCCGAACAGTGTGCGTCTGTACATCTCATGGATGCACAGACGTACGGTGATCGGACAGGTGCCCGGATCCGCGCCCTCGCAGAGCGCCAGCACGGGGTAGTCGCGCGCACGCAGCTGCTGGCGCTCGGCGTCGGTCGCGGCGCGATCGAGAAGCTGCTCCGGCGCGGATGGCTCATCCCGCTGCACCGGGGCGTGTACGCGGTCGGCCATCGGCAGCTGCGGCAGGAGGGCCGATGGCTGGCGGTGGTCTTGGCGACCGGACCCGGAGCGGTGCTGAGCCATCGCGACGCAGCCGCGCTGCATCGGATGCGGCAGCCGCCGGACAGCGCCCGCGCAACGGTCAGCACGCCCGCGCATGTCCGCGCGATCGAGGGCGTGTGGGTGATGGCGCGACGCAGGCTGACCGGCGAGGAGCGGACGGAGGTCGACGGCGTGCCGGTCACCTCGCCGGCGCGCACCCTCGTGGATCTGGCGCCGATGCTGACGGCGGCGCAGCTGCAGGGAACGCTTGGCGAAGCCGACCGGCGCGGACTGCTCGACGTGTCGGCGATCGAGCGGGCGCTGCGCAGGACTAAGAGCCGGCACGGCCAAGGCCACGCCCGCTTGCGCGCCGCCCTCGACGCCCACCGGCTGGCGGGCACTACGCTGCTGCGATCAGAGCTGGAGGCGCGCTTCCTCGACCTCGCGCTCGAGGCCGGGCTGCCACGGCCGCAGTTGAACGCACCGGTCGGCCGCTACGAAGTGGACGCGCTCTGGCCGGACGCGAGGCTGGTGGTCGAGCTGGACGGCTGGGCCAACCACAGCGACCGTCGAGCCGCCGCACTGGACCGCGACAAGACGAACCGCCTCCAGGGCGTCGGCTACCTCGTCCTGCGCTTCATGCACGGCGATCTCGTCGTGCGACCGGCCGAGGTGGCGGCCACGATCGCCGGCGCGCTTCGCAGCCGGTCCGGGCCCACGTAGGACGTGGGTCCGTCAGGCCCTCACGGCAGCCAGTCCGGCCGGCCCGGACGCTGGACCCCCGCCGGCAGCCGGCCTTCGTCCGCGAGCTTGTCGAGGTGGGCGGCGAGCGTGACGGTCGCGGCCGGGCGCAGGATCGCGGGCGCGTCGGCCCACGCGCGGTCGAGCAGCTCGTCGATCGTGCGGGCGCCGGCGGCGAGCGCGGCGAGCAGCGCGCGCTCGCGCGCGAGCCGGTGCTCCACGTACTCCCCGAGCTTCGCGTCCGGGTCCTCGACGAGCGGGCCGTGGCCGGGGCAGATCAGCGCGAGCCGGCGCGCGCGCAGCCGCTCGAGCCCGGCGAGGTAGCCGGCGAGCGCGCCGGGGTCGGGCGCGACGAAGACGCTGCCCTCGCCGAGCACCGCGTCGCCGGTGAAGGCGATCGGGCCGGGCGCACCGGCGCCCCCGCCCGCGGCGTGGGGCACCGCGTCGAGCACGTACGTCAGGTGGTCCGGCGCGTGGCCGGGCGTCGCGAGCGCCGTGAACGGGCCGACGCGCTCGCCGTCGCCGACGTGCAGGTCGACCGCGCCACGCATCGCCGCGACCGGCGCCGTTCCGCCGAGCCGCTCGCGCAGCGCCCCGACCGCCTCGGCGTGGTCCGGATGGTCGTGCGTCAGGACGATCCCGCCCGCCCCGCCGCGCCGCGCGACCTCCGCCGCGATCGCCGCGACGTGGCCGGGCAGCGCCGGGCCCGGATCGATCACCCACGCCGGGTCGCGCCCGACGACCCACGTGTTCGTCCCGCTCAGCGTGAACGGGCCGGGGTTGTCCGCGCGGACGAGGGCGACGTCGTGGGGCTCCAGCGCGCGCACGGCGTCATTGTGGCGCGCGAGACGCGGCCGGGCGCGGGTCGTGCTGGTCGCCGCTAGCGCGGATCGAGCCGGTAGACCGGCCCGCTGAGCGACACGACGTACACGCGTCCCCGCGCGTCCTCGCCGAACGACGACAGCGCGTCGACGTGCAGGCCGAGAGCGCGTGGACGGGAGGCGCCGCTCTGGCGCAGCTTCGCCGTCAGCAGGTTGCCGGCACAGAAGTCGCCGTAGACGTAGCGGCCGGCGAGCGAGCGCAGGCGCGGGTCGCGGATCACGTAGCCGCCGGTGACCGAGCAGCCGCCGCGGTCGTGCGTGTACTGCAGCACCGGCTTGACGTCGTGCACGACCCGCACGCTCGGGTCGACGTGCGAGCGACCCTCCCAGGCACGCCAGCCGAAGTTCGCGCCGCGCGCGGTCCCGCGCCGGCGGAAGTCGATCTCCTCGATGCGGTCCTGCCCCACGTCGCCGATCGCGATGTCGCCGGTGCGGCGATCGAACGAGAAGCGCCACGGGTTGCGCAACCCCCACGCGTAGATCGCCGGCTTCGCCCCCGTCCGCCCGGCGAACGGGTTGCCGGCCGGGATCCCGTACGGCCGCCCGCCGGAGGGGCGCGGGTCGATCCGCAGGATCTTGCCGAGCAGCGTGCCGAGGTTCTGGGCGTTGCCGATCGGGCCGTGTTGGTCGTACCCGCCGCCGCCGTCGCCGAGGCCGACGTACAGCAGCCTGTCGGGCCCGAACGCGAGCTGGCCACCGTTGTGGTTGGACTCCGGCTGGTCCTGGAAGATCAGCTGCCGCGCGCTGCCCGGGTCCGCGCGGTCCGGCGAGTCGCCGCGGCGGTACTCGACGATGCGCGTGTCGCCGTTGCGGTCCGTGTAGTTCACGTAGAAGCGCCCGCTCTGCGGGTAGTCGGGCGCGAACGCGAGCCCGAGCAGCCCCTGCTCGCCGCCGCTGACGACCTGCGAGGAGACGTCGAGGAACGGCGTGCGGAGCACCTGTCCGTCGCGCACGACGACGATCTTGCCGCCCTGCTCGACGACGAACAGCCGTCTGCGCTCGCCCGGCGGCTGCGTCACGTACACCGGCGAGTCGAACGTCCCGATCCGCGTCAGCTTCGCGCCGCCGGCGGCCGCGTCGCGGGCGACCGTCGTGTCACCTGCAGGAGCGCTCCCGCACGCGGCCAAGGCTATGAAGACGACCGCGAGGACGACCAGGGCCGCCGGGGGACGCGTGCTCACGCCCCCCAGCATGCCACGGCATTCGGATCGTCACGCGGCGGGCTGCGGCGCGGCGTCCTCGCGCGGCGCGGGCGCCGGCCAGGGCGCGTTGCAGACGAGTCCCTCCTGCCCGGCCGCCGCCCACACCTCCTCCGCGATGTGCGGCGCCAGCGGGGCGAGCATGACCACCGCGTCGAGCAGCGCCCGCTGCAGGGCGGCCTGGTCGCTCGGCGTCAGCGCGTCCTGCTGTCTGAGCACGCGCCGCTCGTAGTCCTTGACGCGCTCGACGAGCGTCATCACGTTGCGCGCCGCGCGGTGCGTCTCGAGCCCCGCCATGTTCTCGGTGATGCGCCGGACCGCGACGCCGTGCCAGTTGTCGAGCCGTCCGCGCAGCTTCACCGCGCCCTCCTCCGGGTCCGGCTCGGGCACCGCGCCGACGCCCTCGAGCCGCGGCAGCGCGTACTCCCAGAAGCCGTGCAGCCACTTGTGGCAGTACTGCAGCGCCTGGTCGGTCCACGTGAGGATGTTCGTCGGCGCCGCCGCGTAGAGCACCGCGAGCCGCACCGTATCGGCGCCGACCCGCTCGAGCAGCGCATCCGGGTCGACGACGTTGCCGAGGTGCTTGGACATCTTGCGCCCGTCGAGGTGGACCATCTCGTGCATCAGCACCCTGGCGTGCGGCTCCCCCTCCGCCAGGTGCGGCAGCACGTCGGCGTCGCGCAGCACCTTCGCGGTCATGCGCTGGTCGAACATCGAGCCGCCGCCGTCCGCGCCCCAGATGACGATGTGGACCGGCAGCCAACGTCTCAGTTCGTCGCTCGTGAACATGGAAGACTCGCGCTCGGCAGCCGGGACGGAGAACGGCAGCCACTGCCACAGCCCGTCGACGTGGCAGTCGAGCGTGTCGGTCTCGCGTCGCGCCGCGCCGCCGCACTGCGGGCACGTCGTCGCGATCCAGTCCTCGCGCTCGGCCAGCGCGTTGCCCTCGCCGGTCGGGCGCAGGTCCTCCGGCAGCCGCACCGGCAGCTGCTCCTCCGGCACCGGCACGGTCCCGCACTGCTCGCAGTGCACGAGCGGGATCGGCGCGCCCCACGCGCGCTGGCGCGAGATCGGGAAGTCTCGCGCGCGGTAGCGGGCGGCGTCGCGCACCTTCGGCTTGCCCGACGGCAGCTTCCAGCCGAGCGACGCGGCCGCTCTCACGCGCGGCGCGAGGCGCGCGTCGACTCTGTCGGCGCTCGGGATGCCGAGCACGGCGGTGTGGCCGAAGCGGTCGTCGACGGCCGGCGTTATGACGATCGGCAGCGGTCTGTCGAAGCCGGGGAGCGCGAGCGCGCGACCGGTGTGGATCAGCGGCGCGGCCTCGGCCGAGCGGTCGTCGCGCTGCACGCCGGCGCGCCGCACGCGCTCCAGCTGCGCCTTCGTCTCGTCGTCGGGCGCCCACGCCTCGATGCCCGGCAGGCTCGGCGAGAGCATCACGAACTCGGCTCTGTCGAGCGCGTCCTTGTAGGGCGTGAAGACCGTCAGCGGGACCGCGTCGAGCGTCGAGGCGTCGAGCTCGACGCCGTCGACGCGCCCGAGCATCGTGCGCTGGGCGGCGACGCCGGCCGGGTTCCAGCCGGTCAGCGACTCGATCCCGCGCTCGTTCTCCGGCAGGTAGTCGCTGACGCCGAGGTACCACTGCGAGCGGCGTATGAGTCTCACCGGCTGGTGGCAGCGCCAGCAGGCGCCGTCCTCGACCTGCAGCGAGGCGAGCACCGTCCTGCACGTGTCGCACCAGTCGACCTGCCCTTCGGCGTGGTAGACGAGCTCGCGTCTGAGCAGCAGCAGGAACAGCCACTGGGTCCACTTGTAGAGCTCGGGGTAGCTCGTGACCCACTCGCGCTCCCAGTCGAACGAGTAGCCGAGGCGGTCGAACTGCGCGTGCATGCGCGCACGGCACTGCTCGACCCACTCGTACGGCGTGAGGTCGTTCTTGATCGCGCCGATCTCGCTCGGCAGGCCGAACGCGTCGAAGCCGATCGAGAACAGCACGTCGTGGCCGGTGCTGCGCAGCCAGCGCGCGTACGCGTCGCTTATCGAGTAGCTGCGGATGTGGCCCATGTGGGCGCTGCCGGACGTGAACGGGCAGGCGGAGAAGATGTAGGCGGCGCGTTCGCGCGGTCCGTCGGCCGGCGTCCTGAACGCCTCCGCCTCCTGCCACGCGCGCTGCCAGCGCTCCTCGATGCTCGCCGGCACGTAGTCCGGCGTCACGCTCTGCGAGGCCATGCTCCCCCCGATCGGCCTGGTGTGTGGTGCGGTGTCGTCGTCACTCCATGGCTGTCGCCGGGCACTCGGAGTCCCGGCGACGGTGACCTGTCTTCGATTCGGTCCTGCAGTGCGCCCGACGGGACTCGAACCCGCAACCTTCGGCCCCTAAAACCGATGCTCTTGGGCAGACATTAGACGCGAGGCTCCGGACGAGGACCGGCGAACCGGCATGAGCCACCAGAAGACGAGTCCCCCAGCTAAGAAGGCTCTCGCTCGCCGTCGCGGACGCGCTGTTTATTCGGCCGTTGACCAGTTGAGCTACGGACGCTCGTCAACTGCGTTGTCCGAGCCGCCACCCCCTGGCCGGCTCGCGGCGATGATACCTGAGCGCGGAGAGGCGGGTCAACGCCGAGGACCCCTGTTGCACATGGCTGCGCGAGCCGTGTAGGCTGATCGCAGGTCGCCCACGTCTACTGGGGGATGCGGCGGCCTCACATGGGGGATGCATGCCGCAGCAGCGGCCTCGCAAGAGGTGCAATTGACTGTGTCATCAATTAATGCTCCGAGGCCGCAGGCGCTCTCCTCGCACACGACCGTGCGGGTCGTCGAGCTGCACGGTCCGGGCTCGGTGCGCGCGGCCGAGCGGGCGGTGCCCGTCGAGGGCGCGCTGCTGCAGGTCGAGACGACCGGCGTCTGCGGAACCGACCACCACATCTTCGCGGGGCGCCTGCCGGTGCCGACGCCGCAGCTGCTCGGCCACGAGGTGATAGGGCGGCTGATGCGCCTGCCCGAGGACCACGGCCTCGTGACGCCCGACGGCGCGCAGCCGGCGCTCGGCGACCGCGTGCTCGTCGCGCCGGGCGTGCCGTGCGGCGACTGCGAGGGCTGCGCCCGCGCCGACCGCTGCCTCGACCGCCCCTGCTACGGCCTCACGATGGTCGGCGACGGGCTGACCGGCGGCTTCGCGCCGCTGATGGAACTGCGCGCGGGCTCGCGCGTGTACCCGGTGCCGGAGTCGACGCCGCGCGAGCGCGCCGTCTTCGCCGAGCCGCTCGCGTGCATCCTGAGCGCGCTGCGCAAGGCGTTCGGACCGGACTACGTGCCGGCCGGCATGGACGGGATCGTGCTCGGCTTCGGCGCGATCGGGATCGTCGCGGCGACCGCGATCGCCGCCTCGGGCGGTCGCGCCACCGTCGTCGAGCGCGATCCCGGCCGCCGCGCGCTCGCGCAGGAGCTCGGCTTCGTCGCGCTCGCCGACACGAGCGCGGTGCCGCATCGCTCCCCGCTCGTGGTCGACGCCGCCGGCACGCCGACCGCGTTCGCCGCCGCGCTCGACCTGCTCGCCTGGAGCGGCACGCTGATCGAGATCGGCAACTTCGCCGACCTCGGCCCGATCCCGATCAAGCCGAGCGAGATCTGCCTGCGCGACCTGCGCATCGTCGGCAGCGGCGAGACGTTCTACGAGGACTTCGCGCCCGCGATCAGGATGGTGGGCGAGACGCCCATCGACCTGCCGCGCGCGATCAGCGACGTGCACGAGTTCGCGGCGCTGGAGGATCCGGCCGCGCTGTTCGCCGCCCCGGCCGCGGGCAAGGCGCTGGTGGCGTTCGCATGAGCGCCTCCAACGGCCACCGCCCGCTGACGGGCGCGCAGGTGCTGCTGCTGACCCCGTTCGACGAGGACGGCGAGATCGACGAGCGCTCGCTCGCGGCGCTGCTCGAGTACGTGATCGGCGGCGGCATAGACGGCGTCGTCGGCGGCGGGACGACGGGCGAGTGCTTCACGCTCTCGGTCGACGAGCAGGCGCGGCTGATGACGCTGATCGCCGAGCAGGTGCGCGGGCGCGTGCCGCTCACGTTCGGGATCGGCAACTCCGCGACGAGCGTCTCGATCGAACTGGCGCGCCACGCGCAGGAGCTCGGCGCCGACTGCGTGATGCTCCAGCCGCCCTACTACTTCCAGCACGCGCCGGAGGCGATCGACGCGCACTTCCTCGCGGTCGCGAACGCGGTCGACATGCCGCTGATGGTCTACGACGGCGGCGCCGGGATCGAGCTGAGCGTCGAGCGCGTCCGCTCCCTGCATGAGCGCGCGGCGAACATCCGCTACGTGAAGATGTCGATCCCCGACCCGGCGAAGGTCGGGGCGATGCGCGTCGGCGCGCCGGCGGTCGAGCCGCTCGCCGGCGACGAGCTGATGATGCTGATGGGGCTGCGCCACGGCGCGATCGGCTCGACGGTCGGCTGGGGAAACGTCGACCCGGAGGCGATCTCGGGGATCCACCGCGCGTTCGAGGCCGACGACCTGCCGGGCGCGCGCAGGCTGCAGCTCGGCAAGGTCGTGCCGGCGGTCGGCGTCTGCATCACGGCGAAGAACGCCTACATACGCTGCTACAAGGAGATCCTCGCGGCGAAGGGCGTGATCGCCTCGTCGACGACGCGCCTCCCCTTGACGCCGCTCGACGAGATCCGCAGAGACGAGGTCCTGTCGGTCATGCGGGAACTCTCCGTCTTGTGAGGGGTTGAGGGGGCGATCCGGCTGCCCGAGCCCGCGTTGGTTCTACTGGACCTCGACGGCGTCCTGGTGGACTCGCGGGACGCAATGGAGACGGCGTGGCGGGCGGTCCAGCACGACCTGGGCGTCACGACGCCGTTCGCCGCCTACTTCCGCGAGATCGGGCGGCCGTTCCGCGACATCCTCGAGCGGCTCGGCCTGAGCGACGAGGCCGGCGAGATCGAGCGCGTCTACCGCGCGACCGCGCTGCGCGAGGCGCCGCGCGTGCCGGCCTTCCCGGGCATCCACACGGCGCTGGCGCGGCTCGACAAGCGCGGCGCGAAGCTCGGCGTCGTGACCTCGAAGGCGCGCTCGCAGACCGACTGGACGCTGGCGCAGTTCGACGTCGAGTTCGCGACCGTGCAGACGCCCGAAAGCCGCTGCCCCGGCAAGCCGGCGCCGTACCCGCTGCTGGTCGCCGCGAGCGAGGCGGGCGTCGGCGTGAGGGACAGCGTGTTCGTCGGCGACATGGACGTCGACGGGCTCGCGGCGAGGGCGGCCGGGATGCGCTTCCTGCACGCCGGCTGGGGCTACGGCGCGTGCCCGGACGGCGCCGAGCAGCTGCGCACGCCGCACGAGCTCGGCGAGGTCGGGCTGCAGGCGCTCGCGGCCTGAGCCCGACCCCTGGCGAACCGGCTCCTAGAACGGCATCTTGCCGCGACCGCGGCGGCCTGCGGCGGCGCTCTTGTTCGTCGCCTTGCGCGACGTCTGGAACGGCTTCTGCAACCACTTCCCCAGCTTGCCCGGCGCCTGCGCGGCGCCCTGCTGCCCGACGCCGAGCGTCCTGTCGACGCCCCGCTGCGGGTGGCTGGAGAGGCGCGGCAGCAGGAACGCGAGGATCGCGAGGATGATGCAGATGGCGATGATTCCGGCGATCAGCATGGGTCAGAGGTACCCGCTCGCGCGCTCCCGCATTACTGAGACTGAGTCCCATTTTATGTATGCTGCGGCGCGATGCGGTCGCTCCTCTCCCTCGTGCTGCTCGGCGCCGTGCTCGCAGCCGGCTGCGGCGGCGCGGACGACGCGTCGCATGCGCCCGGAGCGGTCGACGTCGTCGCGACGACGACGGTGCTCGGCGACCTCGCGCGCGCGGTCGGCGGGCGCGATGCGGACGTCCACCAGCTGCTGCAGCCGAGCAGCGACCCGCACGACTACGAGCCGCGGCCGGACGACGTCGTCGCCGTCGCCGACGCGCGGCTGGTGCTGACGAGCGGCGCCGGGCTCGACGCCTGGAGCGCGGACGTCGTCGAACAGTCGGGCGGCGATCCGAACGTGCTCGACATCGGCGCGCACGTGCCGGTGACGCGCGACGGCGAGGGCGGCGAGCGC
>DASVFS010000236.1:0-20491 GCA_036379915.1 Conexibacter sp. | reverse complement strand
GGCCGAGGGCATCCGCATGCACGTCGTGAAGCGCGACGGTCGCAGGGAGCCGTTCGACCGCGAGAAGCTCCTGCGCGGCCTGCAGCGCGCGGCCGCCAAACGCCCGATCGAGCCCGAGCGGCTCGAGGAGGTCGTCGACTCGATCGCGTCAGCCGTACGACGTCGCGGTGGCGAGGCGCCGGCCGAATGGGTCGGCGAGCTGGCCCTTGGCGGACTCGCTCGGCTCGACCGTGTTGCGGCCGTGATGTTCGCCTCCGTGTACCGCTCGATCGAGGACCTTTCGGCGTTCGAGGCGGAGCTCCGGAGGCTCGAATCGGAGCCTCTTCCGGGCCCCGATCAGCTCGCAATCGAGGTCTTGCAGGGAGATGTCGTTCCGTCCGCTCAGGAGTCCACCCTTGCTACCCCCCTTGGCGGCCCATCGAGTGCCCGCCGCAACCCCAAGAAGAAGCAGAGGAGAGGTCATGCCAGTCACCCGTAGCGCCACAGAGAACTCCGTCACAGGTGACGGCGGTCTCAAGGTCAGTCGGCGCTACACCGAGGCCGGCGTGCACCCGTTCGACATGGTCGAGTGGGAGATCCGCGACGCGATCATCGGCGACCCGGCGAAGCCGGCCTTCGAGCAGCGCGGCGTCGAGTTCCCGACCACCTGGTCGCAGAACGCAACGAACATCGTCACGCAGAAGTACTTCCGCGGTCAGATGAACTCGGCGGACCGCGAGTCGTCGGTGCGCCAGATGGTCGGCCGCGTGGCCGGCACCATTTCGAAGTGGGGTCGCGAGGGCAACTACTTCGCATCCGACGAGGACGCCGACGCGTTCGAGGCCGAACTGACGTACATCCTTCTCAACCAGCTCGCGGCGTTCAACTCGCCGGTCTGGTTCAACGTCGGCTTCGAAGAGCAGCCGCAGTGCTCCGCCTGCTTCATCCTGTCGGTCGAGGACACGATGGAGTCGATCCTCTCCTGGAACACGAAGGAGGGGATGATCTTCCGCGGCGGCTCCGGCTCCGGCATCAACCTCTCGAACATCCGCGGCTCGATGGAGCCGCTGGCGAAGGGCGGCACCGCCTCCGGCCCCGTCTCGTTCATGCGCGGCGCCGACTCGTGGGCCGGCACGATCAAGTCCGGCGGCAAGACGCGCCGCGCGGCGAAGATGGTCGTCCTGGACGTCGACCACCCGGACGTCCAGGAGTTCATCTGGTGCAAGGCCAAGGAGGAGGACAAGGCCGCGGCGCTGCGCGACGCCGGCTTCGACATGTCGATCGACGGCGACGGCTTCACCTCGATCCAGTACCAGAACGCGAACAACTCGGTGCGCGTCTCCGACAAGTTCATGCGCGCCGTCGAGGCGGGCGACGAGTGGCGCCTGATCTCGCGCACGACCGGCGAGCCGATCGGCGATGCGCTCGACGCGCGCGCGTTGATGAACGAGATCGCCGAGGCCGCGTGGCGCTGCGCCGACCCGGGCGTCCAGTACGACACGACGATCAACCAGTGGCACACGTGCCCGAACAGCGGGCGCATCAACGCGTCGAACCCGTGCTCGGAGTACATGCACGTCGACGACTCGGCCTGCAATCTCGCGTCGCTGAACCTGATGAAGTTCCGTCGCGCCGACGGGACGTTCGACGTGGCCGCCTACGAGCACGCGATCGACATCGTCTTCCTCGCGCAGGAGATCGTCGTGGGCGCCTCCTCGTACCCGACGGACGGGATCGCGAAGAACGCGAACGCGTTCCGCCAGCTCGGGCTCGGCTACGCGAACCTCGGCGCGTTCCTGATGAGCAACGGGATGCCGTACGACTCCGACGCCGGTCGCGGCACGGCGGCGGCGATCACCGCGCTGATGACGGGCCGCGCGTACCGCCGCTCGGCCGAGATCGCGGCGACCGTCGGCACGTACGAGCGCTACCCGGAGAACCGCGAGCCGCACAACCAGGTGATGCGGATGCACCGCGACGCCTCGTACGCGATCCCGGACGCGACGTGCGAGGACGACGCGCTGCTGGCGGCGGCGCGCCGCTCGTGGGACGAGGCGGTCGCGCTCGGCGACGAGCACGGGTACCGCAACGCGCAGGCGACGGTGCTCGCGCCGACCGGCACGATCTCGTTCCTGATGGACTGCGACACGACCGGCGTCGAGCCGGACTTCTCGCTCGTGAAGTTCAAGGAGCTGGTCGGCGGCGGCCAGATGACGATCGTCAACCGCACGGTCCCGCTCGCGCTGCAGGAGCTCGGGTACTCGGACCAGCAGATCGAGCAGATCGAGGCGTACGTCAACGAGCGCGGCACGATCGTCGGCGCGCCGGAGCTGGCGGACGAGCACCTGCCGGTGTTCGACGTGGCGGTCGGCGCGCGCGCGATCTCGCACATGGGCCACATCAAGATGATGGGCGCGGTGCAGCCGTTCATCTCGGGCGCGATCTCGAAGACGGTCAACCTGCCCGAGACCGCGACGGTCGAGGACATCGCCGACGCGTATCTGCAGGCGTGGCACCTCGGCGTGAAGGCGCTCGCGATCTACCGCGACGGCTCGAAAACGGCGCAGGCGCTGCGGACCGACGCGCAGAAGGGCGAGGACGCCGCGAAGGGCGGCGCGAGCCAGGAGGCGATCGACCAGGCCGTCGCCGCGGCGCTCGCGAAGGCCGCGGCCGCGCCGGCGCGCAGAAAGATGCCGCGCGAGCGGCAGTCGCTCACGCACAAGTTCTCCGTCGGCGGGCACGAGGGCTACATCACCGCGGGCCTCTACGAGGACGGCAGCGTCGGCGAGATCTTCCTGACCGACATCGGCAAGGAGGGCTCGACGCTGCGCGGCATGATGAACTCGTTCGCGACCGCGATCTCGATCGCCCTGCAGTACGGCGTGCCGCTCGAGACGCTCGTGCGCAAGTTCAGCTACATGCGCTTCGAGCCCGAGGGCATGACGATGAACACCGAGATCCCGTTCGCGAAGTCGCTGCCCGACTACATCATGCGCTGGCTCGCCTCTCGCTTCCTCGACGAGGAGATCCAGGAGGAGCTCGGGATCATGACGAGAGCGGTGCGGGCCAAGAAGCTCGCCGAGGACACCGCGACCTCGCTCAGCTCCGACACCGCCGGCCCGGCGGCCGCCGGCGACGGCGGCGCAAGCGTCGCGCCGACGAGCGCGCTGACGGACACCCCGCCGGTCGTGCCGGCGAGGATGGCCGGCCTCGACCTCGGCCCGGCGTGCAGCCAGTGCGGCGGGATGATGCAGCGCACCGGCTCCTGCTACACGTGCTCGAGCTGCGGCAACAACACCGGCTGCGGCTGATCCGCGCCGACACCGCCGCAGGACCGACCGCCCCGGATTTCCGGGGCGGTTCGCGTTCTACGGCAGCTCCAACTCGCCTTCGGCGACCGCCTGCGCGACGTCGACGACGCGGCGGCGGTCGGTGCGCGCGCGGGTGCGCAGGCGCTCGAAGGCGGTGCGGTCGTCGACGCCGTGGCGCTCCATCAGCATCCCCTTCGCGCGCTCGATCACCGCCCGTCGCGCGAGCGCGCCCTCGAGCTGGTCGACCTTCGCCTCGAGCCGCTCGATCTCGGCGTGGCGGCGCAGCGCCAGCTCGATCGCGCTCTGCACGGCGTCCGGCTCGCGCGGCGTCGCCTGCGCGGCGATGCCGCGGTCGGCGGCGCGCGCGACGAACTCCGGGTCGTCCTCGAGCGTGAGCGCGATCACGGGGCCCGAGGCGTACGCGCAGATCTCTTCGATCAGCGCGAGCGCGTGGTCGTCGTCGTTGTGCAGCACGACCATCGAGACCTCGGGGTCGTCGGCGACGACCTTCTCCGCGACGTCGGCGACCTCGATCGCGTACGCGCACACGTCGTGACCGAGCTCGTGCAGCACCTTCGCCAGCCGATCGAGCGCCTCCGCGTCCTCGTCGGCGAGCAGGACGCGCAGCCCCTGTGCCGTCACGCGGGGCCTCCGCGCGCCAATCCCGCGCAACCGTGGCCCGGCACGCTACGATCGGAGACGCGCTGCCGACGCTGGTCGCCGGCGCAGGCTTCGCGCCCCAGACCCCCGGCGCACCAAGCGACGCACGCCGGGAGGAAGACGGGATCGTGGCCGAGGGTGAGATTCACAGCGAGGACGATCGGGGGCATCCGCGCACGCCAGTCTATCCGCGGAACCCTGGGGTCAGACAAGCTGAAACCCAGGGGAGCGGCGGCGCGCCAGCTCTCGCGGACGACGCGCCCGGCGAGGCGTCCGCCGGACCGCCCAGACGCACGCCCGCGGAGCGCGCCGCGATGGTCGAGCGCCACCTCGGGCTCGCGCGCCATCTCGCGCTGCGCTACAGCGACAGCGGCGAGCCGCTCGACGACCTCTTTCAGGTCGCGTCGCTCGGGCTCGTGAACGCGGTCGACCGCTTCGACCCCACGCGCGGGATCGCCTTCACGACGTTCGCGGTGCCCACGATCCTCGGCGAGCTGAAGCGCCACTTCCGCGACCGCGGCTGGGCGATCCACGTTCCGCGCGACCTCAAGGAGGCGGCGCTGCGGGTGAGACGCGCGATCGCCGAACACCACGGCGGGCGTCCGCCGACGCCGGCCGAGCTGGCGGAGGCGACCGGCCTCTCGCTCGAGGGCGTGCTCGAGGCGCTCGACGTCGCCGGCGTGCAGCGCACGCTCTCGCTCGACGCCCCGGCGAGCAGCGAAGAAGAGGGCAGCGCGGCGCTCGTCGACCTGCTCGGCGCCGACGACGCCGAGCTCGCGCGGGCGACCGACCGCACGCTGCTGGAGGCGCTGCTGCGGACCGTCACACCGCGCGAGCGCGAGATCCTGCGCCTGCGCTTCGTCGAGGACCTCACGCAGTCGCAGATCGGCGAGCGCATCGGCGTCTCGCAGATGCAGGTCTCGCGGATCCTGCGTGCGGCGCTCACGCGCATGCGCGCGGTCGCACGCTTGCCAGACGATCCGCCCGCGCACTCGGGCGGCGCGTAGCTACGCTCGACGCATCCACCCCAGCGAGGACGGTGCACGAGCATGACGAGCAAGCCGAAGGTGACGAAGAGCGACGCCGAGTGGCGCGAGCAGCTGACGCCGGAGCAGTACACGGTGCTGCGCGAGAAGGCGACCGAGCGCCCGTTCACCGGCGCGTACGCCGACGAGAGAGCACCGGGCACGTACCGCTGCGCGGGCTGTGGCGCGCCGCTGTTCGACGCCGGCACGAAGTTCGACTCCGGCACGGGTTGGCCGAGCTTCACCGCGCCGATGGACGACGAGGCGGTCGACACGGAGCGCGACCGCAGCCTCTTCATGGAGCGCACCGAGGTGCTGTGCGCGAGCTGCGGCGGCCACCTCGGCCACGTCTTCGACGATGGGCCGCGCGACAGAGGCGGCATGCGCTACTGCATCAACTCCTGCGCGCTCGATCTCGAGCGGGGCGACGGATGAGCGGCTGCTATGATGGTTAGCAACGCTAACTAGCTTTGCTAACCATCAGCGCTCAACAACCACGTTCGACTTCACCCTCCTCACCCGATCCCGAGCTCGCCGCGCGGCTGCGCATGGCGATCGTGCGCATGGCGCGGCGGCTCCGGCAGGAGTCGGGGACGGAGGGCGAGACCTCGCCGACGCTCACCGCGGCGCTCGCGACGGTGGAGCGCGAGGGGCCGCTGACGCCGAGCGCGCTGGCGCGGCACGAGCGCATTCAGCGCCCCACGGCGACGCGCGTGGTGGCGCGACTGGAGGAGGCGGGCCTCGTCGCCCGCACGACGGATCCCGCCGACCGCCGCGTCTCCCACGTCGCGATCACGCCGCAGGGCAGAGCGCTGCTCAAGCGCATCCGCTCGCGCAAGAACCAGTACCTGGCGCAGCGCCTGCGGACGCTCAGCCCAGTCGAGCGCGAGACGCTCGCGGACGCGGCCGCGATCCTCGAGCGGCTGCTGGTGGACGCGGACGGCTCGCCCAGGCGCTGACGCCGGCGCTGCGCTCGTTCGCGGTCCCCAACTACCGTCGCTACTTCCTCGGCCAGCTCGTCTCGCTGAGCGGGACGTGGATGCAGACGATCGCCGAGATGTGGCTCGTGCTGCAGCTGACGCACAGCAGCGTCGCGGTCGGCGTCGCGGTCGCGCTGCAGTTCGCGCCGATGCTGCTGATCGGCGCGTGGGGCGGCCTGATCGCGGACCGCTTCGACAAGCGGCGGCTGCTGCTCGTCACGCAGACGGCGATGGCAGTGCCGGCGCTCGCGCTGCTGACGCTCACCGCCACGGGCGCGATCGAGCTGTGGATGCTGCTCGCGCTGATCTGCGCGCGCGGCGCGGTCAACGCCGTCGACAATCCGACGCGCCAGGCGTTCCTCGTAGAGCTGGTCGGACCGGACCGGCTCGTGAACGCCGTCAGCCTCGGCAGCGCGCTCGTCAACGGCGCGCGCACGTTCGGTCCCGCGCTCGCCGGCGTCGTGATCGCGACGGCCGGCGTCGTGCCGTGCTTCGCGCTCAACGCGCTCTCGTTCGGCGCGATGCTGCTCGCGCTGCACGGGATGGACCGGGCCGCGCTGCGCAGCGCGCCACCCGCCGCGCGCAGATCCGGGCAGGTGCGCAGGGCGCTGCGCTACGTGCGCGCGACGCCCGAGCTGCGCATCCCGCTGGCGCTGATGGCGATCGTCGGGACCTTCACGTTCAACTTCCAGACGCTGCTGCCGCTGCTCGCGACGTTCAGCTTCGGCGGCGGCGCGGGCGCGTACGCGGCGCTGACCACCGCGATGGGCCTCGGCGCGATCGCCGGGGCAGTCGCGAACGGCGCGCGCTCGCGCGTGGGACCGGCGCTGCTCGCCGGCGCGTCCGCCGCCTTCGGCGCGCTCGTGGTCGCGGCCGCGCTCGCGCCCAGCACGGCGCTCGCGGCGGTCGCGCTCGTGCCGGTCGGCGCGGCCTCGGTCGTGTTCGCGGCGAGCGTCAACTCGTTCCTGCAGCTGGCCGTGGCGCCGCACATGCGCGGTCGCGTGATGGCGCTCTACTCGGTCGTGTTCCTCGGCTCGACGCCGATCGGCGGCCCGCTGATGGGCCTGCTCGCCGGCGCCGCCGGCCCGCGCGTCGCGCTCGCGCTCGGCGGCCTCGTCGCGCTCGGCGCCGCGGTCTGGGCCCAGAGCGCGTTCGCGCGCGCGGCCTAACGCTCGACGCGCGCCTCCTCGCGGCGCAGCTCGCGGCGCTCGCGCCGCTGCACCCACACGATCAGCGCGACGATCGCGAGACCCAGCACGACGGCCGCGCCGACGCCGACCCGCTCGATCACGTGCACCGCCGCCTCGCCCGCGAAGTAGGCGAGCAGGCCGATCGACAGCGCCCACGTGATGCCGCCGAGCGCGTTCCAGAAGAAGAAGGTGCGGAACGGCATGTGGTTCATGCCGGCCATCCACGCGGCCGTCACGCGCACGAGCGCCATCCAGCGACCGAGGAAGACCGCTCTCGCGCCGTGCTTGGCGAAGAAGCGGTCGCCGTAGGCGATCAGCGCGATGCGGCGGCGGTGGAACGGGCCGCGGTCGGAGGTCAGCACGCGCCGTCCGGCCTTGCGGCCGATCCAGTAGCCGACGTTGTCGCCGACGATCGCCGCGGTCGCGGCGATCAGCAGCACGAGCTCGATCTGCAGCTTGCCCTGGCTCGCCATCACGGCGGCGAGCACGAGCGCCGTCTCGCCGGGGGACGGGATGCCCATGGACTCGAGGGCGATGAGGGCGGGCAGCAGGTAGCCGAGGCTGCTGCTGACGGTGATCCCGAGGGCGGCGTAGATCATGAGCCCGGGACGCTGCTGCGAGCGGGTCCTGTCGTGGGTCGAGGCGATTTCGCGAGCGAGGTCGCGAAATCGTCCTCACCCACGCCACCCGCTCGATCGGCGTTCGCGGCCCACTGTCTCGCCGCCGACGCCCCCGCTTCCTCCGCTGGCGGGTTGCGCAGGTACGCGGTCACGAACGTGAGCGAGACGATGCCGATGAAGAGGAGGAGCGGGCCCGAGTCGTTGAAGAGGCTGCCGGCGATCGAGGCGGCGAGGCCGCCGCCGAGCGCGGCGCGCCAGACGGCGTCGTCGCGCACCGTCGCGTAGACGCGGTCGCGGTGGACGAGCGCGTAGCCGACGGCGAGCGCGCACAGCAGCGTCAGCAGCGGCGCGAAGCCGTGGGAGACGATCGACCACGCGAGCTCGTAGCGGCGCTGGAACGTGTTGAGCTGGTCGGAGGCGCTGCCGTGCAGCACGGTGCGCGTGAAGTGGCCGTCGCCGCTCGTCGCGAGGTCGAGCGCGGCGAGCGCGGCGAGGCCGGCGAGCGGGGCGAGCAGCGCGAGCGCGAGCGCGCGCTTGGTGACGCCGCCCGGCAGCAGCAGCAGCGTCGCGACGGCCGCGCCGGCGGCGATCGTGAAGATCCCGCCGACGTCGGCGCCGAGCCGGCCGGAGCCGACGACCGCCGCGAGCGCGACGCCGCCGAACGCGAACGCGAGCGCGTTGCCGCGCGTGCGCCCGCGGTTGCGCACGAGCGCGGCGAGCCCGACCAGCAGCACGATCGTCAGCGCGATCTCGAGCTCGTTGCCGAGCCCGTAGAAGCGCGAGCCGGAGCGCGGGCTCGGCCCCAGCAGCGAGCGGATCACGAGGTGCGAGTGGTTCGCGAGGTCGGCCGCGTAGGCGACGAGCGCGACGAGGCACGGCGCCACCGGGCCGCGCGGCCACGGCAGCAGGCGATCGGTCGCCAGCGCGAGCAGGAACGAGCCGCCGGCGATCAGGAACAGCTCCGCCTGCTCGCTCGGCGCCAGCGCCGCGCTGCCCAGCAGCACCGCCGGCAGCCACATCAGCGCCAGCCCGCCGATGCGCAGGCCGAAGCGCACGCCCGTGCGATCGCGCGCGATCCCGGCGAGCAGCACGACGCCGAGCCACGTCAGCAGGAACGTCTCCAACGCCGGGATGCGGCGGGAGCCGATCTCCGACAGGCGGTCGTCGAGCGCGCGCAGCGCGTCGGCGTCGCGCGCGCCCGCGACGCGGATCGCCTGGCCGCGCACCGCGTCGGGGACCGGCTCGCCGAGGTGCCGCAGGATCGTCGGCAGCAGGTCGATCGCCGCCGCGACGCCGTCGATGTGCGTCGTCGCGGAGGTGAAGCCGGCGTCCGCCGGGCCGAGGCCGGCGATCCCCGTCCACAGCAGCTGCGGGCCGCTGAACGGCGGCGGGTCCTCCAGCGCGATCAGCAGCTCGCCGTCGCCGCGCGCGGCGATCAGCTGGTCGAGCTGGCGGTCGCCCTCGTAGCCGGGCGGCAGCAGCGCGACGACGAGGCGGTGCCTGCGCAGCAGCGCCTGGGCACGCACCGCGACGTCGTCGCCGCGGCCGAGCGACACGCCGCGCACGACGCCTGCGCGCGTGGCGGCGACGAGCGCCTCCTGGTTCGTCTCGCCGACGATGCCGGCGTAGCCCCCTCCGCCCGGGATCGAGCCGGCCAGCAGGCCGGGGACGATGTCGGCCGGCGCGCTGTCCGCGCGCGCGACGGCGGCGAGCCAGTTGACGATCAGGCCGGTGGGCGTGCCGTGGACGCGCAGCGGATCGGCCGGCGGCACTTCCAGCAGGCTCATGTCCGGCGGCTCGTGCGGGTCGTACGTGCCGCGCGACGTGCGCGTGCCGGCCGTCATGTCGAGCAGCGCCTGCTGCGGGCTGTAGCCCGACTGCGTCGCGCTCAGCAGCCCGAGCGCGAGCTCGGGATGGCCGTCGATCAGATCGGCGACGCTCGGGCGCTTGACGCCCGGAGGCGGCTGCTCGAGGTCGACGGGCAGCAGCGCGATCAGCACGCTGGAACGCCCCGCGGCGGCCGGGCTCGAGGCCGCCGCGGCGCCGCCGCACGCGAGCGCCAGCAGCGCGCAGGCGAGCGCGAGCAGCGCTGCCAGCAGGGGCGTGCGGCCGGCGGGGGGCGGCATGCGGTCAGCTTAGGGGGCGCAGAGGCGCGGGACCCGCACGCGCGCGCGCCGCTCAGCGCCCGGCGAGCGCCTCGAGCGGCGGCTGCTCGACGGACGCGGGCTGGCCGGGCGGCGCAGCCGGCGGCGGCGCGCCGCGCGGCGCGAGCCGGCCCGCGACGCCGGCGCACCACAGCAGCGCGATCCACGTGAAGGTCGCGAGCGCCACGTGCACCCACACGATGTCGGCCGGCAGCGCCAGCTCGTACTGCACCGTGCCGACGAGCCCCTGCGCCGCCATCAGGACCCCCGCGACCATCAGCGCGTCCGCCAGCTCGCGACTCTCCGCGCGGCGCTTGGCGAGGAACCAGGCGAGGATCACGCCGAGGCCGAGCGTCGCCGCGAGCGTCGCGTGGCGGTGGATCACCCACTCGAGCGTGTGACCGGGGCCCTTGAAGTCGAGCCGGTGGATCAGCTCGCCGTCGCTGCCGCCGGCGTGCGGGCCGGAGGCCGTCGCGGCGGTGCCGACGAACAGCACGACCGCGCCGAGCAACGCGAGGAGGCGCACGAGCCAGACGGTGACGCGATCGTGCGAGCGCGGCCGCGCCGGCGCAGGCGGGTCGGGCGCTCTCGCGCGGAAGACGAGCGCGACGGCGCCGATCAGGATCAGCATCGAGAGGCCGAAGTGCGCCATCACGAAGCCGGGCGCGAGCTCGTGCTTGACCGTGAAGCCGCCGAGGATCCCCTGGCCCAGCACGCCGAGCGGCAGGACCGTCGCCGTCCAGACGATGTCTCGGCGGCGCGGCGTGCGCAGGAAGGCGGCGACCCACGCGCCCAGCACGACGAGCCCGACGCTCGCCGAGAAGACGCGGTTGCCGTACTCGACGACCGAGTGGAACGACAGCGGCGGGACCGCTCTGCCGTAGCAGCGCGGCCAGTCCGGGCAGCCGAGTCCGGAGTCGGTGAGCCGCACGGCGGCGCCGGTGAAGACGATCGCCGTCAGCGCGCCGAGCGCGGCGTAGGCGATCGTCACGTAGCGCCGGGGGGTGATGGCGGGGAGGCGGGCGCGCACTGCCGGACAGGATGACGCATTCCCTCCCGGTACCGTTCAGCCGATGCCCCCGGTCCGCGCAGCGACGCCCGCGGTCAGCGTGGTCGACGTCTCGAAGGCGTTCCGCGTGCCGACGGAGCGCGCGCACACGCTCAAGGAGCGTGCGCTCCATCCGTTCCGACGCTCCCACATGCAGGAGTTCGTCGCACTCGACGACGTCTCGTTCGACGTCGCGCGCGGCGAGTTCGTCGGCGTCGTCGGACGCAACGGCTCGGGCAAGAGCACGCTGCTGAAGTGCATGGCCGGCATCTATCGGATCGACGGCGGCGCGATCTACGTCGACGGCCGGCTGTCGGCCGTCATCGAGCTGGGCGTCGGCTTCAACCCGGACCTGCCGGCGCGCGACAACGTGCTGATCAACGGCACGATGCTCGGCCTCTCCCCACGCGAGGCGAAGCGGCGCTTCGACAGCGTGATCGACTTCGCCGAGCTGCGCGAGTTCGAGCACCTGAAGATCAAGAACTACTCGTCGGGCATGCTCGTGCGGCTCGCGTTCGCGGTGATGATCCACGTCGACGCCGACATCCTGCTGATCGACGAGGTGCTCGCGGTCGGCGACGCCGCCTTCCAGCAGAAGTGCTTCGACGAGTTCTACCGCCTGCGCGACGAGGGCCGCACGATGATCCTCGTGACGCACGACATGGGCGCGGTCGAGCGCTTCTGCGACCGCGCCGTGCTGCTGGAGCGCGGCGTCAAGCTGCGCGACGGCGATCCGCGCCGCGTGGGGATGGGCTATCTGGAGGTCAACTTCGGCCGCGGCGCGAACGTCGGCGCGACGGCCGGCGCCGACGACAGCCGCGCCGGCGACGGCCGTGCCGAGATCGTCGAGGCGTGGTTCGAGGACGAGCACGGCGATGTCGCCGCGGCCTCGCTGGAGACCGGCCGCCCCTGCGCCTTCGGCGCGCGCGTGCGCTTCGTCGAGGAGGTCGAGGACCCGCTGTTCGGCGTGACGCTCGAGAACGCGGACCGCCACCACGTGATGTCGGCCTCCACGTTGTGGACCGAGCCGCGCGCGGGCCGCTTCGCGGCCGGCGAGGAGGTCGTCTTCCGCGTGCAGTTCACGAACGTGTTCGCCCCCGGCCGCTACGACGCGACGCCGGCCGTCGCGGTGCGCGGCAGCGGCACGTCGTGGATCGACCGGCGCGAGCACTTCTGCTCGATCGTCGTGGCCGGCACGCAGGCGACCGACGCGATCGTCCAGCTGCCGTACGAGATCGCGCTCGAACGCGCCGCCGCCCCCCGCCCGGAGGCGCTGCGATGAGCGTCGAGGCGCCCGAGCTGCCGCGCGGCACGCGCATCAAGGGCCCGGCGGCGATCGGCGTCGACGCGCGGCGCTTCCTCAACCTCACGCGCACGCTCGCGCTGACCGAGTTCAAGCTGCGCTTCTTCGGCTCGGCGCTCGGCTACCTGTGGCAGCTGATGCGGCCGCTGCTGCTGTTCAGCGTGCTGTACGTGGTCTTCACGCACGTGCTCAAGTTCAAGAGCGACGCCAAGTACTACCCCGTCGCGCTGCTGTCGGGGATCGTGATGTTCGTGTTCGTCTCGGAGAGCACCGGCGCCGCCGTCACGAGCCTCGTCGACCGCGAGAGCCTCGTGCGCAAGGTGCAGTTCCCGCGCCTCGTCGTCCCGCTGTCGGTCGTGCTGACGGCGCTGCTGAACTTCTCGCTCAACCTGGTCGTGGTGCTCGTCTTCCTGCTCGCGTCCGGCGGCTCGGTGCGCTGGGGCTGGCTGGAGATCCCACTGCTGGCCGCGCTGCTGGCGCTGTTCGCGACGAGCCTCGCCACCCTGCTGTCGGCGCTGTACGTGCGCTACCGCGACGTCAAGCCGGTGTGGGAGGTGGCGCTGCAGCTGCTGTTCTACGGCACGCCGATCTTCTACACGCTCGACGCGATCCCGAACGAGACGCTGCGGCATCTGCTGCTGATCAACCCGCTCGCCGTGGTCATCCAGCAGTTCCGCCACGCGGTGATCGACCCGAGCCACCCGAGCGCCGTGGCCGCCGCCGGCGGCTGGCCGCTGCTGCTCGCGCCGGCGGCCATCATGCTCGCGCTCGCGGTCGGCGGCTACCGCTACTTCGACCGCGAGGCGCCGCGGATCGCCGAGGACCTGTAGGCCGGCCGCGGCTCAGGCCGCGCGCCGCTCGGTCCCGAACGCGCGCAGGTCGAGCAGCAGGTCGTGCAGCAGGCGCGGGTAGACGCGCGAGGCGCGGAAGCTCTCCGCCTTCATCCGCCCGTGCACGCGCACGCGGTGGTGGAGGTTGGGATGGCGCTGCAGCAGCGCGAGCGCGTCGTACAGCGCCTGCGGGTCCTCGACCTCGAGGTAGTCGATCCCCGGCTCGAGCCCGTGCGTCGGGTCGAGCGGCTCGGTCAGCACGAGGTGGCCGGCCGCCAGGTGCAGCGAGACGCGGTTCTCGAACGACGGGTACGGCTCGTTGTGCAGGTTGATGCCGACGTCGTGCTCGCGCATCAGCGCGTCGAGCCGCTCGGCGTCGACTCCGAAGGCGACGTGCAGCAGGTCGAAGGCGTGCTTCGACGGCGTCAGCAGCCGCTCGCGGTGCTCGGTCGAGCGGCCGACGAACATCGTGCGCGGTCTGCGCTCGACGCGCTGCACGTCGGCGAAGAAGCGGTCGTCGACGGGCAGCGGCAGCGAGCGCCACACCGGCAGGAAGCGCCCGGCCGCCTCGGCGATCTTCGGGTCGAAGGCGACGACGCGGTCGAAGTTCGCCGGGTCGACCGCCCGCAGCGCGCGCAGGCGCAGGTCGAGGTCGCGGTGGCGGCGCCCGCCGGCGCGCGGCAGCGGCTCGGTCAGGAAGCCGAGCGTCGCCGCCCGCAGCTCCGCGAACAGGCCGCGCGGCACGATCTCCGGCCGGAACACGAGCACCACGTGGGGATGCCAGTCGCGCACCGCCGCGAGCATCCGCTCGGCGTCGCCGTCCTGGCGGAACTCGACGAAGCAGGTGCTCAGGCCGGCCGCGTCGCGCGTCAGCGCGCACGCCTCGAAGAACGTCGCCTGGCCGACGAAGGCGACGCGCAGCGGCGCGCCGGCGGGCGGCGTCGGATACGGCAGCCCGCCGCGGGAGAAGGTCAGGCCCATCGCCCGGTAGATTACGGAGCCGCCTTCCCGGCCCCTTCCCCATGCCCGACTGGCAGGAGCGCATCACCAGCGACACCCCGCCCGCGATCCGCGTGGAGCACGAGCTGCGCTATGCGGCGGCGATGGCGCTCGTGCGCGAGCGGGCGACGTGGTGCGACCTCGGCTGCGGCAACGGGATCGCCGCGGCGACCGCACTCGGCGGCGCGTTCGACGGTCGCGTCGTGCTGGTGGACCTCGACGAGGAGGCGGTCGAGCGCGCCCGCACCGCGGTCGACGCGCGCGAGGTCGCCGCGTTCCCCGCCGACCTGACGAGCAGCGACGACCTCGCGCGCGTGCGAACCGAGCTGCTGGCGGGCGCGCCCGACGGCGGGCGCTGCGTGACCTGCTTCGAGGTCGTCGAGCACCTGCCGACGTTCGAGCCGCTCGTCGAGCTGCTCGTCGAGCTGGCCGCCGAGCACGACACGAGCGTGCTCGCGAGCGTCCCCAACGACGCCTTCTGGGCGATCGAGAACCCGCACCACGCGACGAAGTGGGGTGAGGGCGCGATGGAGGAGCTGCGCAGCCTGCTGCCGGCCGACCACGTGCTCGTGCAGCAGGTGCCGCTGCAGGGCTCGGCGCTCGTGCGCGAGGGCGGTGCGACGGAGGAGGTCACGTCGGTCTCGCTGCGCGAGGGCGTGCCGAGCCATTTCCTGCTCGCGTTCGGCCCGGGCGCCGAGGCGTTCGCCGCGGCGCCGCGCGTCGTGCAGCTGGAGCTGGAGGAGCAGCGCCGCTGGGAGCGCCAGCGCGAGAGCGATCTCGCGTTCGCCGTGGCGCGCATCCGCGCGCTCGAGGCCGAGGTCGCCTACCTCCGCTCCCACTCGGGGTCACGCAGGGGCCGGGCGGCGCGGGAAGCGCACGACGACGCGTCGTGAAGCTCGCGTTCCTGCTCCACGACCTCCAGCTGTCCGGCGGCGTCGGCGTGGTCGTGCAGCACGCGCGCGAGCTCGTCACGCGCCACGGGCACGACGTGACGCTCGTGCTGACGCGCGAGCAGGAGCGCGAGCCGTGGGAGTTCGACGGGCTCGCACACCTGCATGTCGCGGGGCTCGCGGACGCGCGCAGCGAGCGCTTCGACGTCGCGATCGCGACCTGGTGGGAGACGACCTTCTCGCTGTTCGAGCTGGAGGCCGACCGCTACGCGTCGTTCGTGCAGAGCCTCGAGCACCGCTTCTACCCGCCCAACGTCCCCGAGCGCACGCTCGCGGCGCTCACGCAGGGGCTGCCGGTCGCGTACGTGACGGAGGCGCGCTGGATCGCCGACACGCTCGCGCAGCTGCAGCCGGAGTCGCCCTGCCTGTACGTGCGCAACGGCATCGACAAGCAGGTCTTCGCACCGCCGCAGGAGCTCGACGTGCGGCTCGACGGGCCGCTGAGGATCGTCGTCGAGGGCGACCCGCGCGTGTGGTTCAAGGGGGTGCCCGCCGCGCTCGGCGCGGTCGAGCGGATGACCGAGCCGCGGCACCTGACGCTCGTCACCGGCGCGCGCGAGGCAGTCCCCGGCAAGGCGCCCGACGCGATCGTCGGGCCACTCAGCCAGCAGCAGATGGCGAGCCTCTACGCCGAGAGCGACGTCGTGCTCAAGCTGTCGCGCGTCGAGGGCATGTACGGCCCGCCGCTCGAGGGCTTCCACATGGGCGCGACGTGCGTCACGACGCCGGTCACCGGGCACGAGGAGTACGTCGAGCACGGCTGGAACGGGCTCGTCGTCGACTGGGACGACGCGGCCGGGACGGCGCGCGCGCTCGACCTGCTCGCGCGCGACCGCCGCCTGCTGCACTTCCTGCGCACGAACGCGCTCGCGACGGCGCGCGCGTGGCCGTCGTGGGAGCAGGCGGGGACGTTCATGGCGGCGGCGCTGAGCGCGATCCAGCGCGCGCCGGCGCTCGCGGACGGCGGAGCGCGGCAGCTGATGGCCGACGCGTGCGTGCAGCTGGAGCACGACCGCGCGCTCGCGAAGGAGCACATCGAGCTGCGCCGCGCCGCCCGCCTCGCGCGCGTGATCAAGCGCGTCCCCGGCGTCGAGCTGGCGCTGCGGGCGCGCCATCGCCCGCTGGCGAGAGCGCTCCTGCGCCCGCTGCGCGCACTCCTGCGGCGGCCCTCGCGCTAGCCGAATGCGCCTGCGCACGCCGCCAGCCTCCGCCGTTCGCATGCCCGCCGCGAACCGATCGGCGCACGCGCGCAACGTCCCGCGCGCGCTCGCGCGCGCGGGACGCGGCGTCGCCGAGCGGCTGCGCGCGACGCCCGCCCCGCTGGCGCTGCTGCTGGCCGTGACGGCCGTGATCGGCAGCGCGTGGGCGCTCGTGCTGCCGCCGCTGCAGGGGCCGGACGAGGCGGAGCACTTCGCCTACGTCCAGCACCTCGCCGAGACGGGCTCGCCGCCGTCCTCCTCGGCGTTCACCGGCGCGGGCACCTACGCGACGGAGGAGCTGCGTGCGCTCGACCAGCTCGGCCTGCGCGCGATGCTCGCGAACCCGTACGCGCGGCCGATGTGGGGCGCGGCCGACGCGCGCGACTGGACGCGCTTCGAGCACGCGCTGCCGCCGAACGCGCGCAGCGACGGCGAGGGCGCGAACTTCGCCGCGAAGAACCCTCCGCTCTACTACGTCTACGAGGCCGTCGCCTACCGCCTCAGCCCGGACACGTCGCTGTTCGGGCGCCTGCTGGCGGCACGGCTGGCGAGCGTGCTGCTGCTCGTCGCGACGGTCGCGCTGACGTGGGTCGCGATCAGCGAGCTGACGCGGCGCATGTGGGCGCGCGTGCTCGCGACCGGGATCGTCGCGCTGCAGCCGCAGCTCGCCTTCATGGGCGCGATCGTCAACCCGGACATCATGCTCGTGGCGCTGGGCACGGCGTTCGTCGCGCTGTCGATCCGCACGCTGCGGCGCGGGCGCACGACGTGGCGCCTGGCCGGGCTGTGCGCACTCGCGGCGCTGTCGGCGCTCACGCACGGGCGCGGGCTCGCGCTGCTGCCGCCGTTCGTCGTCGTGCTGGCGCTCAGCTTCTGGCGCGAGCGGCCGCCGTCGCGCGTGCTCGGGCGCTGGCTCGCCGCCGCGGCCGCGCTGCTCGTGGTCGCGCTGGTCGTCGGCCGCAGCCGCGGCCTGTACGGCGGGCAGCTGGCCGCGTTCCGGGACAGCGGCTTCGACCCGCGGCAGTTCGTCTCGCACGTGTGGCAGTTCTACTTCCCGCCGCTGCCGACGATGCAGCCGCGCCTCGGGCCGGACTACGGCTTCCGGCAGGTGTTCGTCGAGACCTTCTACGGCACGTTCGGCTCGCTCGACGTGCATCTACCGGCGCGCGTGTACGCGCTGCTGCAGGTCGCGTCGGTCCTCGGCCTCGGGGCGCTCTACACGGCCGTCGTCGTGCGCCGGCGCGAGCTGCGCGAGCGCGGCGCCGTGCTGCTCGGCCTCGCGTCGATCGCGCTGTCGGGGATCGTCTTCCTGCACCTCGCGTCGTACCTGGCGCTGCTCGACGGGCCGGACCCGGTCATCGTCGGCCGCTACCTGCTGCCGCTGATCGCGCTGTTCGCGCTCGCGATCACGTTCGTCGCCACCTCGCTGCCGCGGCGGCTCGGCCCGCCGTTCGCCGCCGCCGTGCTGGCGTGCGGGGTGCTGCTCCAGCTCGCCGGCCTCGGCCTGACCGTCGCGCGCTTCTATGGCTGATCGCCTCGCCCGCCACCGCGTCGCGCTCGCCGTCGGCACGCTGCTCGCGGTGGTGGCGCTCGTCGCCGCGACGCAGATCCTGCCGTGGCTGACGCGCGACCGCGAGGTCGTCAGCAGCACGCCGGTGCGCACCGAGCTGCTCGCGCCGCAGGAGATCGCGCTGCAGCCCGGCCAGCGCGCATGCGTCGCGCGCGTGCCGTTCGACCCCGACGGGCGCGTCGCGCGCGTCACGATCGCGCGCGCCGGCGCCGGTCCGGCGCGCCTGTCGCTCGCGGCCTCGGGCGGCGCGTACCGGGCGCAGGCGTCCGCGCGCGTGCCGGCGGACTACGAAGGCGCGCTCGACATCCCGTTCGCGCCGCCGACGCGCGACCTGATCGGCACGCTCTGCGTCGGCAACGCGGGCGGCCGGGCGATCGCGCTCGCCGGCACCGTGCACCCCTGGGCGATCGTGCGCCCGCAGATGACGCTCGACGGCCAGCCGGTCGCCGAGGCGTTCACGCTCACGCTGCTCGAGCCGGGCCGCCGCTCGTACCTCGCCCGCGTCCCGCAGCTCGTCGAGCGCGCGGCGGCGCTCAGCGCGGTCGGCCCGTGGCTGTTCTGGCTGCTGCTCGCGCTGCTCGTCGTCGGCGTGCCGGCGGGCGTGACCGCGGCGCTGACGCTCGCGCTGCGCGCGCCTACGCCTTCCACAGCAGCCGATGCAGGGCGGCCTCGAGCGCGGCCGGGATCGGTCGCGGGCCCCAGAAGCGACGGTACAGCGCGCGCGTGAGCGCGCCGTCGCCCGCCGCGCGCGCGAGCTCCGCGTCGCGCGCGTAGAGCTGCGCGTGCTTGGCGCGCAGCCGCCGGTAGGTCGCGCGGTAGGCGGTGCGGTCCTGCGCCTGCTTCGAGCCGTCGTCGTGGCGGCGGTACTCGAGCGTGACCGCGTCGACCTGCCGGCCACGCCAGCCGTGCGCGAGCGCGTTGAGCCACAGCTCCCAGTCCTCGTAGCAGTCGAACGCCTCGTCGAAGCCGCCGGTGTCGCGCGCGACCTGCGTGCGCATCAGCGCGGTCAGGCCGATCGTGTGGCGGTACAGCAGCTTGAACGGGTCGTACGGCGGCATCCGCAGCTCACCCTCCCACGCGCCGAAGAAGCGCACCGTCCCGTACGCGAAGCCGAGCGACGGCTCGCGCTCGAGCGGCGCGCGCATCGCCTGCAGGGCGCCGGGCGCGAGGCGGTCGTCGGCGTCGAGCAGCAGCGCGTAGGGCGTCGTGACGCGCGCGAGTCCGGCGTTGCGCGCGGCGCACACGCCGCGGTTGTCCTGGCGCAGCAGCTCGACAGCCGCCGGCAGCGCGTCGAGCGCCGCGTGCGTGGCCGGGTCGGTCGAGCCGTCGTCGACGACGAGCACGCGCGGCGGCCCGCCCGCCTGCGCGAGCGCGCTCGCGACCGCCTCGCCGACGTAGGCCCCGTAGTTGAAGCAGGCGACGACGACCGTGACGTCGTCGTTCATGACGCCGGCTGCGCGACCGCGCGCGGCCGCTCGGCGAGCGCCTCGACCGCGTCGAGGATGCGCCGGCAGTGCGCGGCCCACGCGTACGTGCGCTCGGCCTCCGCGAGCGCGGCCGCGGCGAGCCGCTCGCGCAGCTCCGCGTCGCCCAGCAGCCGCACGACGCCGGCCGCGGCGGCGTCCGCGTCGGCCGGCGCGACGAGCAGTCCGGTGCGCCCGTCCTCGAGCACCTCCCCGATCTGGTCGAGGTCGCTGGCGACGATCGGTCGCGCGAGCCCCATGTACTCGAACAGCTTCGTCGGCGAGCCGAAGAAGCGCGTGCCGTCCGGGTTGGGCACGTGTGGGGAGACGAACGCGTCGCACGCCGCGAGCCGCCGGACGGCCTCGTCGTGCGGCAGCGCGCCCGTCAGCTCGACGACCTCGGCGAGCCCGCGCTCGCGCAGCTCCTGCGCGACCTCGGCGTGCAGCGGACCGTTGCCCACGAGCTGCCAGCGCACATCCGGGCGCTCGCGCCGGACGGCGTCGATCAGCGCGGGCAGCACCTTGACGCCGTGCCACAGGCCGAACGTGCCGATGAAGCCGACCGTCGGCGCCTCCGGCAGCCCGAGCTGCGCACGCCACGCCGCCGGCGGCTGCGCGCGCAGCGGCGCGAGCGCGTCGACGTCGACGCCGTTCGGGTTGACGAGCACGCACTCGGCCGGGATCCCCTCCTCCACCAGCTGGTCGCGCAGCACCTCGGAGACGACGACGACGAGCGTCGCGTCGACGAGGTTGCGGCGCTCCAGCGCCGACAGCGCTCTGACGAGTGGCACGCGCCCGCCGCCCCAGTGGCGCTCGGTCCAGATCTCCGAGCCGTTGAACTCGAGGATCAGCGGGACGCCGAGGCGGCGCGCGAGGCTGAGGCCGGCGTGCGAGCCGAGCGCGTAGCGCTGGTAGACCGCGTCGACGGGGCGACCGGCGGCCGCGGCGACGACGTCGTCGGAGTAGTCGAACAGCGTCAGCCAGTGCGCGAGCTGGTAGAGCCGCCGCGCCTCGACCGGTGTGCACGGCACGCGCTCGGTCCCGGCCGGCTGCTCGGGCGCGAACACGTGCACGTCGACGCCGTCGGCGACGAGGCCGTTGACGACTCCGGACGTGTGGGTCGCCGCACCGCCGACGTGCAGGCCCATCCAGCGCAGCGACGGCTCGGTGCGCAGATAGCTGACGCGCTCCGGCCGGCCCACCGGCGGCGACAGCTCGAA